>ONPI01000049.1 GCA_900319685.1 uncultured Bacteroidales bacterium
GAAACCGTAATCGCCGGATAATCAGCAGCATTGACGAGATTCGCCTCGCCCTGGTACCAGATGAAACCACGGGCGGCGAAACGGCGCAGCGGATAAATCATTCCGTTGAAAAGCTGACCGGTGTGCACTTCCTCCCAATACAGGGACTTTGACAGTGGTACATCGATGCCCGGGGTGTCCTCCAAAGCCTTGACGCTGAGCCATGCTTCGATAGGTGTACCGCCCCAATCGGTGGCTATGAGGCCGATCGGCATGTCCGGCATGAACCGGGAAAGGGTCTTGCCGAAATGGTAGGCCGTGGCACTGAAATCCCGGAGCGTCCCCGGGGTACTGGCTTTCCAGGAACCACGGCAGTCCTCCTGAGGCGAGTCGGAGTTGTGCCGAGCCACGGTAAACATCCTTACCAAAGGCGTAGAAACTGCATCCTGGATGGTCTCATAAGCATTTTCCACCCGCTGATGCTCCCAACCTCCGAGCGGCATCTCCATATTGGACTGGCCGCTGCATATCCATACTTCCCCAACATAGACATTCCGGAGCACCCGTTTGTCCCCATCGCTTATGGTGACGGTATATGGACCGCCTCCCGAAGCAGGAGTGTTTACATGCACGCTCCAGCTACCGGAATCATCAGGCTTCGCGGAATACTTTTTCCCGTCCCAGGAGGTTACCACCGTAACCCTGGTGCGGTCAGAAGAACCCCACAGTTGTACAGAAGCATCACGCTGGAGCACCATTCCGTCCCCCAAAAGGCTCGGAAGCTTAACTTTGGCCGATGCCAGCAGGCAGCCTAACAAGGCCGCCATCAAGACAATCGTTTTCTTCATTACTTGGAAACAATGGCAAATGTCTGGGCAGGAAGTACGAATCTTCCGTTGGAGACAGGCTTTTTCTCCAAGCCGGAATGATAGGTTTGCAGGCTGTATCCCTCGAAAGACACAGGCAGTTTCAAGTCGATAGGATGACTCTCACTCCCATAATTGACGAAAGCTACTGAATATGAGCCATCCGGAAGCTGTGCCGCAGTAGAAGCAACGTTTTCCGGCAAGTCGCCTTCCAGTTCCAGTATCTTGCTGCCCGCCGGGAAGTGCCTGCACATCAGGCTCCAGGTGTAGTACCACGGACGGACTTCTTCCTGGGAAGGATCTCCGAATACTTCAGCCCCGAGGATGTTCCACATCCCCCAGAGCTTGATATCCTCGATCCGGCCGGAATCGCCGTTTGAGTGCATGGCATCGTCCAGCATCCAGGCTGCCGCTGCGGAAAAACCGGAATTCATCACGCTCATAAGGAGCAACGGCATATCCAGGGCATAGAAGTCGTCATAGACCATCATGTTGCAATCGGATCCCTTGGTAAAAGGATGGCCTTCCACCCGCTTCCAATACTCCTGTGCCAGGGTGGAATCGGCAGGGTCGGAGAAATACTTGAAGCCCACCTCGCCCAGGATCACAGGCTTGTCAACCATAGCCTTGAGTTTCTTAAGCGTCTCCTCGAACTCCCCGCTGCGCACGTAACGCTGCCCGGGATAGGCGTGCATATCGTAAATACCCACTTCCGGAACGTTTTCCACCGTTGCCTTCAGCCAGCCCTCGGCATCATACTCCGAGGCTGGATTGGCATAGTCGATGACGGCATCAGGGCCTGCGATGTCCACCTGCCCCTTCAGGGCCGGATACTTGTCCATCTCGGCCTGGAACCGGCCGACCATCTCCTTCCAGAAAGCGAAGTCTCCGTTTGTAGAAGCCCAGTTCCCGTCCGGTTCATTGAATATGACGAAGTGCTTGATGCAGGTGAAACCGTTTTCAGCCACCAGCCAGTTGAGGTGACGCACCGATGCCTCCACCCATTCCTTGGAGCCTTTCATCTCCCACGCAGGAGGATTGTACTCCCCATACACCACCATCACGCCACGGCTTTGGCAGTACTCCAACAACTTCTTGATATTCTCTGAATTACGTCCATCTTCGAAGTCCTTCCCCGTGTAATAGGTGAAAGGGCTGTTGATCATGCAGCGGACATACTGAGGCTGCATGTAGTCAAGCCGCTCATACAGCGTATTCCAATCTTCGTCCGACAAGGCTGCCCCCCATGGAATGGCCTCATCGTAGGGATCCCATTCGATTCCGTTGCCAAGATAACATGGATTGATCACCTCCTGTGTGACGGTGACCTTCACCGATTTGGTACAGGAGACGAGCAGGCCGGCCACCATGACCAGGAAGATATAGCGTGCTTTCATCGTACGGTAACGTTTTGAGCCATGACATACATTTTCGGAAGGTCCTTGCAGAAATAGGTATCCGACCTTGAGTACATGGTCTTGAAACTCTCTTCCGACACATGGCCGGGGAATACGGAGAAGTAGTGCGATCCCTGTCCCATCGGGTCATATTTGTTGCGCCAGGTAACCAGCAGGCTCATCTTCCTGCCAGCCATCGGGGCAGCGATGTTGGTGATCCAGTAATCCGCCACCTTGAAGCCTTCCACGCCGGTTTCCGTCACGCCTGCCGGCTTTTTCTTTTCCGTCGACAGTTTGGAAAGGAGCTTGAGGTTGCCCAGGAATATATCGTTCTTGATACCCTGGTAGCAGTCCATCCCGATGAAGTCCACATATTCATCGCCTGGCCAGCGGAACAGGAAATCGCTTTCCTCTTTCTTGGAGTCCATCTGTGGAGAGATGGCATAGATAAGATTGTGTACGCCTGCCTTTTTAAGATAATCGACGAAATACCGCCACAGTCCGACGAATTCCTGCTCCGTGGTGGTCGATTTCCCCCACCAGCTCCAGGTCTGCGTGTGTTCGTGGAAAGGACGGATAATAATCGGGATAACCTTGCCGTCTGAACCCTTCAGGTTCTTGGCTACATCTGCCAGCTTGTCCAGCCATCCATTGAACTTCACTTGCGTGGCACTGCCGCTCTTAAGGATCTCAGCTGCCGCCTTAGATGTCTTGCCGGAATCCAGCCAGGCGTCATCTCCGGTAAGCGGATCGTTCAGGTGCAGGCAGGCCGTAATGACCATGCCCCGGTCATAGGCCTCCTTCATCAGCTTGATGCGCATGGCATTCTCCACTCCTTCGGTCTCGGACCTCTCGTCCATGAACGTGGACAGGTCCAGGCTGTACACGGCCGGATAGTCTCCGCATACATCCTTGGTATCGGAGCCGCCTTCCGTCCCATACCACTTGCGACCATACATCAGGTCGTCGTGATGACCGAACATCCAGCCTTTGTCCCGGATTGCCCATAGATTGGAATACAACGCCTTGGTCTCTGCGGTAGCATTCGCATCCGCAAGGCTCAGGATTACCTCCTCCTGAGGATCTCCGTTATCCGGTTCGATCTTTTCCTTGCACCCGCAAAGCAGCGGGAACAATATCAATGTAGCGAGAAAGAAGGGTTTCATTATTCTACGATTATGTTTTCAGCCATTTTATACATAGGGGGAAGGTCTCCACAGAAGTATGTATCCGGACGGGCGTACATCTGCCTGAAAGAGTCTGCCGAAGGATGTCCTGGATACACGGAAAAATACACGCTCCCCTGCTCCATTGGATCGTATTTGTTGCTCCAGGTCACGAGCATCGACATTTTGCGGCCCGCCATCGGAGCAGCGATGTTCTCGATCCAATAATCCGGGTTCTTGAAACCCTCGACGCCAATCTCAGTAACCCCGGCAGGTTTCATTTTCCGCTCGGATACTGCACGCAGGCATTTGAGGTTGTTCAGGAAAACCGTGTTGTTGATGCCCAGATAGCAGTCCATTCCCATGAAGTCCACGTATTCGTCACCGGGCCAGCGGAAAAGGAAATCGCTCTCCGTCTGCTTGGCATTCATGGCGGGGGATATCGCATAGATGAAATTGTGGACGCCCCGGGCTTTCATCCCATCCACCAGGAACTTCCACAGGGCGATGTATTCCGGAGCCGTGGTGCAGCTGCTGCCCCACCAGCTCCAAGGATGTCCATGTTCATGGAAAGGCCTCAGGATGATTGGAATCTGCACTCCGTCACTTCCTTTGAGGCTTTTGGCCAGGGAAGCAAGATTGTCCAGCCAGCCGTTGAACTTGACATTGGTGGGGCTCCCTTCCTTCAGGATCTCGGCCGCCACCTGATTACTGGAATTGTCCCATGAGTCGCCGCCGGTGAGCGGGTTGTTCAGGTGCATGCAGGCCATCACCACCATGCCGCGGTCGTAGGCCTCCTTGATGGTACGCAGTTTGACCGGATTCTCTTCCAGGGTCTGGAGCGGTACTTCCCGGCCGTCCATGAAAGAAGCCACATCCACCGCAAAGATGCCGGGATAGTCCCCGCAGACATCCTTGGTTTCTGACCGGCCCACCTCATACTGCCACTTGCGGCCGTTGATCAAGTCATTCTGATGCCCGTATATCCATCCCTTCTCCCGGATTGCCCATAAATTCGAATAAAGAGCCTTGGTTGCAGGTGTGGCATCAGGATCGACCATCTTCAACTTCACTGGCTCGACAGGATCGTCAGTGCCTGCAGGACCGTCCCCCCCGCACGAAAAAGCGAGAGGGACGACCGCAAGCATCAAAATAGGAAGGATATGCTTCAGCATCATTCAGCAGGAACCTGTTTCTCGAATACCATCACATAAAGGAGCGGGCTGTTCACGAAGCGGTCGTAATCTGTCCACTCGTAACTGTGATCGTTCGAAGGAGCGTCGGCCAGCGGCAGAGCCAGGGCCATGCAGCCTTCAGCTATTACAAGGGCGCTCTTGCCCAGGAACTCATAGCTGCCCGGGAGGAGGATCGGCACATTGTAGGTAACTACGCTGCTGACCTTGATGGTCACGGTTCCACAAGGAGACTGTTCCGTGATGTCGTCCGGGTTGAAGGTATAAGTGGTTTCCGTATGAGGCAGCCACCCGTACCACTTGGTGCAGTCGATGCTTACAGGCTCACCTGCCTTCTTGCCCACATACATATAGTCCCAGTAACCGCCGTCAGCGCCAGGACCATAGAAGAGCTTGCCGCTCAGGCTGCCTTCCTGGGATGGAGTGAAGGTAAGGATATTGTCCTTTTCCTTGACATAATTGCCGTTCCAGCACCATGACTTCGCAGTCGTCTGGTCCTTGGTGATAGCACCTGCGGCACCGCCGTATACCCACTGTTCCTTCACCTTCCAGTCACCCGGCAGGTCGAAGACAGGAGCCGGTGCCGGAGGTTCGACGCTGTTCTTGCCTTCCGTACCTTCAGTCTTGGAAGCTGCAGGAATCTGGTCCACAGGAGTCACGAGTACGAAGAATATGCGCGGGCGCTTGACGAACTTGTCATAATCGCTGTAGATATTGGTCCAGTCGTCTACACCTGACAGGTTGAATCCGAAGGCGTTCTTCTCGACCGTGAGTACCTTGCCTTCATACACGGTGTAGTCGCCAGATGGCAGGAACTGACCCGTGGTGGTCTTGCCGTTGGCATCGATGAAGGAAATGGTATTGTTCACGTAGTCACGCACCCAAGTGCTCTCTCCAACCGGAATCTGGCGGTAGAACTTGTGAAGGTCGATATCGGTGTCACCTTCCTTGTTCACAGCAGCCTTGAACAGGCAGTTCCAATGCTTGCCGTCCACACCGCCGTAGTGGATACACTTTCCGGTAGTATTGCCGTCATCGCGGATTTCATCCAGGGTAAACTCCAGATAATCATCATATTCGGCATTAGGACCATGTCCTTCGTCCATATACCAGCACCAGCTCTTGGTGGATGGTTCCATGAGGGCGCCGCCACCCCACTCAGGGCCGGTACCACCCCAGACACGGCTGCTTGTGATTGCATAGCAGCCCAGGATGGTTTCGGTAAACTCCGTCATGTTGATGGTATAGACACGGGACTTGCCGGTCGCCGATGTCACGGTAATCGTAGGAGCTGCGCCGGTGAAATCCAGTTTGCCGCCCAGCTGGACAGAAGAAGTAGCGTTATATGAAAGCTCCAGGGTGGACACCTCCACGCTGGACATGTCAGCAACCAAGTTGGTGGCCAGCTGCACGTCGATGGTACCGGTGGTCTCATCCACTTCAGTGACCTTTGCCAGACCGGCCTGCCCGGCGAACTTGATGTTCAGGATCTTGCGGTCCTGATTCCAGCTGCCCTCCGAAATCTGGTCCCAAGGGTCCTTGGTGCAAGCGCTCAGTAACACAAGAGCGCCCATTGCAATGAATAATATACTGCGTTTCATGGTTACTTGATATTAGGGTTAAGGTCGGTCTCGGAGGCCGGAATAGGATAGAATACGATATCATCGTCAGAAGTGATGCCTTGCTCGGCCAGTGCCTTCACGGTGTGCAGGGTGCCGGTGCGACGCATGTCATAGGTGATATTGCCTTCGAAGGCCAGTTCATAGATACGCTCCATGATGACCTGGTTGCGGAACTGATCGACCGAGAGACCCGGAGGGAGGTTACCCAGACCGGCACGGTTGCGGATGTAGTTCACAAGCTCATAGGCTTTGTCGGTAGGACCGGCAGCCTCGGCATAGACCAGGGCGATGTCGGAGAAACGCATCAGGTAAGGCTTGGTGGAAGTCTTGTCTCCGGAGAACTTCGGATCCACGAACTTGCGGCAGAACGGATATGTGGCGTCATTGCCTTTCTTGTAGGTCCAGACCACATTGCCGGCTGCGTCATATGCCTCGGTGCACATGAGCCAGTCCCTGCGGAGGTCTCCTTCCTCGAAGCTCTCATAGAAGGAATCCTCTGTCTTGT
Organism: uncultured Bacteroidales bacterium; assembly: GCA_900319685.1. GTDB lineage: Bacteria > Bacteroidota > Bacteroidia > Bacteroidales > UBA932 > Cryptobacteroides. The sequence goes on from ONPI01000049.1 coordinate 6,729, forward strand.
ATTCGCTCCACCCGTCGTGGGTCGGGATATACTCATCCTTATCACCCTGCTTCAGGTACACGGTACCGCCGGAGATATAAGGAATGTACATCTTGGATATTTTGGAATACTGGCCTTCGCCGTCACCGGTGCGGTCCATGCTCATGATGAATATGTGCTCAGGGCCATCCGGATACTCGACATCGAAGATGTGCATAAGGTCCGGGTCGAAGTGGTAAGTGGTCTGCTCAGGGTTGTCCACAACCTGTCCGGCATACTGCACCGCCTTGGAATAGTAATCATCCACGTTGAATGACATATCCCTGTACTGGGCTACACCGTTTGCCTTGGCAGAAGCCAGATAAAGGTAGCTCTTGGCCAGGAGGCCCTGGGCGGCTGCCTTGTCCACGCGGCCGGTCTCAGGTTTGGCGAAGTAAGGGAGCAGGCGGATAGCCTCTTCCAGGTCGGAAATGATGAAGTTCCACAACTCATCCAACGACTCGGCCAGTCCGGCTGCGGTATCGTCCAGGGTGGCGACCACCTTCTTATGGATAGGAACGCGGCCGAAGTTGCGGGCCAGGTTGAAGTAGGAATAAGCACGCATGAAATAGGCCTCTCCGGTATAACGGTTGATCAGGCCCTGATCCATGTCCATGCCCGGCACATTCTCGATCACCGCATTGGCGCGGTTGATTGTAATGTAGGAATACTTGAAGAAGTTGCCGAGGGCGACGTTCCTCTTGAAGTTTTCCGTGGTCCAGGCGTCCAGGTCCTTGGTGCTGGCGGCGGCATCACCCTTCGGGTACAGCTCGTCGGTATTCATTCCGCCAAGGAAAACGATGGCACGGGAGTACTCGATGTAGTTGATAGCATCGTAGATGTACATGGTGGCAGCCTGTGCATCGGCCTCCGTCTTATAGAAACTCTCTTCAGAATAGAATCCGTAAGGTCTCTCGTTCAGATCGCAAGCGGCCAGGCAAATTGCTGCAAGTATGATAGCAAATATCTTTTTCATGGCTTCTCACATTAAAAGTTAAAGTCAACACCAAAGGTCCATTTCCTCAGACGAGGATAACCTCCGCTGTAGATGCCGTTGGCTCCCACTTCAGGGTCATAACCTTTGAACTTGGTAAAGGTGAACAGGTTGTCCACGGTCGAGTAGAGACGGATGCTCTCCATGAACTTGACCTGTTTGCGAAGCGGAATGGTATATCCCAGCGACACGGTCTGGATACGGATGAAAGTACCGTCTTCCACCCACCAGTCGGCGAAGCGGGTCTGGCGGTCGTCGCGGAGTTTAGGATAGTTGTTGTTAGGATTGTCGGTTGTCCAGCGGAGCGGATTGTTGTTAGGCTGGCCGAAAGCCTGGGTGTTGATGACATCATTTCCGAACACTCCGTTGAAGAAGATGCTCGCATCCAGGTTCTTCCACGCTACATCAAGGCTCAGGGAAGCCAGGAAATCCGGGTTAGGGTCTCCGATGATGCAGCGGTCATTCTCATCCACTGTAGAGTCACCGTTGATATCGACATACTTGAATTCACCAGGTTCCGCGTCTTTTCCGGTAAGACCGGCGACGAGGCCTTCTTCCAGGCTCTGGACGATACCGTCCGTCTTGTATCCGTAGAACACGTACATCGGCTGGCCGATAGCCAGGATATTGGTGTAGCCACGGAACTGGCCTGAGCTGTTCCCGTAATACTCGTACTGCATGCCGGTGTTAGGGTCGGTCATGAGACCGGACTCAACGGCATCACCCAGGCTAAGCACGCTGTTGCGGTTGCGGGTGAACATCAAGGTGCCGCCAACCCTCCAGTCACGGCTGGAATACATGATTCCGTCCACGGTGAGCTCGATACCGGTATTCCTGATCTTTCCGTCGTTCACCCACATGCGGTCGAAGCCGGATGAAGGAGCGATGTTGCGCTCACGCAGCAGGTCGTCGGTGATCTTGTCATACCAGTCGACGGTGATGTTGAGCCGGTGTCCGAACAGGCTCATATCCATACCGAAATCCAACTGGGAAGTGGTTTCCCATTTCAGGTTGACGTTAGGAATACCTCCCCAGAGCACGTAGATTCCGTTATCACCGGTGCGGCCGACCTCTCGGCCAGGGCCGATGGCGGTCTGCCATGAACCGTTGTAATAGTACTGGTGCTGGCCATAACGGCTCAAGGTCTGGTAAGGGGAAATACCCTGGTTACCGGAAACACCGTAGGATGCGCGGAACTTGAGGACATTCAGCCAGTCCACATCCTTGAGGAAGGCTTCGTTGTGAGCGTTCCAGCTTACTGCTCCGGAAGGGAAGTATGCCCATTTGTTGCCGGCTCCGAACTTGGAGGATCCATCGGCACGGGCAGTGAAGGTAAACAGGTAGCGGTTGTCGTAGCCGTAGTTCAGACGCATGAGGCCTGATACCAGCTTGCTCTCCGAAAGGCCGTTCTCGATTTCATAGAGCTCAGGGTTACCGGCCGCAAGGTTCTCGTTGCCGAGGGTTTCGTTCACGAAGTCCTTGCCGGCAAGGCTGGAAGAACGGGCACGATAGTTTTCGAAGGAATAACCGGCCATGGCCGTCAGGTGATGCTTCTGGGCCAGCACCTTGTCGTAGGTGCCGTACACATCCACCACGATATTGTCGTCCTTGCCGTTGATGATCTGGCCGAATCCCTTGTTGAAAGTTCCAGACTCGGAATATTTCTTAGGGTTGTAGATGTCCTGGATCCTTTCGCCATGCTTGTAGTTGAACTGGCTGGTCAGGGTGAAAGCCGGGAAGATCCTCCACTCCACACCGGCATTGGCGATTACGCTGGTACCTTCGGTGGTATTGGTGGAATGCTCCTTGAGGGCGATAGGGTGGTAATAATCCTGGTCGCTGTACAGCCAGTAATTGCCCTCCGCGTCATAGACAGGGAAGATAGGGTTACGGTTGTAGGAACGGCCCGGGTTGTAATTGCGCTGGCTGTGCATGATATTGGCTCCAGCCTTGAGGATGAAGTTCTTGTACAACTTGTGGTCGACGGAGAACTTGCCGCCGAACTTCTTGTACCAGTCTTCCACGAATACACCGTTGTCGCGGAAATAGTTGGCGCTGGCCAGGAAAGAAGTCTTGTCGTTGGAGCTGCGCACCTGCACGGTGGTGTTGTTGGAGACAGGAGTATCCCTGAGTACCAATTCATCCCAACGGGTGTTGGTGGTCCAGGTGGTCTGCAGTTCCTGGATGGAAGGATAGTAAACGCCGTTGGCGCTCAAGGCTCCCACATACAGAGGAGTCATGCCTGCGTTCACCTTGGATTCGTTCTGGGTGATGGCCATCAGGACGGGATCCCTCCAGAGGTTAAGCTCTGAAGTCATCTGGGACAGAGTGGTCTGCTGACGCACGCTGATGCTGGTCTTGCCGGCCGCAGCCTTGTTCGTCGTGATGAGGATGACACCGTTGGCACCACGGGAACCGTAGATCGCCGATGCCGATGCATCCTTGAGTACCTCCATGGAAACGATGTCCTGCGGATTGATCTGGGACAGGTTTCCGGCATCTCCGAACGGGAAGCCGTCCACTACCAGCAGCGGGGCGTTGGAACCGTTGATGGAAGAATTACCACGTACACGCACGATGGACGAAGCGCCCGGTTCCTGCGAGTTGTTGGTAACCTGTACACCGGCTATACGGCCCTGCATCAGGCTTTCGATGGAGTTGGCAGGCACATCGGTAAGGCCCTCGGTCTTGACCGAAGCCACCGAACCGGTGAGATCGCTTTTCTTCATCTGGCCGTATCCGACCACCACTACGTCATCAAGCATCAAGGTGTCTTCAGCAAGGACGCAGTCTATGACCGTCCTGCCGCCGACACTTATCGACTGAGACTGATAACCCAGGATAGAGAACTCCAGGACAGCGTCCGGCGCTACCCTGGACAAGGTGTAGGTTCCATCTGGACCCGCTGTGGTTCCGTTCAAGGTCCCTGCAACCACTACCGTAGCTCCAGGAACTGCCAGACCGGACTGGTCCACGACTTTACCCCTTACGGTCAGTTGCCCGGACTGGGCCAGGGCAACGGCGCTTCCGGCACAGGCAAGGCAGAATGCCAATCCTGCGGCGAGAATCTTCTTAAAGGTAATTCCCATAATAAGGCGAGTTTGTGATTATACTTTCTTGATATATATTTTAACGTTTAATTGAACATTCGTCCAGAAGGAAGTCCAGGAGATCGTCCAACCTGCAGGTTGCGACGCAGACATTCTTGTCCGCGCACCCGTAATAGACATACAAGGTCCCGTCCAGCACAACGTTCCCGGTCGGGAACACGCAGCCCGGATAGAGACCGTCCCTCTCGTAATCCAGGTCCGGGGCAAGGATCGGCTCAGGGGTCCTGGCGAGTACTTTCAGCGGGTCTTCCCGGTCCAGCAGCAAAGCACCTGCACTGTAGTCGGCCGTGCCGCCGTCAGCGACGCCGTGATAGATGACGAGCCATCCCTTCGAGGTCGGTATCGGAGGAGTGCTTCCACCGATCTTTTCCTCCCAGGAATCCGGCCTCCCGGTTATGAGCAGGTGGCTTTCCTTGTCTTCCCAGTCCAGCAAGTCGTCCGAGAACTTGATCCAGATCGAAGGCTCGGAAACCCCGTATCCCGGCCCTACATATTCCTTAGGTCTGTGGAGCATCGCAAACCGGCCACCTATCTTTTCCGGGAACAGGATAACATCCCTGTCGTCCAGGGTCGGCTTGGTGAGCCTGCCCAGGCGGCGGAAGGTCTTGAAGTCCCTGGTCATCGCCAG
>ONPI01000098.1 GCA_900319685.1 uncultured Bacteroidales bacterium
AGCAACTTTCTCCCTTTCAAGCATCGACTCGGCGTAACCGGATTCTACATATCCCGAGGCCTCCAGCATATGTCCGGCCCTGAGAATGGCATCTTCCTTCGACTCGGAAGGCAGGCCGGTGAGGATATTCCTGATCCTAAGGACTCCGGTTTCTTCCGCCGTCCCTTTCCCCAACCGACCTAAAAGCGAGTCGAGAGCCGGGTCTGAGATGAAATTCGTTATCCTCACGACCTCGTGCCCGTGGACCCTGTCGGCAAGATTGCTCTGGCATACGACAATGTCAGCGTCATCAGGGATCGAGTCGACCGCGCTGTTCGTGCAGGTTATCGAGCCGAGCCCGTTCTTCATCAATCTGGCTTTGAAACGTGTGGCTCCCAGGGCACTGGAACCCATACCGGCGTCGCAGGCGAAGACGATCTTGCGTATTGTCCCCGGAAGAGGTTTTACCAAGGCACCATCTTCAGTCGATGGAGTATTCTCGTTCTCTCCCTGGAAATCCGGGCGTGCCTTTATGATAGGTATTGCGAGCAGGAAAGATATCGCGGTGGCGATGAAAACTCCCAATATTCCGATAAGGGTTCTTCCCCTCGGGGACATCAGGATTATCGAGATCAAGCTTCCCGGAGAGGCCGGGGCGACAAGCCCGAAGTCCGTCAAAGTGAAGAAGGAGAGTGCGCAGATATTACCGATAATGACCGGAAGGAGCAATAACGGACGGGCTAGGACATATGGGAAATAAATCTCATGGATTCCGCCGAAAAGCTGGATTACAGCAGCCCCTGGGGCCGATTGCTTGGTCATACCCTTTCCGAATACCCAGCAGGCCAGAAGGATTCCGAGACCGGGACCCGGGTTAGGATCCACCAGGAAAAGCATGGAGTGGCCCATCTCGGCGGCTTGCTGTATTCCCAGTGGGGTCATTATGCCGTGGTTCACGGCGTTGTTCAGGAATACCACCTTGGCGGGATCGACGATCAAGGAGAGGAGAGGGTTCAACTTATGCTTCAGCATCCAGTTCACACCTGAGCCGAGGGCGTTCGACAACCCTTCCACGACTCCACCGATGAGCAGATATCCCGCGATGGCAAGAAGCATCGCGATTATGCCAAGGGAAAAATTATCGACGAGCATCTCGAAGCCGGCGCCGACCTTGCCTTTGACAAGGTTGTCGAACTTCTTGACACACCAACCTGCAATAGGGCCCATAATCATGGCCCCGAGGAACATAGGGGTGTCCGTCCCGATGATCACACCCATCGCGGCAACCGCTCCGGCTACTCCTCCTCTATATCCGCTGACATTCTTTCCCGCGGTAAAAGCTATCAATGTGGGAAGCAGATACTTGAGCATCGGCGAGACCATTTTCGCCAGATGCTCGTTAGGGAGCCACCCGCCGGGGATGAACATAGCGGTGATAAGACCCCACGCGATGAACGCTCCTATATTCGGCATCACCATCGCGCTTAGGCTTCTTCCGAATCTCTGTACAGCCTCTCTCATATAGAAATCACTATCCACACAAAGTTAGGATAAAAAAAAGTATAACGGATGGAAATATTTGTAAACATTGTATATCTTTGACTTTTGAAGTGTTGTACTTCTAATTGGATGTTACTTTTAACCTTTTTAATCATGAAATTATTTCCCGGCATATTGACAGCATTGATGCTGGCTGTGGCATCCGTTTCCGGCTGTTCCCTCTTTGATATCGATGACGAAGGTGATGAGGGCGGAAGCTCTTCTGCCCAGTCAGGGCTTCTGCCCGGAAAATTCACGGTAGATGACCAGGGGCATCAGATCGGCTTCTCGCAAGGACTTCTTCTCTATTTCTGGAGAGGGGATAACAAAGGTAAGTGGATGTTCGCCGAACACCAGTGGGATGTCTCCGCTACCGACGCAATCGCCCACTATTGCTGGGGTTGCAGCGGCTATCCGCACGGCGCTAACGTTACGGACCCAGACTCCTATTCCGATGGCCATCCTGAAGATTTCTATGCTTATGGCGACCCCAAAGCCAAATTAAGCGATAACACAGGCAAAGCGGACTGGGGATATAATGCGATACTCAACGGCGGCAACAAGGAAGGACTGTGGCGCACACCGGAATCTTCGGAACTCGGTTATATCATGTCCAAACGTACTACGGAGTCCGGATTGCGGTACGTGCTGGCAAAGATAGATGGCAAACGAGGTGTGATATTTCTTCCTGACAACTGGAAAGAGTCTGCATACACGTTCAACAACCCGAATTCCAGGGAATATGGAACATATGACAAGAACGTCATATCCACCAGTGACTGGACAAAAACACTGGAACCTGCAGGGTGTGTCTTCATCGTGGCGGCCGGTCAGTTGAAATCGTGGGTCGAAGATTTTCCGCGTCCTGTAGCCCGTTCGGGGGAGGAGGGTCATTATTGGCTCAATGTGGCACTCCCATCGGATGCTACCGAGTGCAGTTCATACTTCTTTGGTCCGAACGATGTCTCTACCGGATATCAGGTACGCTGGGCCGGATACTCCGTCCGTCTGGTTCGTGACGTGAAATGATCCGGGATTAAGTTTGCTTCCTGGCAATTAGTCGAAGACTTCGGCGAGTTTGTCAGCCAGCGCTACGCCTCGGAGGCCACGGGCTACTACGATGCCTTCAGGGTTGATCAGGAGGTTGTCAGGGATGGAGTTAACAGCGTAAACACCAGCGGCCACACTGTTCCAAGACTTCAGGTCAGAGAGATGGATCCATGGCATCTGCCATTCTATGATAGCCTTTCTCCAGAGATCCTTATCATCGTCAAAGGAAAGCCCTACAATGTCAAAACCTTTGTCGTGGTACTGCTTGTACATAGCTACGACATTGGGCATTTCGGCCTTGCAAGGTCCGCACCATGAGGCCCAGAAGTCGATCAGCACCCACTTCCCCTGGCCTACATACTCGCTCAGCTTATGCATATTGCCATCTGGGTCAGCCTCTTCCAAATCCAGGAATTTCTGGCCGATTATGGCACTCTTGGCATCTTCGGCCTTCAATTCTTCATTCATGGCATTTTCCAGGCCTTCCTTGAGATCCACCACGAATGGATGCTTTGCAAATGGGGCGTCTGAGGAAACAAGTTCGTTGAACTTCTCGTAGCCCAAGACTTCGGGGACATTCTCAATGAAAGCGACAGGTATGAGATTGTCCATATTCTCCTCTATGATGGCCAGTTTGGTATCTGCAAACTGCTGGAACACAGCCTCATACTGCGCGACAAATTCGTCCTTGACGGCATCCTGTTCTTCCTTGGAGAGCGCCAAAAAACCATCGATGAGTTGATTCAACCGTGAATAGGCCTTGGAGTTCCGCTTGTCACATTCCGTCAGTTTGACATTCTGTGCCGATCCGGTGACTGAGCTGTCGGTGAAATTGATTTGCACGGGAACACCATCGTTAATTAGCGGGTAATGCCAGTCGGAACCTTCGACCACTATGTCCAAAAAGGCATCCTTGGTGGCCTTACCCATCATCTCGAAGGTGCCGTCGACAATAACCGAGCTGTCAATGTCGTCAGCTATGATCCGGTCAACCAGATAGACGGTAATCCCATCCTGGGGCGCGTTCATACCTGTAATGTGATACTTCGCATCATTTCCGGAGCACGCCAGCATCCCTGCCGCGGCCATTGAGAGCATAAGCAAAGAATTAGCTTTCATACGCATTATTAAATAGTCTTTTACCAAGACGTTTCTCAACCTCATGACGGGCAGATTTTGCCACATCGGCACCTTCTTTGGCAACACCGGCATCTTCCGACGAACCTTCCTTTACCAGCCTGTTTTTCAATATCAGACATAGCCTTAGCGTTTTCTACATAGATAACAATCTCAGCGCTTATATTACTGGAATTCTATTACGCGAACATCGCGTGCCGGGATGGTGGCGGAGAAGGCCTGAGTGCTGAGGTAGAAGCTGACTGACTGAGGCTCATCCCCGATATTTACGATGAACAGCGCCAGTTTTCCTACCGGCGATTTCCACATGCCAGTATAAAGCAAGGGTATTTCTTTCGTAATCTGCGGGGCCGATTTGCCGTCGCGGGCGGCATAGATCGATACTTTAGAGATGTCGGCCTGCGTTGTGGGGATGGTCATTTCCGGGGTCCTCTCCATGCTGCCGTAGAGCAGATAATCCAGGTACTGCATCCTGGTCCTGGCCAGCAGCAGGGCGAAGTCCACTTCGCGGCTCCGGGCCTGGTTGAGAAATGCGTGGTAGTTGGCGATGGTCGGCTGCATTCCATACACCAGTGCACGTGCCTGCTCCATCCGGAACTGCAGGTTGTAGCGATCCGGGAGGAGGGTTTCGCAGCCATCCGGGCGGTTCCCCACCGGCCATTTTTCGTCGAAAGGCGGATACACCAGCGAGCTGTAGCTGCCGAAGGTGATCGCATAATCGTGATACACGGCCTGGAACAGTGGAATTGTTTCGGCATCCCCGCTTATGTAGCGTTCGCGGCTGACGCCCAGGGTCAGGAAGAGGTCCAGCGACGGAATCCAGTCTTCGCCGGAACCTTCCCCGGCAAGCACCGTCCTGCCGGCCTGGCGACGTATGCGGGAGGACAGGCCGTTGAAGTCTTCGACCCAATAGTTGCCTCCGCCGATGCTGTGCCCGTGCGAAGGGTTGTAGCAGCGCAGGCCGAGGCACGACTCATCCATATAGATGCCGCCGAGGCCATAATACCGCAGCAGCGTATCGGCCATTGCGGCATAGCGGTCCGTCCAGAAAGAGTTGTGCAGGCACATCGCGGCCAGCCTGTGGCCGGTGAACCTGTTGGAAGAATACTGCCGGAAGGACCCGTCCTGCATTATGAGTGCGTAGGGCTTGGCTTCCTCCCATCCCGGCGTCGAGCTCCCCCATTCGAAGGAATTCATGTACACGATGGCATGCACGCCCTTGCCGGAGGTAAATTCGACCGCGTTGCGGAAGGATGCTTCGCCTTCTCTTGGCGGCAGATAATACGGGAAATCTTCGTCGTGCCCGCAGTTGCACCACCAGTGCCACAGCACGCTCACCGGCAGCCCGGATATCTCCTGCAGATGCAGGGCTTCCGTTAGGACGTTCTCCGAGCGCCCGCGGTTCCAGACCCACAGTCCGGTGCCGAGTACCCATTCTTCTATCCGGCGTTGCGCCAGCCGGCTTTCCCGGCACCAGCGCTGCTGTACAGCCCATCTGCGGTATATCTTGGCGGCCGTCAGCCAGTCGCCCCGGAACGGACCGGTGATTACCTCGTAGCCCGGATTCCAGAACTTGGATGTATTGCCGAGTGCGGGGTAGTGTGTGAGATAGAAACGGGTCTTTGCCGAATCCAGCTCGATGGTGAAAGTCTTCGCGAAAGAAAGCGAGTCGTTGGATGCAAGGTACAGGCCTTGCCCGCTTTCCCTGTCATAGGAGGCGATCATCTGCATTGACAGAGCACCGGGGGAGTCAGAGCTGAATCGGATTAGAGGTTTTTCAGCGTTGACGCTGCTGCGTGGATCCTTTTCCAAACGGCCCAGCCAGCTGGAAATGGCGAAATCCTCGTTATCCATCTTCTTGAAATCGAGGATGGGATAAAGCACCGAAGATCCGGGTTCCAGACCTGTGACGGAGATGTTCCAGTGGAGCAGGCTGTCCTCTGCCGCCAGGCTGGCCATGGCTTTTATTCTGATGCCGGAAGACGTTTTCCAGCGCAGCTGCAGCCCTTCCGGCTTGTGGCGGCATCCCACGAAGGTCGTTTCTTCTTTAATAATGCTGTCCCTGGCATCCCTTAGCTCCCAAATGGGCACACTGCCATTGAGCATCTCCTCATTGAAAGCCTTATCTGTCATCGACACCGGCCATCCGGTCGCAGCATCGAAGGCGATGCTCATCCGCCCGTTCTCCAGCGAAAGCACATCGCTCCTCCCGCACGATGAAAACAGCAACACCGCGCCCATAACGGCCGCCAGCCATAACTTATTCCAGCAAATGTGCATACATGCAAAGATACAAAAAAAGACAAGGCAATTACTCCCTTGTCTTTTCATTGATTATCAATCATTTGACTAATACTCTTCCTCGTTAAAGATGTGGGGTGGATGGTGTTAAATAATTTATTATCAACTACTTGCTCCTCTGTTCGAGAAATATGAATAGCCACGGGGATAGTCTGAAGCCCCTTGCAGGGTACCATTTGAGCCATTTATTCCCTCTTTTTACTGACCCATAATACCAGAATCACAGAATACACCAGGCTGCGAATACCAATGTACAGGCTATTAAAGACCACAGATTCACGGACACTCTTAATCTGGTCTTCAATGGCCCACAATCCAATGACATCGTGCCTATCTCCATCACAGATTAAGTTCGGATAGCTTGTTGAAATCAGTATCACAAGTACAAAAGAAAACAAGTATAAAAATGCCTGATAAAACCTTAGCCCGGATGAATTCAGTGAAACCAGTTTGAAAATCT
>ONPI01000072.1 GCA_900319685.1 uncultured Bacteroidales bacterium
CTGTTTCATTTGTTTCGTTATTTAGCTATCTTTGTAAGATTAATCTTACAAAGGGTTTTTCGGATGAAAGGGCGTTTTGAATTCAGCCTTGAGGGAGTGGAAGAGCTGCTCCAGGGGAGGAAAAAGATTGATATCGCGGGGCTTCCGATGGAGGAAGTCAGGCAGTGCTATGAGTTTCTCAAGGAATTTGAGTCGGAAAAGGTAATCTACGGCATCAATACGGGTTTCGGCCCGATGGCTCAGTGGAGGGTAGATGACAAGTATCTCACCGACCTGCAGTACAACATAATCAGGAGCCATTCCACCGGAGCGGGAGAACCGCTTGAAGACATATATGTAAAGGCCTCGATGATTGCGAGGCTGGGGACCTTCCTCCAGGCCAGGTCGGGAGTCCATCCGGACCTCGTGGAACTGCTCGTCGGGATGATCAACGCCGACATAATCCCTTATATTCCACAGCACGGAAGCGTGGGAGCCAGCGGCGACCTCGTGCAGCTCGCCCATATGGCGCTGACGATGATCGGAGAGGGCAAGGTCCATTACAAGGGAGAATGGAGGCCTTCGGCCGAGGTGCTCAGGGAGAATGGCCTGGAGCCTTTCAAGATCCATATCCGCGAAGGCTTGTCCATATCCAACGGAACTTCATTCATGACCGGTATCGGTGCGGTGAACCAGATATATGCCGAAAGGCTGCTGGACTGGGCCACGCTCGCATCCGTGATGATGAACGAGATAGCGTCTTCCTTCGACGACCTGATGAGCGACGAGCTGAATTCGGTCCGCAGGCACGAAGGCCAGCAGGTGATCGCCAGGCGCATGCGCGAGCTTTCGAAGGGGAGCGGCTGCATGCCGAAGCGCGAGCATGAACTGTACGACAACGGCCATTCAGGCAGCAAGACCTTCGAGCACAAGGTGCAGGCATATTACTCCCTGCGCTGCACCCCTCAGATCCTCGGGCCGGTATATGAGACCTTCGCCAATGCACGCAGGGTGCTGGAGGAGGAGATGAATTCAGCCTGCGATAATCCTATCGTGGACCCTGTGGCCAGGAACGTATTCCACGGCGGGAACTTCCACGGAGACTACATATCCCTCGAAGAGGACAAGGTGAAGATAGCCACCGTAAGGATGGTGATGACCGCGGAAAGGCAGCTGAACTACCTGTTCCACGACCGCATCAACGGTATCCTTCCTCCGTTCCTGAATATGGGTACCCTCGGTCTGAATTACGGTATGCAGGCCTGCCAGTTCACGGCTACTTCGACTACTGCGGAATGCCAGACGCTCGCTATGCCGAATTACGTCCACAGTATCCCGAACAACAACGACAACCAGGATATCGTCAGTATGGGCACAAACACGGCATTGCTGACCAAGAGAGTCCTGGACAATGCCTACCAGGTGTTCGCTATCCAGTACATTGCCCTGGCCCAGGCCGTGGACTGTCTCGGAATCGCGGACAGGCTGGCTCCGGTCTCCAGGAAGACATATTCGGATATCCGGGCCATCGTTCCGGTTTTCGTCGAAGATACTCCGTTCTATGAAGAGATCGCTCAGGTCGAAGAATATCTGAGGAGCAATCCCTTGAAACTTAAGTGATTGATATGAAGCTGTTTCCTGAATTAGAGAAGAGATATACCGCCGATCAGTACAGTGCCCGCGAGGCCCAGAGATTCGCGGAGATGATAGCCTTCGGCCCGATAGTCTTCCAGGCCTCCCGCCTGATGGTCAAATACGGCATCTTGGATGCGATAAGGGACAGCGCCGACGGTCTTACGATGGATGAAGTCGCTTCGAAGACGGGGCTTGACGCATACACGGTCAAGTGCCTGATGGAGGCGAGTCTTTGCATCGGTACGATCCTGGTGAATCCGGAGACCGACAAGTTCACCCTTTCGAAGGTCGGTTGGTTCCTGCTCACCGATGAAGCGAACAAGGTGAATATGGATTTCAACCACGATGTCAATTACGAAGGCTTCTTCCGCCTGGACGAGTCGTTCAAGGAGCATCGACCGGCCGGACTGGAGCATTTCGGAGACTGGAATACGATCTACGAAGGTCTTTCCAGCCTGCCGGAGCAGGTTCAGAAAAGTTGGTTCGCCTTCGATCATTTCTATTCCGACAATTCCTTTTCGAAGGCCCTGGAAGTGGTTTTCGACCGCCCGGTGAAGAATCTCCTGGATGTGGGCGGGAATACCGGGAAGTGGGCCTTGCAGTGCGTAGGGCACGACCCGGAGGTACACGTGACCATCCTGGACCTCCCGCAGCAGATAGAGCTTATGAAGAAGGCTACCGCCGGCAAGCCGGGGGCGGAAAGGATAGAAGGCTGCGGGATAGACATGCTCGATTTCAATGCCGCGTTTCCTCGCGACAAGGAATATGACGTCATCTGGATGAGCCAGTTCCTGGACTGTTTCTCGGAGGAAGAGATTCTCAGCATCCTGAAGAGGGCGTCAGATATCCTCGGTCCGGATTCAAGGCTCTGCATAATGGAATTGCTCTGGAACCGCCAGCGTTTCGAGCCTGCGGCATTCTGCCTGACCATGACCAGCCTGTATTTCACGGCCATGGCGAATGGCAACAGCAAGATGTACTATTCGGAAGATTTGATCGCCCTGATCGAAAAGGCCGGGATGGAGGTCGAGACTATCATCGACGGCATAGGGCAAGGACATAACATATTGGTTTGCAAGAAAAAGGAAAAACAATCGCATATGATCAAGGAAGAAATAATCGCAAAGGTCAACGGTTTCCTGGTTGACGAATTCGAGATCGAGGAATCCCTGCTGGAGGAAGGAGCTTCCCTTAAGAAGGACCTGGGCATCGACAGTCTTGACATCGTGGACATAATTGTCCTGATTGACAAGGAATTCGGAGTCAAGGTGAAGTCCGAGGAACTTGCCAAGCTGGCTACCCTGGCTGATCTCTACGCATTCATTCAGGCAAAGACCGAATAGGATGGCGGAAGAAGGCAGGAAATGGCAAGGCGGAACGGACGGAACGTCCTGGATGCACCGTGCCTTGATAGGGATGATGAAAGTCGTCCCTCTGTGGCTGATGTATTTCTTCATGCATCTTGCCATCCCTGTCTATATGGTCGTGAACCACAAGGCCTACCTCGCCAACTACCACTATTTCCGGAAGCGTCACGGCTACGGTCCGCTGAAGGCTTTCTTCCACGTGTGGCTCAACCATGTCACTTTCGGAGGGGTTATCATCGACCGTTTCGGAGCGTTCGCCGGGAAAAAGTTCCGTGTCGAAGTTCCGGAAATGCCTGTCTATGAGGAACTTTGCAGTAGGCAGGAGGGCTTCCTGCAGGTAAGTTCCCATATCGGGAGCGACGAGATGGCTGGATATGTGCTTCGGGCAGGCAAGCCGATTAACGCCCTGGTTTTCGGGGAAGAAGCCAGGACAGTGACCGAGAACAGGAACAAGATGCTCGGTCCCAACAATATCAAGCTCATTCCAATTTCCGACGATATGTCGCATCTCGTGGCGTTGAACAATGCCCTGGCCGATGGTGAGATCGTGAATATCCACGGAGACCGGGTGTTCGGTTCCAGCAAGGTCGTGAAGGTCATGATACTGGGCGCCGGGGCCGACCTGCCGCTCGGGCCTTTCATGCTGGCTTCGATGAGGAATGTTCCAGCCATCGCCGTGTTCGTGATGAGGAACGGTTACCATAAGTACAAGGCCTTGCTGTACAGGCTGGATGAAGGTCTGGAAGGGCTTGACAGGAATGCCCGCGCCGAAAAGATGGCGCAGGAATATGCCTTCAGGGTGGATTCGGTGATACGTATGTACCCTGACCAATGGTTCAACTTCTATGAGTTCTGGAATGACTGACGGGCAACTGAAGAGTTTTGATTTCTCGAAGGTGGAAATCGGAGGTATCCTTCCGCAGAGGGTACCGTTCGTGATGGTTTCCCGCCTTGTATCCTTCAGCTACCCGAGGACGGTCACGGAATTCGACGTGGCTGGAGAAAATGCATTCATCCAAGACGGGGAGCTGCTTCGGGAAGGACTCATCGAAAACGTCGCCCAGACCTGTGCCGCCAGGATAGGCTTCATCAACAAGTACATACTCCACAAGCCGGTGAACATCGGCTATGTGTGCGCTGTCAATGATTTCAGGATATCCAGGAGCCCCCGCATCGGTGAGACCCTGGTTACTACGATAGATGTCACGAGTGAATTCGGAACCATCCTTGTGGTGTCCGCCGAGGTTTGCTCTGACACCGGGATAATTGCGGAAGGGTCGATGACCATCGCCCTCGATGAATCCCGGACAGTGGAGGTTCCGGAGGCTGTGGTCAAGATCGCAGACAACATCATCTCTCCGCTCGGAACCACCACGGAAGCGAATTACCGGGCAGTATTGGAAGGAAGGTCAGCGCTCAGGCATTATCCTGCCACCAGGGAGCTTCCGGAGGCCTTTTTCGCTTCATTGATAGACGAATCTTCCTTGTCGGAGGAATATGCTTCCTTCGGCATAGGGAATGGATATACCAGGTTCGAAAGGAGGATCATACTTTCGGTGGCCAAGGCCTTGGCGCAGACGGATCTGGATCCCGCTTCCGACAGGGTGCTGTTTGTGATCTCTTCGACCAAAGGCAATGCCGAGCTTTTGGAAGACCCGGGGGAACCTATTGAAAACGAGAGACTTGGAGTCTCCGCACTCAAGATAGCTTCCTTCTTCGGCAATAAGGTGACCCCCCTGGTGGTTTCCAATGCATGCATCTCCGGGCTTTGTGCCCAGATCGCTGCGATGAGGGAGCTGACGGCAGGGAATTTCGATGCTGCCGTGGTGACCGGATCGGATGTTCAGTCCAGGTTCATTATCTCCGGATTCCAGTCGTTCAAGGCTCTTTCGGATGAGGCTTGCAGGCCGTTCGATGCTGATCGCAAGGGGCTGAACCTTGGGGAGGCCGCGGCTACGATGATATTCAAGCGCAAGGAACCATCGGAAGGGGACTGGTGCCTTCTCCGTGGTGCGATACGCAACGATGCGAACCACATTTCCGGCCCTTCGAGGACCGGAGAAGGCAGTTTCAGGGCGCTCAGGGCCGCATTGGGTTACTTCCCGTCCGATGAACTGGCTTTGGTCTCTGTCCATGGGACATCGACTGCCTACAACGACGAGATGGAATCCATCGCCCTTGACAGGGCGGGCCTCGGAAGTGTTCCTGTCAATAGCCTCAAGGGGTATTACGGGCACACCATGGGTGCTGCGGGAATACTCGAATCCATCCTCTCGATGGCTTCGATCGATGACGGGAAGGTCCTGGGTACGAGGGGATATTCCCGGTGCGGGGTTTCCTGCCCGGTCGATATGAGTCCTGTGCCGCGCAAGACTGACAAGAAGGCCTTCGTCAAGCTGCTTTCGGGTTTTGGAGGCTGCAATGCGGCGGCTTTGTTCAGGAAAGGAGGTGAGAGATGAAAAAGGTGCTGGAAACCAGGCTTAGTTTCGGGGCCGAGGGTGCTGAAAAGCTAGTCGAACTGTACAGGTCCCATGTGGGGAACTATCCGAAATTCTTCAAGATGGACCCTCTCTGCCGCCTCGGGTTCGTGGCTTCGGAAATGCTTCTGAATCAGGAGAATCCACGGAAATATGACTGTGAAGACCGAGCCATCGTCCTCTTCAACAGGAGCGCTTCGCTCGCGGATGACTCCGCGTACCAGAAAACCATCCGGGACCCTGAGGATTATTACCCGAGTCCTGCGGTGTTCGTATATACGCTTCCGAACATCGTTACCGGTGAAATCGCAATCAGGAACAAGTATTACGGCGAATCATCGTTCTATGTGATGGAAGAGAGGGACGATGAGCTGATGATGCGTACGGCAGCCCTTGCATTCCGCGACCCTGCCATCACTTCGGTTCTGGCAGGCTGGGTGGAATGTCCTGATCCTGAGCACTATGAGGCGGATTTGTTCATATTGGAAAAATAGTTTAAGTTTATCAATATCATGGAAGAACTCATTCTCGAATTGAAGAACAGGATCCTCGAAGCCCTCAAGCTCGAGGATATGACCCCTGAGGATATCGATTCCGACGCTCCTCTTTTCAAGGACGGACTCGGACTCGATTCGATCGACGCCCTTGAACTCATGCTCCTCCTGGAGAAGAACTACGGCATCAAGCTGAAGAGTCCTGCGGAGGGCAAGGAAATCTTCAAGTCCGTCAGGACTATGGCGGAATATGTGGCTGCAAACCGCGTGAAGTAGATTGTCCGATGGCTACCGGGGTTGTCATAACAGGTGCAGGCATCGTTTCCGCGATCGGCGTCGGGAAGGATGAGACCTTGCGTTCCCTGATCGCAAGGAAGAGCGGGCTCCCCGGCGGAGAGGTCGCCTTATCCGACCTGCAGCTGAAGACAATCCTGGATATTCCCGGAGAAGAGACCGTCGCCAGGACTTCGTTGCTCGGCATGGTGGCAGTGAAGGAGGCTCTGGAGCAGGCTGGAATCGCCGGTACGGGTGATGCCGCCTTGATAAGCGGGACCACCGTCGGCGGAATGGATATCACGGAAAAGCACTATCTGGAAATGCTCGAGGGAGGGCGCCCGGACTATTTCCGGCACCATACCTGCGGCAGCAGCACCGACCGGATTGCGGGTTATTTCGGAGGTTTCGCCCTGGTGACGACCACTTCCACTGCATGCTCTTCCGCAGCGAATTCCATCATATTCGGAGCCAACCTCATAAGGAGCGGACGCTTCGACGTGGTGGTAGCCGGTGGCAGTGAGTGCCTTACGCGGTACCATACCAACGGATTCGATTCGCTGATGATCCTGGACAAGGAGCCTTGCAGGCCTTTCGATGCTTCGAGGGCCGGGCTGAACCTTGGCGAAGGGGCCGGATTCGTAGTCCTGGAGAGCGAAGCCCATGCCCTTGCTAGGGGATGCCGGCTGCTTGGCCGTCTGGAAGGATGGGGCAATGCCTGCGATGCCTTCCACCAGACTGCGTCGTCCCCGGATGGGGAAGGAGCTTTCCTCGCGATGTCCAAGGCACTTGAGATGGCCGGACTACGCCCTGCAGACATCGACTATATCAACGCACATGGAACAGGAACGGTGAATAACGACGAAAGTGAAAGCAAGGCGATGTCCAGGCTTTTCGGCGGCTGCGTTCCTCCGGTGTCATCCACGAAATCCTTCACGGGACATACTACGAGTGCTTCCGGAGGCATCGAGACGGTGATCTGCCTGCTTGCGATGGAATATGGTTTCATCCCTGCAAACCTCGGCTGGAAGGTGCCGTCGGAAGGATGCATCACGCCGGAGGCCGAAGGACGTAGCAAAGTATTCCTGCAGCATGTGCTGTGCAATTCATTCGCTTTCGGAGGCAACGATTCCTCCTTGCTGATTTCAAACACCAGGGACCATGAATAGGAAGGTATACATAAGGGCTTCCTCCCAGATTTCCGTGCAGGAACCCCTGTGCGAGGAATGGATGGAGCATCCGAAACAACTGTCCGGTCCTTCGGTGCGTTGCATCGACCCTGATTACAAGCAGTTCTTCAGCCCGATGCAGGCCAGGAGGATGGGACTGATGTTCAAAAGGGCGATGGTAACTTCCAGGAAAGTCTTGGAAACCAGTGGGATATCCTGCCCTGATGCCATCATCACCGGAACGGCGCTTGGATGTATCGGGAATACTGAAAGCTTCCTTGATCCGATGTGCCGGGAGGGGGAGTCCGGTCTTTCCCCTACGGCTTTCATGCAGTCCACCCACAACACGATCGGTTCGATGGTGGCGATTGCCCTCGGATGTCACGGCTACAATTGCACATATTCCCAGGACGGGGTTTCTTTCGAGAGCGCCCTGCTGGATGCTGTGATGCAGTTGGAAAGCGGCGAGGCGGGGAATTCCCTGGTCGGAGCTCACGATGAAATCACCGACAATGTTGCGCGCCTGAGGGAAGCCATTGAGCCTGAAGGCTATCCGTTTTCCGAGGGCTCGGTGGCGATGATGCTTGTTTCCGGCGGAAGGCCGGATGATGCCCTCTGCGAAGTCGCGGATGTGCGGATACTGTCCCGTCCGGAATCCGTCGAAGAAGCCGTCGCCGGATATCGTGCGGACTATGTTATGCGCAACGACGTGACCTTCAGCCTGTTCGGAAGATGCGGCCCGGCTTCCGGACTTGCTGTGCATGCTGCCGCGAATATGATTGCGGCCGGCCGGTATTCCAGCGTACTGGTTGTCAACGATAGCGGCAGCAATGCCGGATTGGTATTCTTGAAAAAAGTTTAGGCGACTATGTGGAGACTCATTTCTTTGGCTGTGTTGCAGAGCCTGCTCCTGTCCGGAGGCCAGGTCCTGCTTAAGTTCGCCCTCGAACAGATGGGTAAGTTCGAGTGGACATTCAGGTTCTTCGGGAGGCTCCTGGTCAACTGGTGGTTCCTCGGCTGCGGCATCTGCTATGCCGCCGGCACCGTGCTCTGGATGTATATCCTCAAGAAGTTCCCTTTCAGCATGGCATATCCGATGATCAGCCTCAGCTATGTCTTTGGCATGCTTGCTGCAATATTCATATTCCATGAAAGCATCCCTGCGAC
>ONPI01000047.1 GCA_900319685.1 uncultured Bacteroidales bacterium
TCTTCAGTTCCTTCGGGGAATAGACCTTGTCAAGGTCCAGGTCGGAAATCTTGTTTCCATCGGTTCCCACCGTGAAGGCCTGCTCGATCTCTTCGGCGTACTTCGCCAGGACCTTGGTGTTGCCAAGCTTCTGAAGGTCGCCCTTGGTGGCGAACTGGGCTGCCGTAAGCATCTGGGAGATCGTATCCGCTTTCTCGTTGTCGTCCTGCCTGGACTTGAGGGACTGGGACGCAAAAGCCAGAATCGCTGCCACCACTGCCACTATGACGGTGGTGTAGATTATAGTGTATATGTTACCGTTAGTATTCATATTCCTGGATAATTAGACGATTGAGACTTTCTTCGCCCTTCTCTTGGCGGCGCTGCTGGTGACGCAGTGGTCGATCAGAGGAGCGAACGTGTTCATGAGCAGGATTGCGAGCATCATACCCTCGGCATAGCCTGGGTTGAAGAACCTGACCGTCACGCAGAGGGCACCGACAAGGAAGCCGTAGATCCACTTGCCGGTCTCGGTCTGGGCAGAGGTTACAGGGTCGGTGGCCATGAATACGGTACCGAATGCGAAGCCGCCCATCACGAGCTGGTAGTATGCAGGGATGTCGGTAACGCCGCAGAGGGTGCCGATCCAGCCGACCAGGAGGGCGCCTGCGACTGAAGACAGCATGATCTTCCAGCTGGCGACTCCGGTCCAGAGGATGATGAACGCACCGATCAGGATGGCGATCACCGAAGTTTCTCCCACAGAGCCCGGGATGGTTCCCGCGAACATGTTCCAGAAGGTGTAGCCGTTGGCTCCGAGAGCATCCATTCCGTCACCGAGGAAGGTGAGCGGTGTAGCTCCGGTGATGGCATCGGCACCACAGCGGTGCGCGATCCAGACCTCGGAACCGGACATCTTGCTAGGATATGAGAAGAACAGGAACGCACGTGCGAGGAGGGCTGGGTTCAGGAAGTTCATTCCCGTTCCGCCGAACACTTCCTTTCCGAAAATGACGGCGAAAGCCACTGCTACTGCAAGCATCCAGAGCGGAACGTCCACAGGGACGATGAGCGGGATGAGGAAACCCGATACGAGGTAGCCCTCGTTGACTTCTTCACCCTTGATCTGGGCACCCGTGAACTCGATGGCGAGTCCTACGATGTATGAAACGAGGTACAGAGGGAGCACCTTGAGGAATCCCCACCAGAACTGGCGCCAGAATCCAGGGAGGTCTCCGACTGCAAGGTCGTGCTGGTAACCCACGTTCCACATGCCGAAGAGTGCGGCAGGGACGAGGGCGAGGACCACGATGATCATGACCCTCTTGATGTCGATCGCATCCCTGACATGGGAACCCTTTGCGGTCACCGTGGCAGGAACGCGGAGGAAGGTGTCGAAAGCATCCACCGTGGAATGCAGCCACCCTAATTTACCGCCTTTCTCGAAAAGGCCTGGTTTTACTGTGTTTTCTTCCATAGTGAATATACTTTAAGCCATTTCCTTGATCATGAGGTCGATACCCTTGCTGATTATGGCCTGGATGTCGTTCTTCGAAGGGTCGACGAACTCGCAGAGGGCCAGATCCTCAGGCAGGACCTCATATATACCGAACTGTTCCATCTTGTCGATGTCTCCTGCGAGGCAAGCCTTGATGAGATAGACAGGGAACAGGTCCATCGGCAGCACCTTGCCGTACACGTCCGAGCAGACGAATGCGCGCACTCCGCCGTGGGTGTTGGTGTCCATATTGTACTTCTTCTTCGGAAGGAGCCAGGAGAAATAGGCCATCGAAGAACTGAACTGGTTGAACCTGAGAGGATTCGCCCAACCGAGGATTTCTCTTTCACGGCCTTCCTTGATAAGGGTCAGCTGGTTGTCGAAGAAACCGAGGTAACCGTCTGCGCCGATATTCTCGCCGGAGAGGACGTCACCGCTGATGAATCGTACCTCGACTTCCGGATCGAGCTGTCCGGCAAGTGCCTTTGCCGGTGTTCCAGGGAGAGCCTCGAAGTATGCAGGCTCCTTGGCTGCAGGTCCTGTCACTGCGACCTTGCGGTCGAGGACAAGCTTTCCGGTCTTGAACAGCTTACCGATAGCGGCGAGGGAAAGCAGGTTCAGAGTCCATACGGTCTCTCCCTTCTTGATAGGAGATAGATGGCTGATCTGGACTCCGACGTTGCCGGCAGGATGCTTCCTGGCGACCACGGTGTGCACGGTAGCGTCGCTGATCTTTGCGAATATGGAAGATTCGCTGTTGACGCACACGTGGACCTTCGCTATCCTGGACATTGCGGTGATGCCCGCCTGGACAGCCTCGAGTTCATCCTTGAAGGCGTATTCGCAGTCGGCAGCAAGAGGAGCGGTCGAGAATGCGGATACGAAAACTGCCTTGGGCGTCACGGCCGGATCGGCGATGATTCCGTAAGGCCTCTGAACGATGGATGGCCACAGACCGCTCTTGAGAAGGGTTTCCCTGACTTCTCCGGCCGTAAGTCCGGAAGGATCCTTGGCGCCGAAGTCCACGGATTGTCTTTCTCCGTCGGATTCTACCAGGACCGCGAGCAGTTTCCTCTTCTCACCCCTGGCGATTTCCTTCACGGTTCCGCTGACCGGAGACGTGAGGAGGATGTCAGGGTTCTGCTTGTCTGCCAAAACTGGAGATCCTGCGAGAACCTTGTCCCCTTCCTTTACGAGAAGTCTCGGGGAAAAACCTTTGAAGTCCGTAGGCTTCACGGCTACAACGTCAGGCACGATCTTTTTCTTTGTTTCGAGGGCTGCTTCTCCGCTTATCGGAATGTTCAGACCCTTTTTCAAATAGATTTTGTTTGACATTATTTTTTGGGTTGATAGTTTTTCCTTTTTCAATTTACAAATGTACTCATTTTTCATGAAAAATCCGTAATTTCGTACCATTATGGAAAACATTGGAAATGCTATTTTCGAAGGGCTTAACGACGAACAGAGAGAGGCGGTAAGCTGTGTTGACGGACCGGTGCTGATAGTAGCAGGAGCAGGGGCGGGAAAAACCAGGGTGCTGACCAGCAGGATCGCCCTGCTGGTAGGGAGGGGAGTCGATCCTTCCAGGGTTATGGCACTGACTTTCACAAAGAAAGCGGCGAATGAAATGAAGGAGAGGATCGCCCTGATGGTGGGGAAGCGCTGTGCGTGGCGGCTCCGGATGGGCACTTTCCATTCCATATTCGTAAGATTCCTGAGGGAATATTCCCAGTCCCTGGGATATCCTTCAAACTTCACTATCTATGATACCGGTGATTCGGTAAGCGCGGTAAAGGCCTGCATCAAGGAACTCGGCCTGGACGACAAGGTTTACAAGCCGAAGGACGTCCTTGCGAGGATATCGCTGGCGAAAAACAACCTTGTCACTGATGTGGCTTACAGGAACAACCGCCAGGCACTGGAAAAGGACATGCATTCCCGCAAACCCCGGATATGTGACATATATTCACTGTATGCTTCAAAATGCCGGAACAGCGGCGTGATGGACTTCGACGACATCCTCCTGAACATGAACATCCTGCTTCGGGACAATCCCGAGGCGAAGTTGTCCCTGGCATCCCGTTTCGACTATATCCTGGTGGATGAATACCAGGATACCAACTTCGCCCAGTATCTGATACTCAAGAAGTTGACTGAGATTCACAGGAACATCTGCGTGGTCGGCGACGATTCCCAGTCGATATATGCCTTCCGAGGTGCGAAGATCGAAAACATCCTCAATTTCAGGAAGGACTATCCAGAGTGCAAGGTGTTCCGCCTGGAGAAGAATTACCGCTCAACTGCGAATATCGTAAATGCTGCCAATTCCCTGATAGCCAAGAATGAGAACAGGATCCCGAAGAACTGCGTGGCGGTCGGAGGAACAGGGGAGAAGATCCGGATCCTGTGCAGTTTCTCGGAACAGGAGGAGGCGCTCCGGATAGCTTCGGAGATAATCGCAAGGATGCATCAGGATCACGCCAAATATCAGGATTTCGCGATCCTCTACCGTACGAATTCGCAGTCCAGGGCCCTGGAGGAGGCATTGCGCAAGCGCAACCTGCCGTATGTGATCTACTCGGGGAACTCCTTCTTCGAGCGTTCCGAGGTAAAGGACATGATGGCATATTTCAAGCTGGTCGTCAACATCCATGACGACGAGTCCTTCAAAAGGGTTGTGAATACGCCATCACGCGGCATAGGTGATACATCTCTGGGCGCGTTGGCAGCGATGGCCCGCGACCTGGGAACGTCCATGTTCAAGGCTGCATATTCGGAAAAGTTCGCGGAATACGGCTTGAAGGCTCCTGCAGTGGCCAGGATACGCAGTTTCTGCGACATGATTGGCACTTTCGCATCCAAGGCTGGGAATACCGATGCTTCGGAACTCGCTGCCGCATTGTCTGATGCCTGCGGCCTGCATGCACATTTCAAGTCCGATCCGTCCATAGAGAGCCAGTCCAGGGCATCCAACGTCGAAGAGTTGCTGAACAGCGTGACGGCTTTCATTGAAGAGAGGCAGAACGAGTATCTCCAGGAAATCCAGGAAGAAAGCCAGATTGTCGATGAAACCGAAGTGACCTTCCCTCTGGTTACGCTGGGAGAATTCCTGGAAAACATATCGCTCCTCACTGCCGTTGATTCTACTGATGAGGAAGATGCCCGGAACAGGGTAGCCCTTATGACCGCCCATTCCGCCAAAGGGCTCGAATTCCCTTATGTGTTCGTGGCCGGGATGGAGGAGAACCTTTTCCCTTCGGGCGGCATGCTGTCCACCCCGACCGACATCGAGGAAGAAAGACGGCTGTTCTACGTCGCGATGACCAGGGCGGAGGAAGCAGTCTATCTGTCCTATGCCCAGACCAGGATGCGAAACGGGAAGCATGAGTCCAATTCTCCAAGCCGATTCCTTCGGGAGATCGATCCGGCTTTCATAGCCAACCCGTTGCGTAAGGAAGAACCCGAGAGCAGTTTGGAAGACGACGAAGACTATCCGTTCCGCAGGTCCTTCACCGGTTTCGGCAGCAGGAGGACTGCGTTCAAATCCAGGAGCACCGTCGCCCCGAAGCCTCCGGTATCACCGGCATCGCGGACTATCGAATCCCTGCGTAACCGCCCGCTTCCTCCAAAGATCCCTGACGAGGAGTTCATCCCGGTACCGATGACGGAATTGAAGGCTGGTCAGAGGATAGAACACAACAGGTTCGGTTTCGGGCGGATCATGGAAATCACAGGTTCAGTGCCGGATTTGAAAGCAAAAATAGTATTCGATGGATACGGAGAAAAAATATTATTGCTCAAATATGCAAAAATTCGTCTCGGATAGTAGCGGATATTAAAAGATTTTGTATATTTGGGGTGAAGTTTTTCATAGTTTAAGTTTAGGTTAAGTAGCGGGGCGATCGCAGTGAATGCGATTGCCTCGTGAATTTTTATCTTTTTTATGATAACAAACGGCAACTGAAGTTTCTTGGTGGAAAGATTTGCTGTTTCTGTATGTTTCTGAAGTTTGCTTCGCATACTTTTGCAGACGGATCGCAACGGTGCGGTCCGTAAACTTTCTACCAGCTATGAAGTCTTTATCCGCCTTTCTTTCCAGACTTTTGTTCCTGGCGGCTATCTTGTCCGCCTTATTATGGGTTTCCTGCAACAAATTCCCGGCAGAAAAGGCCCAGGGCACACTGGCATGGCATTTCGATCCAAGGATGTCCACCCGTGCGCTTACGGAGATGCCGGACACCGACTCGTTCATCCTCCAAATCAGGAATTCCGGAGGCGAAGTCCTGTATGACGGATCATATTCCGGTTCTCCGGAAACCATGCTCGTCAATCCCGGAACATATACCCTGAAGGTACTGTCCTGCAAGTTTGAAGCTCCTGCTTTCAATTCTCCCCAGTTCGGCGACGAACAGGCTGTTGTAGTGCAGGCAGGGACGAACACGAAGGTAGTGTTCAATTGCACCCAGCTCAATTCCGGACTGCGGTTGCGGATCGGTGACGACTTCGCCGCTGCATATCCTCGGGGAGGCCTGTATGCCTCCTCGAGTGATGGAGACCTGGACTACGGGAAGTCGGAGACCAGGATAGGTTATTTCAATCCGGGAGATGTCTCAGTGTGGCTCCAGGATGGCGGCGCCTCGGAAAAACTGTTCACCAGGAGCCTGGGTCCCAGGGAGATCCTGACAATGGGGATATCATGCCCCGGAGAAGGCACTTCTTCAGGTACAACGGCATCATTGTCCATAGTCGTTGACACTCTCAGGTATTGGAGCAGCGAGGATTATGAAATCGGTTCCGGGGCTTCCGATGCGGGTTCCAGCATGGCAAGCGCATACGGGGTCGGCCAGGCTATGCAAAAGGCCGGAGAGAAAGGAGTCTGGGTGTGCGGTTATATCGTGGGCGGTGACTTGACTTCGGCCGGCAACGGCATTTCATTCGCAGCTCCGTTCTCTTCCATGACCTGCCTGGCGATTGCCGCCCGTACTTCCGTCTCGGAGAAAAGCTCCTGCATGTCCGTGCAGTTGTCCAAAGGAGATTTCAGGGATG
Organism: uncultured Bacteroidales bacterium; assembly: GCA_900319685.1. GTDB lineage: Bacteria > Bacteroidota > Bacteroidia > Bacteroidales > UBA932 > Cryptobacteroides. The sequence continues at coordinate 6,524 of ONPI01000047.1, forward strand.
CGCTCAACCTCGTGGACCATCCTGAACTCCTGGGCAGGAAGATATTCCTCAAGGGGGACATCGTGTCCGCATATTACGGCATCCCGGGAATACAGAACCTGACTGAGTACTCACTCAAATAAACAATCCTAAATTACAAGTTATCGGGACTTATGAAAATCTTTCTGTACAAGACGGCTGCGGCCGTCATGCTGCTGGCGCTGTGCCCTTTGAGAGCGCTCTGCCAGGAACACCCCGCGTCGTGGGAATTCGGTATCGGTGGTTCGCTGATGAACCTTACCAGGACTTCCGTGACGGATTTCCACCAGACCGCGGGAGGTGACTATTTGTTCACTCTGGAGGAGAGACTCCTATATGGAGGAGCGGATATGTATGCCGCTAAGGAACTCCGGAAGTGGCTGTATGCTGACTTGCAAGGTACATTCGGCCTTGCGAGATACTATCAATCGGAAAGCCTGGTCCGGGGTTGGTCCGCCATGGCCGGTCCTGGCCTGCAGTTCAGACCGTTCACTTCCAGCGAATGGATCCAGCCTTTCTTGAGGGTGGGTATCAACTGGTACCGCAAGACATTCCCGAATTCATATTTCGGCCAGTTCCAGGGGGATGTCACGAAGGAAGCCGTCTGGAAAGCGGAGGATGCGTGGAACAAAGGATTCACGTTCGATACCGACAGTTTCTTCCCTCTCTCTGTCGGGATCGGAGTCGTCGGTTGGATGAGCAATCGTTTCGGAGTACGTGTCCAGGGCCAGTTCCTGAAGTCTTTCGGAAACAAAGGTGCGAACTTCGCCCAGGCTTCCGCCGGCATCATATACAGGCTGGGAGGAAACGACAAGAGACTCGCGTGTGCCAAGGATTATCCGGGCTTGATGATAGCCGGTCCGGCTGAAGTGATCAAGGAGGTAGTGAAAGAAGTCCCGGTCGAAGTGGTCCGGGAAGTCGTCAAGGAAGTTCCTGTGGAGATGACGATAGCCGAGATGATGGACAACGTCAACTTCGACTTCGACAAAGCTACGATAACCGAGGACTCCCGTGCAATCCTGGATGAGATCGCGGATGTCCTCAAAAGGTTCCCGGACGAGAAGTTCCTGGTAGCTGGTTATACGGACTCCAAGGGAACCGACGCCTACAACGACGTACTTTCGGAGGCTCGTGCAAACGCGGTCCGCAATGCCTTGATCGACAGGGGAGTACCTGCATCCAGGCTTGTCAGCCGCGGCTTCGGCAAACGTGTGGCCATTGTGTCATCTTCGGCATCTGACGAGGCTCGCCGGGGTGACCGCAAGGTGGTTATCGAGAGGGTCACTTCCGAACTCCTCTGGAATTATCTGATCAAATAGTAGTTAATATTCAAAACGATATGAAAAGGATTATCAATGTTATGGCGGCGGTTGCCCTAGGTCTGGCAGCCCTCGTCTCCTGCAATACCCTGGAAGTGACGATGCCGAGAGGCCCGCAAGGTGAGCAGGGACCTCAGGGGAATCCCGGAAAAGATGGGTTCTCGGCTTATGAGGTATGGGTCAATGCCGTTAAGGATAAGCTGATAGATTATACCGGAGAGACGGATATGGCTCATTTCTTCGCTTATCTGAAAGGTAAGGATGGCGAAAAGGGCGAAAAAGGAGACAAGGGTGATAAAGGAGACAAAGGCGATGACGGCCTTTCGGCTTACGAGCTCTGGGTCGACTATGTCTCGGCCGGGGTAGAGGATCCTCATAATCCTGGCAGCCAATGGGATAAGACAAGGACTTCGGTTGCAGATTTCTATCTGTTCCTGTCAGGGAGCAAAGGAGCTGACGGCCTGGTGCCATATGTGGGTGACAACGGAAACTGGTTTGTCGGAGACACCGACACCGGGATCAAAGCCCAAGGCGAAAAGGGAGACAAGGGAGACAAAGGAGATAAAGGTGACAAAGGAGACAAGGGAGATGACGGTGCCGCGGGTCTTTCGGCATATGAGGTCTGGAAGGCAGCCGTTCTCGCCGCCGGCTCGATGACAGACGTCAACGGGCGATTGTACACCGCCGACAACTGCTCCGAACACGATTTCTTCTTATTCCTTACCGGAACCGGCGGGATGACCCCTGCCTTGAAGATTGATTCGGACAATTGGTATGTTTCATACGACGGAGGTGAGACCTGGAGCTGTCTCGGCAGGGCCAGAGGCGATGACGGCAAAGACGGAACCGACGGAGAGACTCCGAGGATCGGCAGCAACGGCAACTGGTTCATCGGAGACCATGACACCGGCATCCAGGCCACGGGTCCTGCCGGAGCGGATGGCGAGGATGGCCATGACGGCGTAACCCCCGTCCTGAAGATAGACGATGACCTTTACTGGTATGTTTCCTATGACGGCGGAATGACCTGGAACAAGCTGGCATATTCCAAAGGAGACAAGGGAGACGATGGAGAGACTCCGTTCGTCGGCTCGAACGGCAACTGGTGGATAGGCTTCACGGATACCGGTGTGCCGGCTACGGGACCTTCGGGAGCTGACGGAAAGGACGGAAAAGACGGGAAGGACGGTGACGGTTATTCCGCTTACGAACTCTGGGTCAAGGACGTGATTTCCGAAGATGGCCTTGAAGATCCGAAGCATCCTGGAACGAAATGGGATCCAGAGAGGACCACTGTGCAGGATTTCTTCGATTATTTGCGAGGCGCCGACGGCAAGGATGGTAAGGACGGCAGGGATGGTAAAGACGGAACCGACGGCCAGAGCCCTTATATCGGCGACAACGGCAACTGGTGGATCGGCTCGACAGACACCGGAAAGCCGGCTTCAGGCAAGGATGGCGCAGACGGTTCGGATGGTGCAGACGGTGCAACACCTGCCCTGAAGATCGAAGACGGATACTGGTATGTTTCATACGACGGTGGAGGTACATGGACCAGACTGGCGAAGGCAACCGGCTCCGATGGAAAAGACGGCATTGACGGCAAAGACGGTGCGGACGGAAAGGACGGTCAAGACGGAACCGCAGGCCAGTCTGCTTATGAACTTTGGAAAACACTGGTCCTCGGCGATCCCGGGCTGGCCAACCCAGGCAACGGAGTCTATGACCTCGAAGAGTACCCTTATTGGCCGAAGACGGCTGTTTCAGAAACGGATTTCATGAAATACCTGCGAGGCTCCGACGGCAAAACGGCGGAGGCCTCATCTATCCGGGACTCCGTGTATCTGGATGAGGTCGATCCGAACCGGTACAACGTCACCCCTGTCAGGGTACTCGCCAAGGTGAGGCTGGTGGGAGAGAAGAAGGATACGACTTTCGAGTATGTGAACCCGTTCTCCGGAGGCGCAGCCCTGCTGGTCTCCGGACCGGGACCCGTAATAATCCCGGATTGTACGGTGAAATTTGCCGACCAGGCCGGGAATACCTATGAAAAAACTTCAGATTCAAATGGTTACATCTATCTGGAACGGAGCGAGCTTCCTGATTACACGACAGGGAACCCTTCGGTAACCAACCTTGCCGCCAGGACGAAACCGGTCAGTTTCTCTTTCGGATCGAATACGGTTACGGACCAGGACAAGATAGCCAGGACTTGCGGAGTACCGTACAAGGTTGACCTGGCGATCTCGATGACCGGTTCTTCCTGGGAAAGGACAGAAGTGACTGCTGACTATTCCCTTACGAGGACTGTCGAAGGCTCGGCGGAAGAGTCGTGGGGAGGCATGCGTTTCCCGGAAGGAAACGTTGCCACAGGCTTGGGTTATTTCTACTACAGGGTCAGCGGCGACATGTCGTCATTCATCAGGAACGGAGCCTACCAGAAAGGGCTGTCCCTTGAGAAGATGTATGCAGGAGACCATTTCCTGCTGGTGACCAATCCTCTTAAGAACTACGGCGGCGTTTCTTCCTCGACAGTCAGGAGCGGATTCGTAAGCTGGGACAGGGATGAAGGTACCGTTGCGAGCACCCGTACCGAGAATGCGGTATGGGGGGACGGCGCTGCGCCCCGGGTCGTAGATGTCCATTATGTCATGACCGGCAACCAGAATGCCGCATATGCATGGGACAGGTATTCCCAGCACTTCCCGGACTATGGCCTGAGGGTCGTATCCGAAGAAAAGACCATTATCCCTGAATATTGCGCGATGGGAGACATCGATGTATCCGGCCGCAAGGCTTCCGACCCGTACATAAGCTACAATGGCAAATCAGTCACGGATCCGGACGATCCTGACACCCCTGTGCCGGTGAACCTGACCGATTATGAGCTTGTCCTCGGGAAGACATCGTTCTGTTTCGATTTCCGCTGGGATACTTTCGGCCACGTCTATCTTAAGGAAAGCGTATACGATGCCTCGGACAAGACTTTCAGGTTCGAGCGGTTCGACTCCCTGCTGGATTATCTTGAGGGATACTTGAAAGGCCGTTCTCCGATGACCGGGACTTATGAATATCCGGTGTCCGTCTTCCGCAATTCAGGCTATCTCGGTGACGTCCACGTCGATAACAGTGTCAAGGTCGTTCCTGTGGTCGATGCCGACGAGGGAACGATATGCCTCAAGGAACCATGCCTGATCAGGAATGTATATGACGGATTCAGCATCAGGTTCGAAGACTGGGAACTGTGGGATATATTCTATTCAGAAACAGAAGGAAAGTTCTCCTACGTGGAAGGCGCGTATTCGGCAGGCTGCACCCTCGGAGATAAAGCATATTCCTTCCAGGCTATAGTGGATGGAAAATCCAAGGAATATTGATGAGGGCGAGGCAAGATTCTTGTTGTTGTCCCGGGTATGAGAATGATGACAAGAATCCTTGCCTGCCTCGCCGTGGCGCTGTCAGGCATATCAGCCGGTGCGCAGACCTTCTATGTCTCGCCCAAGGCTGACCAGGACCTGGCGGTGAAATTGCTCGGCGAGCTCCATGGCATCAAGGCTGAAACCCCTGATGTCCAGACGTCCGCTTTGATGGTGGACGCAGCCCTGAAGCTGATGGGTACGCCCTATGTCGCCGGAACCCTGGATACGGATCCGGTGAACGAGCAGCTCAGGATATATCTCACCAAGACCGACTGCATCCTGTTCGTCGAGACTTGCCTCGACCTTGCCCTTACCGTAAAGGAGAACAGGGGATGCCCTGATTTCGTCCAGTTCGCCTGGAAGGTGGCATCTACAAGATACCGTTGCGAAGGGCCTTGGGGATATGGAGACAGGATACATTACACCACAGAATGGATCCGCCGCCAGGACAATGTCCTGAAGGACATCACCATGGATCTGGGCGGAGAGGTCTATGACCATCCGATCAATTACATGTCGACCCATCCGGAGTCCTACAAGCAGCTTGGGAATGCGCGGAATATCCCAAGGGCGGCACTTGCCCTCAAGAAGATATCGGATACGGAAGCCGAACTGAACCGGACGCCGATGACATATATTCCCAAAGCGAAAGTTGCCGGGATCGAGGACAAGATAAAGACTGGAGACATCATTTGCTTCGTCTCCGCCGTCGAAGGTCTGGATATCGCGCACGTCGCCATCGCCTATGTCAAGGACGGAAAGGTAGGATTCATCCATGCCTCCCAGGCAGCGGGGAATGTCATCATCGATCCGAAGTCGATCGCAGTATACATTTCCTCCAGAACCAATCTCGCTGGAATCAAGGTCGTCCGGCCACTATGACAGCCGGATGC
>ONPI01000015.1 GCA_900319685.1 uncultured Bacteroidales bacterium
CCGTAGCTTTCCTCGCCGCCGCAGATGAATTCGCCCTTGCCCTCGTTGTTCTTCACGATCTCACCGATCCACTTGAAACCGGTCAGGACATCGTAGCACTTGATTCCGAAGCTCTTGCAGATGTCTGCGATGAGCTCGGTGGTGACGATGGTCTTGACGCAGTACTTGGTCGGGTCGAGCTTGCCGAGTTCCTTCCAGCGGGTGAGGATGTAATAGGTCAGCATCGAGGCGGTCTGGTTGCCGTTGAACTGGACCATCTTGCCTTCATCGTCCCTTACTGCGATACCCAGGCGGTCTGCATCCGGGTCAGAAGCCATCACGATGTCGGCTCCCTTCCTGTCTGCCATCTCGAGGGCCATCTTCATGGCTGCGGGCTCCTCGGGATTAGGAGAAACCACGGTAGGGAAGTCTCCGTCGCTGATGTCCTGCTCCGGAACGTGGATCACGTTGCTGAATCCCATCCGCTTAAGGCATTCAGGGATGATGCGCACGCCGCAACCATGGAGAGGTGTATAGACTATCTTAATGTCGTTGTGCCTTTCCCTTGCCTCCGGGCTGAGGGTGAGCGAGAGTATGTCGTTGATGTATGCTTCGTCGATATCCTTGCCCATCAGCTCGACCTCTCCGCAGTGCTCTCCTTTGACGAAGCGTACCTGTGAAGGTTCGGTGACCCTTGAGACTTCCTCGATGATCTCCTTGTCGGTCGGAGGGACTATCTGCGCACCGTCGGACCAGTAAACCTTGTAGCCGTTGTATTCCTTCGGGTTGTGGGATGCGGTCACCATCACGCCCGCGACAGCGCCCTTCTTGCGGATAGAATAGCTCAGTTCCGGAGTAGGGCGGATGTTGTCGAATATGAATACATGGAGTCCGTTGGCACTCAGGATGTCGGCCGTGATCTTGGCGAACATCTTGGAGTTGTTGCGGCTGTCGTAGGAGATGCAAACCCGGATGTCATCCTCGTGAACATTCTTGAGGATATAGTTCGCAAGGCCCTGGGTGGCCATTCCAACGGTATATCTGTTCATCCTGTTGGTCCCGACACCCATCAGCCCGCGCAATCCGCCCGTGCCGAATTCCAGTGTCTTGTAGAATGCGTCCTCGAAACCTGCCGGATCGTTGTTCCTCAGTTCGAGGACTTTCATCTTGGTCTCGGGGTCGAAATCACCGTCCAGCCATTTTTTCGCTGCGGCGATGTAGTCTTGTGCCATAAACCTAGAAATTCAAGGCTATACCAACTCCGCATTGGTCGGCTACCCAGTTGAGGCGCTTCTTGCCGATGGTCTTCAAGACGATACCTGCCGATACTGCCGAGCAGCCCAGGGAAGTCGCTCCAGCGCCCAGAAGATACAAACCTGCAACAGAAGGATCATTTTCCATCGCGGCATTCCAGTCGTTTTCATATCCGGCGTCCTGCATCTTGACTGCTGCGGCGACAAGTCCGGCAAAGCCTACGCCGATACCGATGATACCGCCGGTGATCAGTTTCTTGCCTGCCTTGAACTGCTTCTTGGCACCGATGACCGTCTGCTCATAGATATCGTTGCCGACGATGCTGATCAATTCCTGGTCTGAAAGGACGGTTCCTTTAGGGTCCACGATGTTGGCGCCTTTACGGGCATACTGTGCGTTGGCGTTCTGTGCCAGGCACATGAGAGCGGCTACGAGGCCGCACAGAATCAAAGCTTTTCTCATATCCAATATGGTTTTAAGAGTTATTTTCCATTAACAAAGATAAGCTTTTTCCAGCTCTTCTGCAACGATTCGGATTCGTTCAAATTGATTAACTTTGTATGGATATGGGCAAGTTCGAAGAATTCATAGTTGCAAATGCGGAAGCAGATACCTCGCGGTTGCTGCTTTCCAACAAGGAATGGCCGAGGCCGGAGGATTCCAGGCTTTTGGACATTCCTGTCAAATATCTGGCAATCAATACTATAGACGCCAGGAAAAAACTACGCAGGAAGGTCCCCGAGTGGTATTCCAGGACAGACCTGGTATATCCCTCCACGCTTTGTGCAGAGCAATGCAGTTCTTCGGATACGGCGAGGTACAAGGCTTCGGTGGCTCGCCGGATCGCCGGCCTTTCCGGAGGGACTGGCTGCAGGATAGCCGACCTGACCGGTGGCCTCGGGGTCGATTCCCGGGCTTTCTCGGATTGTTTCGACGAAGTCTTGTACAACGAGATGGATCCTGCCCTCGCCAGTGCTGCGGAGCATAATTTCGAAGCACTCGGAGTGAAGAACATCCGTGTCCTGAATATGGAAACGGCTCCCTCGACCCTGGCCTCGATCCTCGGTGGCTTCAAGCCCGACATCATATTCCTGGATCCTGCCAGGAGGTCGTCTGCCGGAAAGAAGGTCTTCCTGCTGGAAGACTGCCGCCCTGATGTGCTTGCACTCCTTCCAGGGCTTTTGTCAGCTTGCAGGCACCTGCTTCTGAAACTGTCACCGATGGCTGATATCCAGCTGGTTACGGAGAGATTGAACCGGACTTATGAAAGGTTCCTCGAGAAAGATGACGGTTCCGGATGGAACGGCAGATGGGTTCGGGAAGTGCATGTGGTCTCTTCGGGAGGGGAGTGCAAGGAACTGCTGGTGTGGATGGACAGGGAGTGGAACGGAGGTTATTCCCTGATATGCCGGGAGGATGGAAATATCATGGAATTCACCGACACGGAGGTTTCTGGTTCTGCGGCGACGTATCCGGATTCGACTTATGTCCGTTTTCTTTTCGAACCCGGCAAATCTCTCACCAAGGCCGGGGTGTTCAACGCTCTCTGCAAAAGGTTCGGCCTGGTGAAACTGGCGCGTTTCACCCATCTCTATACCTTCCCCGAGGCAATGACCGACGAAGAGGCTGTTGTCCGGTCCCATGACTTGATCAAATTCGGGAAACTGTTCAAGGTTAAGGAATTGCTTCCGTTGAAAAGGAGCTCGATGAAGGAGTTCGCCAGGAAGTATCCTCATTCTGAGGTGACTGCGAGGAACATTCCGCTTTCCAGTGAGGAACTGAGGCGAAAGATGGGCATGGAATCCGGTGAAGACGCCCATGTTTTCGGGGTAAGGATAGAGACTCCTTACGATGCCGGGAACTATCTGGTTGCTTGCGGAAGGATGCCCGGAGGAGAGGCCGGGGCATAAAAAAAGGGAAAGCTTGGCACATCGCACCGCTACGACCTCCTACCCTTGCTGCCTTCCGGCCCTGGGGGAATTCAGAGGGAGCTGGTCGTGTACGACTTTCCCTAGGCTGCAAATATACTACTTTTCGTTGAAACTGTCAAAAATGAAAGGAAGGATGTCATCAACCTTCTCGAATTTCCAGGTCTTTTCCGTTCCGAACATGATGACGCTCAGCGGTCTTTTCCCTGCCGTCTGATACTCTGCCATCACCTGGCGGCAACCGCCACAAGGGGTGCATGGAGTCTCGGACAGGGTGAAACCGAATCCGCCCACAATGGCCAGAGTGGTCATAGGTACACCAGGATATGTTGCTCCTGCAGCGAACATCGCTGTCCTTTCTGCGCACAGGCCTGAAGGGTAGGCTGCGTTCTCCTGGTTTGCTCCCTTGACGATGGTGCCGTCTTCAAGACGGACCGCTGCACCGACATTGAAATTTGAGTATGGGGCATAGGAACCTTTCTGTGCCTCGATGGCTGCCTTCACGACTTCCTGGTCCTGGGGATCCATCTCTTCGAGTGAAGAATACTCGATGAAACCAAGTTCAAGTGTTACTTTCCTCATTGGTGGTGGTATTGTTGTTCCAGTTTCCAAATTTAGTAAAAAAAGTGCAAAATACCTTGATGTTGATTAACTTTGCGTCCGTATGAAGATATGCGTAGGTCTTTCCGGAGGAGTCGACTCCAGTGTCGCCGCCTTGTTGCTCAAGCAGCAGGGGTATGACGTGTTTGCGATGTTCATGCAGAACTGGCACGATGCGGATGCGACCCTGCACGGGGACTGCGAGTGGGAGGAGGACCGCTTCGTGGCCGAGATGGTAGCCAGGAAGATAGGTATCCCGTTCTATTTCGTGGACCTTTCCAAGGAGTATCGCCAGAGGGTCGTGGACTATATGTTCGATGAATATGAGCATGGCCGCACACCCAACCCTGACGTCCTGTGCAACAGGGAGATCAAGTTCGACGCCTTCCTCAAGGCTGCGGAAAGGATGGGTGCGGACATGGTCGCCACCGGCCATTACTGCCGCCGTGAGCCGTTGCTGGATCCGGAAGGCAACCAGGTCGTCATCGGCGGCCAGCCACAGTGGCGCATACTCGAGGGCGTCGATCCCAACAAGGACCAGAGCTATTTCCTCTGCCAACTGACCCAGGAGCAGCTTTCCAAGGCACTTTTCCCGATCGGAGGACTGACCAAGCCTCAGGTTCGCGAGATCGCCCAGCAGGCCGACCTGCCTTCCGCGGACAAGAAGGATTCCCAGGGGATATGCTTCGTAGGCAAGGTGGACCTTCCGACTTTCCTGCAGCAGAAACTCAAGCCTGTGGAAGGGGATGTAGTGGAGGTATATGATGCCTATTACGCCCGCAGCGAGCGGTATTCCTTCATCCACGACACCCTTGCATCATTGCTGGACGTACCCGGGGAACCGAATATGACTGCCGGCTATTCCTCCGAAGATTCGGGAGGGGAGGCTTTCAACAACAAGCGGCTGTCCGCAGCGGGCACGAATTCATATTCCCCGGAGAAGATTGCGGCGTTGGACGACGCCGGCCTGGAGAGGCTCTCGGAACCATTGGACTATTCCGACATCAAGTTTGAAACCGAGACATACCGTTCCGGAAAGAAGCATGTCAGGAAGACCCGCTACAAGGAGAACCCTTTCGGGAAGATCGTCGGCAGGCACGACGGCGCGCAGTTCTATACCATCGGACAGAGGAAGGGCCTGAATATCGGAGGACACAAGGAATCCCTGTTCGTGATAGCCACGGATGTCAGGGAGAACATCATATATGTAGGGGAAGGGCATACCCACAAGGGCCTGTCCAGGAATTGCCTGAGGATTGCACCGCAGGATATCCACTGGATCAGGCAGGACCTGGAGATGGAGGACGGCTCGGTGCGTCGCTACCGGGTACGGGTACGCTATCGCCAGCCTCTGCAGGACGCATGGCTGGTCAAGCATCGCAAGGGGCTGTACATCCTGTTCGATATGCCCCAGAGAGGTTTGTCCGACGGACAGTTCGCCGTATGGTATGATGCAGCCGGCGAGATGCTCGGTTCTGGAGTCTATTAATAATAGATTATCTCGTACGGCTTGTAGGTTACCGTAGGCAGGACTATTTCGAAACTTGTTCCTGCTGCAATCGAAACCATTCCCATCCCTCCCGTGACATTGTTCGGCAGCATCGTAGGCTCGACTATCGGATTGACATCGAACCCATAGCAGAACATGTTGTTGAGAGCTCTGAGATAGTTGTAGAAACTCCGGTCGAAGCTGTTGAGTACCAGTGAGAAAGACTTGTCGACCTGGACCAGGTCCGTGTCCGGATAGAAGTTGGGGTACACCGTGAAACAGTATGTAGGGACATAGAGTTTGACCGTGGTCTCTCCGTCCTGGAACATCTTGTCCGAGAAGCAATGAGTGCTGTTCACAGGCAACAGGTCCTCGAACATGTCGCCGATTCCGGAGGAATATCCATCCTCAAGGACAAGGTCATGGAATGTCTCGTAGTCCAGCCTTCCGGCGCTTTGCAGCGTTTCCGTTATCAATTCACCGGAGAATAGTTTCGTGACTTCAGCCATCACGGCATCGAGAGTGAAATAGCTGTCGGTTCCTTCGGCATCCTTGAGCCGGATGGTGAATTCGACATACTCCTGCTCATAGGTGTCCGTGCCGTCTAGGTCCTGGTAAGACAATTTCTTGACCACGGTCACGGTATCGACGGAGACTATCTTTCCCGGCTGCGGAACTTCCAGTTCAACCCAGGCCTTCATGTCCCCCTTGGACGCTTCTATCCTGACGTCGTCCCCAGGCTTGAAACCAGCCTGGAACCGGTATTCGGTATAGCGGTTTTTCCTTGGTACCATCGTGATTTCCTGGGTAATGATGTCATATTGCTCCTGGTAACCCGGATGGACCTTGGACGCCTGGTGGCGTTCCCCGTTCACATAACAGGACACCGTGGCATCCGCAAGGGAATCGATCCGGTCCGGATAGCTCATGGAAAGGAATACAGAATGCACACTGTCGACGGAGGACAGCTGGCCGAGCAGGGTAATCTTGCCATCGTTGATATCGTACTCGTATCTGATGGTATTCTGGCAGGCAGCGAGAAGGAGGGCGGCTGCCGTGATGATTATCAACAAAGTTCTTTTCATAGCTTGTCAGAAATTACGGGTCCAACTGATTGACGGAAGTATCGGAAGAATGGTTATCTTCTTCATTTTCAGGCTCGTCCCGATGTAGTTGCCGTTATTGTCATAATCCGGACCATAGTCCATGAATACGAAGTTCGGATTCATCTGGTTATAGACGTTGTAAACGCTGAGGTTCAGAATGCTTTCGCCGTGACGCCGCTGCCTGTGATGGCTGAAGCCTATGTTCAGCCTGTGGCTCGGCGGGATCCGGAAATTGTTGCGGTGGTCCACGTACTGGGCTTCGCTGACCCATCCGTCCGGCATGATGACACCCACTTCGCGTACCGGGACCGTAGTTGTCCCTCCGGTTGCGAAAGACCAGGCGGCATCCACCTCCCACTTCTTGTTGAAGCGATGGTCGATGCTCAGGTCTATGCTGTGCCTCCGGTCGTACTTGTAAGGGAATCGCTCGCCGTTGTTGATGGAGCCGTCCGGGAATAAGCGGTCGGACTTGGCGAGGGTATATGCAAGCCACCCGGTAGTCTTGCCCGTGGTCTTCTGGATAAGCAGCTCCACGCCCTTGGCAGTGCCCTGGCCCATCTCGACTCTGTTTTCCCAGCCATCCGAGGTTCCCAGCATCAGGGTTCCGTCCTTATATTCAAGGATGTTGTCCATCTTCTTCAGATAGCCTTCGAGAGAAAACTCCCAGCCCTTGATCCGGTCGTAGTATGCGCCCACCGAGAACTGGTCGGAAGTTACCGGGCGGATGTCCTTGGTGATAGGGACCCAGAGGTCCACAGGCAGGGATATCTGGGCCGAGCTGAGCAGATGGACGTATTGGGCCATCCTGGCATATCCTGCCTTGAACGAGAGTCCGGCATCTGTTGAAAGCTTTGCGGAGACCCTTGGCTGCAAGCTCCAGTAGGTGCGTCCTTCCGTATTGAACATGGAAAGATGAAGTCCCGGATTGATGGTGAGATGGCGGCCTGCGCTGAAATCGTCCTCGGCGTAGAACGAAAGGTCATTGCCCCTGTAAATCTTCTTCGGGTCGCCGAAATGGAGGGTCGTATCCACCTGGATGTCCTTTCCCTGGAGTTCCCTGTCAACGGCAGACATCCTTTCAGGTATGAAGGTGTGCCTGATGAACTCTGTTCCGAACTTGACCAGGTGGCGCGGGGAAGGGTTGTAGTCGAAATCGATGCGTGCACCCAGGTCCCTGATCCCGGAGCGGTAGTCGAGGTGGAACCGGTTCTCGGACTTTATCCCGTTCCTTATCTCGGTCTCCCTGGATCCGGCGGTCATCACCATCTTGTAGCGGTTGTAGGATATCGTCGTATTGGCGAACAACTTGCTGTTGAACACGTGGTTCCACCTTGCCGAACCGACCGTGTTCCCCCAGAAGATGCCGACATCCGTCCTGCTCCTGTTCTTTACGTATTCGGTCTGGGGCCCGATTGCTTCGGTGCCTTCACCTTTCCAGTCTTCTTCGTAAATGAAACGGTCCCTGCCCTGGTAGGCACCGAAGTAGAAACGGTCCTTGTCGCTCAGGCGCCAGGTTAACTTGCCGTTGAGGTCGTAGAAATAGTAGTTGGCATACGAGTCCTTGAGCAAGGTCTTGATGAGCGGGGCATAAACCAGGGTGTGCATTCCGCGCGCACTGACTGAATATGAGAGCTTGTCCTTGATAATCGGGCCCTCCAGGTGGAACTTGTCACTGATCAGGCCGACACTTACGGTGCCGTGGGTCTCTTTCATGTTGCCGTCGTTGGTGCGTATGTCCACGATGCTTGAGACCCTGCCTCCGTATCGTGCCGGGAACGAGCCTTTGTACAGGGTTACTTTCTTCACTGCCTCCGGCTGGAAGACTGAGAATATGCCGAGCATATGGTCCACGTTGTAGATCGGCACTCCGTCCAGGAGGATCAGGTTCTCGTCAGGACCGCCTCCGCGTACATATATTCCCGAAAAGCCTTCGTTTCCTCCCTGGACTCCAGGCATCATCTGCAGGACTTTCAGGACGTCGGCCTCTCCGAAGAGTACCGGAGTGTTCTTGATCTGGGCTGCAGGGATGTCGATGGATCCGAGATAGGTGGACTGGATTCCGGCATCCTTCTGTGCCACGATGTGGGAGGATGCCAGAACCTCGCCCGGTTTCAGGGTCACGTTGAGCACCGTGTCCCTGACGAGGGAGACGTGGAAGACCTGGTCCTCGTAGCCGACATATGAATATTGGAAATCATATTCCCCCGACGGAAGGGTCAGGGTATAGTATCCGAAGTTGTTGGTGACAGCGCCGGTGAGCGATTTGCCCTCCAGGATTCCGGCACCGATAAGTGTTTCTCCGCTTCCGCTGTCAGTGATGTGGCCGCTGATGGTGACCTTTCTCTGAGCGAAGACGGATGTGGTGCAAAGCATCGCCAGCAACAAGGCCACGAACGCTGCAGAAGTCTTCATTCTCATAGCTTTCCGTTCTTTTTCTTTTCCTGAATATAACAGACCCACCAGGCTGCAGGGCTAAGTGGGTCTGATTCTATCAACTTGTGTTTGAGCCACTTAACAGACTTGAACTGTTGACCTACGCGTTACGAATGCGTTGCTCAAAATCTGCAAGTTATAATTGTCAAAGCCTGTTTCCCGAACAATCCGGTCACAAATTTAGACAATTATTTCGAGAGTTCTTTCAATATTCCACATTTTGGCACATCCTCCGTCTATCTTCGCAGCATGATTACTCATTACTGCCGGACAAACGAGGAAGCTTTGAAGCAAGCGAAGAAAGCAGGCAAACAGCCTGGTTGTGATTACTGGGGTATCACCCTGCCAGATGGTAGGAAGGGATTCGTGATTTACAGGAATGGAAGATTGGTGGAGAGATATCTGACAATGACTTTAGCAAGATAACCACGAAAAAGCTATCTTTGTAGACACTAGCTGTATGTCTGGCATCCGGAAGATCCCAAGGACTACTATCACTTCGAGACGCTGGAGTGCCTGTATAAACACGTGTTCACCAAGTACGGCGTCCTGGAGCGCTTCGGGCCCATGTTCTGCCACAGCGACATCATCAACTACGGCAACCTGCACAATATCGATTTCATCCGAACCCGGACCCTCTGCCAGGGCGGCGATTGCTGCGATTTCCGATTTGTCCGGCATAGGAAAGGGGAGACCTGGCATCGGACAAAAAGCATATGAAAATGGAAAGACCGAATTACAAGAACTGGATGCCTAATGACTTATTTTGAGGGTTCCCACTTGCAGCGGACGGGAGAGACGATGGCGCCTTCTTTTTTCAGTTCGGCGAAGGCTTTGTCAACATCCTTGCGGTCGAGGCCGGTGATTTCCGCGATCTTGCCGGCGTTCACGGGAGCGCCGAATTCGCGCATGGCTTTCAATACTTGCTCTTTCATTTCATTATTAGTTTAAAGTGTGAATGATCGTTGTCGTTTCTTTTGCCATATTTAGACCATTACAAAGATAAGTTTTTCCGCAAATCTTTTCAACATCGGTTACTCGCGCGTACCTTCCATCGAGGATAGTATTCGGACACTTAAGGCATTGGCGGCCCAAGTGGGATCGGAGAAGATTGCCTGGCGCTACGATCCCGTGCTCTTGACGGAGAAATATACCATAGAGCGGCATCTGGAGACTTTTGACCGGATGGCCCGAGAGCTCGCTCCCTATGTGGTCCTACAGGCTGTAGGCAGTAAGCGAGGCGAGGGCATGACGGTAGTCGCGCTCTGCTTCCAGGGTTGCTTCCAGGGCTTCGAAGTAGAGGTCTATTTCCACCAGGTAGTCGATCATCGAGATTTCTCCTTTTGAAAGGGCGAAAAGCAGGAATTCACGGCTGTCGGTCTCTTTCAGGGAGGAACGCATCATTTCGGAATTATCTTTCATTGAATATGCCTTCGTGTACTGATTACGAAGGTCGGAGAAGAACTTCTGCTCGGCGTAATTCCGTCTTTCTTTGGCCGCGGTGAGTCTGGCCTGTGACTGCCGGATTTTGTTCCCAGCGCTCCAAAGGGGAATGTTGACACCGATGGTCACGCCCCGGAACTTCTCCTGCGTCCGAATCTCACTCATATAGCCTACCGCTAGTTCAGGAAGGCGGGAAGCCTTGTCTATGGCTAGCTGCCGGTTCTCGAGTTCCACTTGCTTGCGTACGTAGGCGAGCAGGGGACTGTCCTGCGACGCTTCGTCAAACCACGTCTCGAAATCGCCCGGAATAGAGTCCTCCAAGTCGTAGGTGAGGGCGTCGAAATCGATTTCCCTTCCTCCGTTAAGGGAGCGCAGGGTTGACAGAAGGGTCTGTCTTTCAACCTCGGCCCTATTCGCTTTCCCTTGTACCGTGGTCAGATGGATCCTGGCCTTGTTGAGATCGAGTACGGTGGATTCTCCTGCCTTCATCCTCTTTTCGTAAGAACTGACCAGGGAGTTGGACTGAGTCAGGTGTGTCCTCAATTCAGCGAGGATGGCATTGCAGTAGACGAGGTCGATGCAGGCTTGTTTTGCTTCCAGAAGGACGGCCTGGCGTTCTGTCTTGTACTTCAAGGAGGCTAGTTCTCCCATTCCTTCGGCCATGCCGGCTTTCATTCCGGTGATGGTAGGAATGTCAAAAGCCTGGCTGACTCTCAGGTCATGGCGGCTCCCGATGTTTTCAGCTCCCCAGAGGTAGTTGAATTCGACTTCAGGATTGGCGAGGAGTGTCTCCGCCTTCCCGGCAAGTCGCTCAGCCTCCACTTCCGCGGCCACCGCCTTCAGCTCCGGATTGTTCCTCTCAATCTGTGCCAGCACCTGATTGATCGAGTTTTGACCGAAGCTAAAGATGGTTCCTTGTATGGCGATAATTACTGATATAATACTTTTCATATTCAATTCTTCTTGGTGATAATGTACATGACTGGAATGACGAAGCCGTTGAGGAGGGTGGAGGATAGGAGACCGCCGAGGATGACCTTTGCCATCGGAGACTGTATCTCGTTGCCGGGCAATCCTCCGCCAAGTGCCAGAGGAAGAAGTGCCAGCGCGGAAGTTACAGCCGTCATGATAATCGGGTTCAGCCTGTCTATCGAACCGGTCATGACAGTCTCGACAGGGGAGCAACCCCGTGACGCAAGGACATTGTAGCGGTCGATCAGAAGCATGCCGTTCCTGGTGGCGATGCCAAATAGCGAGATGAACCCGATGATAGACGGGATGCTCATGATCCCACCGGTGAAGAAAATAGTAATCACTCCACCGATCAGGGCCAGGGGCAGGTTGAGGAGTACGATAAGGCTTTGACCGGTGTTCCTGAACTCCCCGTAAAGCAGCATGAATATGATGAAGATGCTGAATATGCTGACAAGAGCGATTGTCCTCGAGGCTCTTTCTTCACTCTCAAACTGCCCTCCGAACTCAATCCTGTACCCGTCAGGTAGGGTTACATGTTTATCAATTTCTTCCTTTATGGCGGCCACGGCCTTTGCCAGTTCGCCTCCGATGGCGTTGCACGAAACGACGAGTTTCCTGTTCAGGTTCTCCCGCCCGATGGTATTGGGACCCGAGGACGAAACCACATCGGCGACATAGCTCAGAGGGATCTTGTATCCTGAAGGAGTGTCCAGAAGCAGATCCTGGATCCTTTCCATGGTGGAACGGGACTCGTTCTTGACTTTCAGGGTAAGATCGAAGGAGCGGTTGCCTTCGTAGACAGTCGAGACTGTTTCTCCCTCGAGCATCACTTTCACGAATTCGGCAAACTCTGCCATCGTGATTCCATGCCGCGCGAGCATCTCCCTTTTCGGAACGATGTTGAGTTCCGGCCTCTCGACTTGCTGCTCGACGTTTATGTCGGCAATACCTTCCACTTCTGAGATGGCCGCCTTGATCTCCTGTCCGATCGAATACATCTTGCCCAGGTCGGTACCGAATACCTTGATGGCAATATTGGATTGAGTTCCAGAAAGCATCGCATCGATTCTGTGTGAGATAGGTCCACCTATCTCAATGTTCACTCCTGGTAAAACCGAGAGTTTTCGACGTATTTCTTCAGTAATAGCCCGCCTGCTTCTTCCATCAAGTTCGAAAGGACATTCGAATTCAGAGCTGTTTACGCCGAAGGCATGTTCATCAAGTTCAGCCCTTCCGGTCTTGCGTCCGACCGTTATTATCTCTGGAATGCTCATCAGGATTTCTTCAGCCTGATGTCCGAGTTTGTCGGATTCTTCCAGGGAAATACCTGGCACTGAACTCATTGCTATTGTAAAGGAGCCTTCGTTGAAAGCCGGGAGGAAACTTCTGCCGAGGGAGAAGAACATGGCCAGGGCCACGGCCAGAAGGCAGGCTATAGTGCTGATGACAGTATTCCGGTGGCGAAGCGCCCATTCAAGCGCCTTCGCGTAATGCTTCTTCAACCATGCCGACAAAGGCGCGTCTTGCCGACGCCCGGCATCTGTCTCATGAGCCAGTAAGTATGAACTTAGAACAGGGGTTACGGTGAGGGCGACAAGAGTGGAGGTAATCAAGGAGATGATGAAGGTGAGGCCAAGGGGCTTCAGCATGCGCCCCTCCATGCCTGACAGGAAAAACAGCGGCAGGAAACTCGCGATGATGATCAAGGTTGAATTGAGCATCGGCATCCTCACTTCCTTTGACGCCTCATACACCACCTCCAGGACATCCCTTCCACGGGACTGCCGGAGTCGTTTGAAAACATTCTCCACGTCGACTATGGAATCATCCACAAGTGAACCGATCGCAATGGCGATTCCTCCAAGACTCATAGTGTTGACAGTCAGTCCCATGAACTTTGAGACGAGGAGGGTGACAAGGATAGACAGCGGAATCGAGACCAAAGAAATGAGGGTTGTCCTCCAGTTCATGAGGAATATGAAGAGGACTAAAACCACGAATATGCCGCCTTCTATGAGAGATTTCTTGACATTGGAAATCGAACCTTCGATGAAACGTGACTGGCGGAATATCTCTGAATTGACCTTGACATCGGAAGGAAGGGACGCTTTGATATCATCCAGGGCCCTGTCCAGTTTCCTGGTCAGTTCAAGGCTGTTCGTGTTCGGCTGTTTCGTGACGGTAAGCACAACTGCCGGCTTACCGTCGTTAGAGGCTAGACCAAGGACAGGAGTCTTGGGACCGGTCTTTACATCCGCGATGGCTTCCAAGATGACCGGCATACCTGTCGCCGAGGTTTTTACTACGGCCTTCTTCATCTCTTCCACATCGGAAGTGGAAAGGACCCCGCGCACTATGTACTCGTTCCCATATTCATACAGTGTGCCTCCTGCGGCGTTCTGGTTCATTCCTTTGACGGCGTAGATCACTTCGTCCATTGTGACTCCGTAGTGACGCATGCGCCCGGGGTCCATGAGTATCTGATACTCCTTTATGTCTCCTCCGATAACGGCAACCTGGGCGACGCCGCCGGTGGAGAGCAGGCGGGGTCTGATCGACCAATCCGCCAGCGTCCTCAGATCCTGAAGCGAAGTCGTGTCGGAAGTCAGTCCGATGATCATAAGTTCTCCGAGGATCGAAGTTTGGGGGCCGAGGGTCGGATGTCCCACATTTTCAGGCAGGCTCTCTCCAATCAGGGCAAGTTTCTCACTGACTATCTGGCGGGCCTTGTAAATGTCCGTACCCCAGTCGAATTCGATGTTCACTATGGAGAATCCCGTGGTTGAGGAAGACCTTACGCGGCGGACGTTGGTGGCACCGTTCAAGGCTGATTCAACGGGGAAGGTGACAAGCCTCTCCACCTCTTCAGGAGCCATTCCTTCGGCTTCGGTCATAACCACTACGGTCGGAGCGTTCAGGTCGGGGAAGACGTCCACTTCGGTGTGTGACGTAGAATAGATTCCGGCTACGAGACAGAGTGTCGCGATCACTAAGACCGCGATCCTGTTGTTTAGGGAAAAACGGATGATCCCGTTGAGGAGACCATTCTCATGCTTGATCTGTCCCATAGGTCTAGTTATTGTGAGTATGACCGGCAGGTACAGCAGTCACTCCGGCCAGTTTGACATGGACGGCACCCTTGACGACTACGACATCTCCTGTCTCCAGCCCCTTGAAGACCGGAACCCTCTCTCCGTCAGAGATCCCAAGGGTCACTTCACGCTTCAGGAAATCCCCGTCATCGTCGCGGACGAAGACATAGTGGACGCCCTGATCCTCGACTACGGCCTCCAGCGGAATTGACAGGCATTCCTTCGACAGGGATGTCATCAGGTAAACATCCACGAAAGATCCCGGGACAAAGTCTCCTTTGTTGTCGAACTCAAAGGTCACAGGAATAAAGAAATCTCCGTCTGCCGCGCGGCCGTAGCCGGCCAGTCGTCCGCCGAGATCTTTCATCCGGTAGGTTCCGTCTCCATAGGATGTCTTGAAGTTCGCGTCCCGGATCAGGCTTATCTTGCTGAAATATTTTTCAGAGACGTCAGCCCTCAGGCGAAGTTTCCTGTTCTGGCTCACAGTGGCTATCGGTGAGCCCGTTTCCACATAGTCTCCGCTCCTGACGCTGAGGTTCTTGATGAAACCGGAGAGGGGAGAGGTGACGATTATCCCCCCAGATGTGCCTGAACCGGCCGCCAAGGCCTCATATTCCGCCTTGGCATATTCGTACTCAAGCCTGCTCTGGTCCAAGTGGCTCTCGCTCACAATGTTGTCCTTGCTAAGCTGGATGTCGCGTTCATATTCCTTCTTTGCCGTTTCATAGGTGATCCTGGCTTTCGCGAGCTTGTCTCCGGAACCGATTTCCCTTGATGAGATGGTGGCGATCCGGCCGCCTTTTCCGACAGGGGATCCTTCAGTCAACCCGGACAGGTTGACGATGCCCTCACTCTTCGCGACGACGGTCATCTCGTCACCGGTCGACGAGATGATCTGCCCGCTCGTCCGGATTATTTCGTTAAATTCTCCGACTTCCACAGTGTCCGTGATGATGCCGAGGACAGCCTGGCGTTCCGGGCTTATCTTTATCCCGTCAACATGGATATGACTCGCACCCTCATCATCATGTTCTTGCGAATGGTTATGCTGACCGCAGCCGTTGAGTATGGCACAGACGGCCATAAGAATAATAAATAGTTTGCTTCTCATAGAAATCCCTAATTATCAATTAATCACAATAGTATCATCCCTTCGTTTCGAAGTGATGTTTTATCTGTAATTAGCTGATAATCAGCAATTGATTCGCCACGTCAAGATGGGCGGTGAGTATGATGCTTTGAGGCTGGAACGGGGTTGTACATCAGAGAACGAAATCGCATCGACGACCACCGGTACTTTGACCGCAGGTGCGGCCAGAACTGTGAAATCAAGTCTCAGATTGCCTGAAGAGCAGTATTTCTCATGGGAAACGCAATGATTCTCGTCCTCTTCATTGTTTGCGTCTTGATGCATTGTGTGCTCGTCATTGCAGCATCCGTCTTCGACGCAGACTTCCCTGACCAGGCAGATCATTGCCTGGTGATGATGATGGGGAAACACGGTGGTGAATATGACCATCAGCATCGCCATCAAGGTCGAGATTATCGCGATTCTCTTCATCACGACAAAAATAGAAAAATAACGCGAAAATGTGAAATCCTGAGGCGTAAAGTTATTTTGCACACGATAATGGAAGATACAGGATCGGTAGGGGGTACCATTCCCAGGAACTTATCCCTCGTGAGTTCGAATTTTCTGTAAGTCCTGTATGTCAGATTGACTCCAACTCTTCTTTTGAGTATGCCGAGGTATTCGTCAAAGAGTTCACCTATGGTCATGGGGCGTATTCCTCCATGGAACACGAAAGATTTAATCAGATTGATGTCAAGCGATACATCGTTCTGCAGGGAGTACAATTGACTTTCCCTGATCTTCGACCTGATTTCGTCGAGATACTCTTTGATTGAGTTGTTCCGTTTCGAGTTCTGGGCTTTCTTGAATACTTGCAGTAGAAGCTCACCGAAAACGTGGTGTAATTGCCTGGTTTCATGTGAATTAACCTTTAATTTGTGACTGACTGTATTGCTTTGGATGTCCAGTCACAGATTCTGACAATTATTACCCGGATTACGCTAAAAGCCCACAACCGTGGAGGGGCCGTGGGCTTGATGGATAGCGCTAAATTGCTATGTTTGAGCCACTTAACAGACTTGAACTGTTGACCTACGCGTTACGAATGCGTTGCTCTACCGACTGAGCTAAAGTGGCTTGTCTGCATTTCTCTTGGAAATGGACTGCAAATATAACGAAATTATTCAAAAGTATAGACTAAATTTGCAATATGAAATCCGATATTCTGATAATAGGCGGTGGAGCAGCAGGCCTGATGGCCGCATACGGTGCTGCAAAGGCGTTGCCGGGTGGCAGTTCAGCAAAGATCACCATACTCGAGAAGATGCCTAGGCCGGGAAGGAAAATTCTCTTCACCGGGAAGGGGCGCTGCAATTTCACGAACGTAAAGGACTGGAACGAGTTTTCCAGGCATATCCGGACCAACCCTTCTTTCGTCAAGCCCGCATTCTTCAACCTCACTCCGGAGAATGTCATCGACTTTCTGGAGAGCAACGGCCTCGAGACGGTCGTCGAAAGGGGAGACCGCGCCTTCCCGTATTCCCACAGGGCATCGGATGTCCTGGATACGATAGTCCAGGCTGTCCTGCGTATGGGAGTCACGCTTCTGACTGAAAGGGAAGTGGAAGATATCAGGCCGGGTTTCACCGTAACTTGCACCAATGGAGAGGTATTCGAGTGCTCGAAACTGATTGTCGCAACCGGCGGGCTTTCATATCCATTCACCGGTTCCTCCGGGGATGGTTACCGCTGGGCGGAGTTTTTCGGCCATAAGCTGATTCCGTGCTTCCCGTCACTCACCGCCCTGGTTCCGAAGGGCTACAAGGTGTTGGACAATGCTCCCTCTGACTTGAAAGGGCATATTTCCAGGGAGACCGAGATGACCGGATCCGCAGAGGCGCTGAAAGGAGCCAAGCTCAAGAACGTCAACCTGTCCGTAACCATCGATGGCTCCGGCGCGGAGACGGAATTCGGAGATATAGATTTCACCGATGGGGGAATAGAAGGACCGATAGGCTTCCAGGTGAGCCGCAAGTGCGTCAAGGCGCTGATGAACGGCAGCAAGGTCGCTTTCTCCCTCGACTTGAAACCGGGTGTTCCGCTCGAAGAACTGACCCTGCGTGTCAAGACACTGTGGAAGGAAATCGGCAACGATCCGCGGACACGCCAGGCCAAGGACGGACGGGGGATCAACGGCAAGGAGATGTACCGTATCCTTCTTGGCAAGCTAATGCCTTGGGACTTGATTCCGGGCTTCCAGGCATGGAATCCTGATATCCTTAAGACAAGCATCAGGAAGGAGATCTATGGCAGGGGCAGGCAGGTCCAGAGGCGGAGGTATGACGTCGATCTGGAACTGCTGGCTAAGACGCTGAAAGACTGGAGGTTCGACATAGCAGGATATGTTGGCTACGAGCGATGCGTCATTACCGCCGGTGGTATCACGACCGATGAAGTAGTGGCGAAGACCATGGAATCCAAGCTCGTGAATGGTCTCTATTTCTGCGGGGAAGTCCTTGATATGGATTGTGATACGGGAGGCTACAACCTGCAGTGCGCCTTCTCGACGGGCTTCCTGGCTGGCGCTTCGGCAGCTACTTCGCTTCTTTGAATATATCCAGGAGTTTGCTGATAAGTTCCGTGGCGGCCTTGCTCGGTCTGAGCAGCCGGAACGATGTGAAGCATCCCAGGGCAAGGAATATCAGTACCAGCCAGAATGAAGGGTGCCCTTTCCCGATCAGGAAAGCAAGAGCCAGGAATACCAGGAATATCGCTACGGTGATGATGGTATTCAGCGGCTTGTTCCCGTTGCCCTCTTTCAGCAGCACTGCGTACCTGTGGACAGGCTCTCCTTCGTCGGTGGTCCCGACCTCACCGGCATCTTCAAGTTTGCAGGAGATGTAGCGGTACTTGGTGGCTGAAGACCAGTCCAGGAATATATCCGATTCTCCTGTGCTGTCCGGCAGCCGGGACGGGTCGATTTCATTGGCCCTCTGCACTTTGCCGTATTTCGCTATTTCCGTCTTGATGCCCCCCAGGACAGTTCCGAACGGCTTCTCCGTCTGGAACAGCCTCATCCCGGCATCCATCATCTGAATTCTCTTGTCAATCATAATGTAAAGGTATGATTTTTTCGCCGGAAATCATTATCTTGCCGAATCACTGACTTGCACCAAAAGGGCGCATTTACCCGTACAGGGCTGCGAAGCAGCAAGCGCCCGTTGGTGCAAGCCAGTGAATAGCATTGATGCGATAATATATGGACAGGAGGAAATTCTTGAATATAGGAGCCGGAGCGGTGGTTGCCGCAGGATTCGGAGGCCTGACGGCTTCAGCGAAAGCAGCCGATGGACTTGCAGACAGCAGGGTTACTGATGGGACGATTCCATTCAAGAAACTCCCTGGAGGGTATCTTCACTATCAGTTAGGCGAAGAAACTCCCGGCCCGCTCCCGGTCCGCTTCCTTGGCACCGGCGCCGCAGGGAAGCCTACCCCTGATGCCGACGGGTTCATCCGGAGGCACTCCAGCGTGCTCCTTGGCGGAAAGGTAATCATAGATTTCACTCCCACTTCGGAGGATATGATTCCGGAAGGATTCCACCCTGAGGCCCTGTTTTACACGCATTCCCACGGGGACCATTACAATCCCGTCGCAGCCCTGAAGCTGGCGCCGGAACGTATATTCCTAAGTGAAACATGGGCTGAAAGGGCAATGGGTGAGTTTGAGACGGCTTCGAAGGAAACCGGCCTGCCGGTGCCCCCGGTCATCCCGCTCGGCATCGGCGACAAGGTGACAATCGCCGGAATGACCCTAACTGCGCTTCCTGCCTGCCATGCCACGAGCGACCTGAAGGAGCAGGCGATGATCTATCTTATTGAAAAACTTCCGGTGCGCGTCCTGTACGCCACCGACACCGCCGGAATCCCGGCCATAGCTTCCCGTCTTGTCGGGATCGATCCGCACATCAAGCCCGGCAATCCGATCAACGGGCTCATCATGGAATCCACGATGGGAATCGACGGCGATGAGGATTTCCGCATATTCTGCCACTCCAGCGCGGCCCTTGTCCTTCGTACCGTCCACATGCTCCTGCGTGAGGGCCGCTACAAGCCGAAGGAAGGCCAGCCGGCATACATCACCCATATAGCCCGTTCCCTTCACGCCAATCAGTCCCAGTCCCAGCTGGACGCCTCGCTCCCAGCCCCTCTCAAAGCCGCCTACGACGGCCTCGAAGTCGTGTTCGGAGCCGGTAATGACGGACAGTAGGCGGCAGTTGGCTGCAACGTTAGGGCGCATTTACCCGTACAGGGCTGCGAAGCAGCAAGCGCCCGGTGTTGCAGCCGCTGGCGCAAAGGGATTCCCGAACAGGTCGGGAATGACGAACAGGTCGGGAATGACGGAATGCAAGCCGGGAATGACGGGAGATTCCCGAACAGGTCGGGAACCACGGAAGGCGAGACAGGAATGAAAAACAGGTGACTGACGGTCGGTCAGCCACCTGTTATCAGTATTCAGCCTGCAGGGACTACGAGAAGTTGTCGTAGAGGATGCTTTCAGGCTGTACTCCCAGACTGTCAAGCAGGTTGTTCACGGAAGCCACCATCATAGGCGGACCGCACATGAAGTACTTGATGTCTTCCGGAGTCTCGTGATCCTTCAGGTAAGTCTCGTACATCACGTTATGTACGAAACCGGCCGTGTACTTGACACCTGCAGCATCGGCTGCAGGGTCAGGACGGTCAAGGGCGAGATGGAACTGGAAGTTCGGGAATTCCTTCTCGATCTCTGCGAAATCCTCGAGGTAGAAGGCCTCCACAAGGCTGCGCGCTCCGTAGAAGAAATGAACCTTCCTGGAGGTCTTCAAGGTCTTGAAGAGATGCATGATGTGGCTTCTGAGAGGGGCCATACCTGCACCGCCGCCCACGAATACATATTCCTGCTCCTCAGGATCGTCCTTCGGAAGGAGGAACTCACCGAACGGGCCGCTGATCCATACCTTGTCGCCAGGCTTGCGCGTGAAGACGTATGAAGATGCAACTCCCGGAGGAACCGGCAGCATCTTGAATACGCCCTTAGGCTGGCTCCTGTCGAAAGGAGGGGTGGCGATACGCACGTTCAGCTTGATGATGTTCTTCTCCGCAGGATACGAAGCCAT
>ONPI01000040.1 GCA_900319685.1 uncultured Bacteroidales bacterium
TTCTCACGCAACCCGGCCAATGGAGACAACAAGTTCTACGGTGAGTGGCTTATCAATGCCCAGGGAGAGGACGTCGTTGCCGGCATCCGCACCCCTAACCCGCTGAACGAAGCCACCAAGACCGAGAAGAACAAGGACCTGGATTCCCTCGAGAAGGCCATGCCTGAGGTTTACAAGGAGCTGGATGCCATCCGTCTCCACCTCGAGCAGCACTTCCACGACATGCAGGACATCGAGTTCACCATCCAGGAGGGACATCTCTGGATGCTCCAGTGCCGTATCGGAAAACGTACCGGCCTCGCCGCCCTCAAGATGGCGATGGACATGGTGGATGAGAATATGATCGATGAGAAGACCGCCGTGATGAGGGTTTCTCCTAGCCAGCTCGACGAAGTCCTCCACCCGATCCTCGACCCATCCTCCGAGAAGAAGGCTGAAGTCCTTGCAGTAGGTCTTCCTGCTTCTCCGGGAGGAGCCGTAGGCCAGATAGTATTCACCTCCGAGGCTGCCATGGAGGCCGCTGACGCCAAGAAGAAGGTTATCCTCATCCGTGAGGAGACTTCTCCTGAAGACATCGAAGGAATGCGCGCTGCAGCAGGTATCCTCACCACCCGTGGTGGAATGACTTCACACGCAGCCCTCGTTGCCCGCGGTTGGGGCAAGTGCTGCATCGTCGGATGCGAGGCGATGAAGATCAATTTCGAAGACAAGAGCGTTTCTTTCGGAAACAAGACTTTCAAGGAAGGTGACTGGATGAGCCTCAACGGAACCAAGGGTCTCGTTTACGGCGAGCAGATCGCTACGATGAACGCCACCGAGAACCCGACCTTCGTCAAGTTCATGAGCATCGTGGACAAGTTCCGCAAGCTGGGTGTCCGCACCAACGCCGACACTCCTGAAGATGCCCAGAAGGCCCTGAGCTTCGGTGCCGAAGGAATCGGACTGTTCAGGATCGAGCACATGTTCTACGGAGCCAATTCCGAGAAGCCTCTCTCCAAGCTCCGCAAGATGATCCTCTGCGATACCGACGAAGAGCGCAAGTCTGCCCTCGAAGACCTCGAGCCTTACATGAAGGCAGCCGTCAAGAGCACGATGAGGATCATGGACGGCAAGCCTGTCGTCTTCCGTCTGCTCGACCCGCCTCTCCACGAATTCGTCCCTAAGACCGAGGAGAAGAAGCAGGAGATCGCCCGTGAACTGGGTGTCTCAGTAGAGGAAATCGAGAAGAGGGGCGAAGCCCTTCACGAGGTGAACCCTATGATGGGACACCGCGGAGTACGTCTGCACGTCAGCTTCCCTCTGATCGCCGAGACCCAGTACAAGGCTATCTTCGAGGCCACCGCCGAACTGCTCAACGAAGGCTTCCATCCGATGCCTGAGATCATGATTCCGGTCACCATTTCCGCACGTGAGCTCAGTTTCCAGAAAGCCATCTGCGACCGCGTCAAGGCCCAGGTCGAAATCAAGAAGGGCAAGAATTTCGAATATAAGTTCGGAACCATGATCGAGATCCCTCGCGCCGCCCTCACCGCCGACCGTATGGCCCGTACCGCAGAGTTCTTCTCATTCGGTACCAACGACCTTACCCAGATGACCTTCGGCTTCTCGCGTGACGACATCGGTACCTTCATGGGTGATTATCTTGGCAACAAGATCCTCGATTCCGATCCGTTCCAGACCATCGACACCAAGAGCGTCGGCAAGCTGGTCGAGTTCGGTATCCAGGGTGGCCGCTCGAAGAGGCCGGACCTCAAGTGCGGTGTCTGCGGCGAGCACGGTGGAGATCCGGCTTCAATCCGCTTCTTCAACAGCATCGGTGTAGATTACGTCTCATGCTCACCGTTCCGTGTGCCTATCGCAAGACTCTCGTCAGCACAGGCCGCCATCGAGCAGAGCAAGTAAACTGCTGATTTACAGGTTGGAAAGAGTTTGCCGAAATGGCAAACTCTTTCTTTTTCCGTCACTTTATGAACAGTGCGTCAAGTTCTTCGATCCTGAAGCGCACCGAAACTACGGAATGCTTCCAGGCACCGGGATTATACTTGATATAAGTGGTAGCGACTATGGTGCCGTCAGGAAGGAGCTCCAGCCCTGGATAACCGCAGTCCGGGCCGGCGAAACTGTGCAGCAGCTTGACCCTGTACTGGCCGGAAAGGTCGCCGCCGATATCATCATAACGGCCGACCCAGGCGACGAAATGCCCTTTGGTCGGACTGTTCGGAGCCATATCCCTGAACACGCATATAATCCTGCCGTCAGGAAGATACATCGCCATGTGGCGGTCTCCGGTGAGTCCCCACGGGGTCTCTCTCATAGCCGTCCAGGTCTGCCCCTCATCATGTGAGAACATCATAAGCGAACACCCCTTCCGCTGGTTCTCCCTGGCAAGACAGAGGATGACCTTGCCGTTCGGGGAACGCAGAAGGCATGGCTCACAAGGCGACTTGTCCGGAACCTCGCCCACAAGACGGGACTCGTCCCAAGTCAATCCTCCGTCGTGCGATACCGATTGCCAAAGCTTCAGCGGAGCCCGGTCCTGCTCGGTATTCCCCCGGTGGTACATCCCCAGATAATCCCCGTTCTTCAGGCGGATGATCGACGTGAAAGCCATGATGCACGGTTTCCCGAGATCGACTATCCTGTTCCATGTCCTGCCTCCGTCCTCGCTGCATGAATATACCATCTCCCTGTATGTCCCTCCGGATTCCACCTGGGCAAATACGAACAGGCGCTGCCTGCCATCCTTGTCCGTAAGCTTGTAGATGCTCGGGCAGTTTACCATTCCCTGCCACTCTGCCGGAGCATCGGCGACATCCCAAGTCAGGCCGCCGTCATGACTGAAACCCAGGAAGTCGGCTGGGCCTCCGTGGTTCCTGGACCATGTGCAGACCATGGTCTTGCCGTCATCCATCAGGACGGTGGTCGGGTGGCCGTTGTACAGGTCGGGAGTGCCTGCGGCAATCACGACATGGTGATCCGTCTGCCCGGAGAAATCCCTCCACGGCAAATTCGGGGCATATTCCTGCGCGGACGCCGCCAGGACGCCAAGCAAAAGCAGAGACAATGACAAAAGCTTCTTCATCCCGTAATGACTGTTCTTTTCTTTCCGCAATATAAGGATAATCCTCCGACATGACCCACTTTTTTTTATATTTGCATTGCAGGCCATGAACATGACTTCAAGTGATGACTCCGATGAAAAAGAGTTTCCTCATAACAATTGTGATATGCCTCTTGTCCTTCCTGTTCTATTCGTGCGAGAAGGATAACGGGATGGAATGGCGAGGCATCGACCTGCCGGAAATCAGCGATGTTTTGCTCGCCATGGAGGACACTGCCTTCATGGAGTACTGCCTTGATTATTTCGACACAGACGGTAACTGGAGATTATCCATGGCCGAGGCTGCTGCAGTAGAGGTAATCAATATCCCTTCATACAAATACAGTATCAAGTCCCTGAAAGGGATTGAGTATTTCACATCTCTCAAGTATCTCGATTGCTATGATAAGGATCTAAAGAGCCTTGACCTATCGAACAACAGGTTCCTGACAACAATCAATTGCAGCAGGAATAAATTGGAAAGCCTGAATGTTTCCAATAATCCATTGCTCACGGCCATTAACTGCATGAAGAATAACCTGAGTTGTCTCGATGTATCTAAAAACAAAGAATTGAAACAGCTTTATTGCCATTCCAATCACATAACCCATCTGGATGTCTCAAACGCCAGGAATCTTGCCGAGTTGTATTGCTCTGATAACGACCTTACAAGCCTAGACATAACAAACAACAAAGTTCTGACAACACTGGATTGCGGCAGCAACAAACTCGGTAATCTGAATGTCTCAAAGAACACGCTCCTTACTACCCTTGACTGCAACAACAATCAGATATCAAGCCTGGATGTCTCCAAGAATACAGCTTTGATTTCATTGAACTGTGCAGGAAACAAGTTCTCTGGCCTGAATGTCAAGAATAATATCGCGCTGACTCACCTGACTTGCAATAACAATTTACTTGAGACACTTGACATCTCCAGGAACCCTGCTCTGGGTATTTTATATAGTTATGATAACAGGATGACCAACCTGGATGTTTCAAACAACCTTGCACTATATTTCCTGAATTGCGGACAACAAGATCGTCCCCTTACTGTTATTTATACATACGGACAAGATGTGGACACCTGGAAAAAGTCAGATTTGAACAGCGATGTCATTTGGAAACAAAAAGAATAGCATAATGAACAGAATTATTATCAGATTGATAGCTACTATCATATCAGTAGCTGCATTACTGACTTCCTGCGGTAAAGAGGAAACTGAAATCCTAGCAGATGTCGACGATGTATGCTCTGTCATGGATGACCAGGTTTTCATTGATTATTGCCTGCGGGAATTCGACCTCGACCATGACGGTAAGGTTTCAATGCAGGAAGCCGCTCAAGTTAATGTCATGGAGATTCCTTCAGGCTCTCCTTTCGACCAGTTGCACTCTATCAAAGGCATCGGTTATTTCAAGACCCTGACTAAACTTAATCTTTACGACACCCAGGTATCTGAACTTGACCTTTCCCATAACTTAGCATTGACCATGCTGAATCTGGGTAGGAACCCGATCAGCAAACTGAATGTAACTAAGAACCTCGCTCTTACAGACCTGCGTTGTTTATATAGCCAACTGACTAGTTTGGACATTTCCAACAACAAAGCTCTTAAAGATTTGAACTGCAGCTATAACCAGTTTACAAAACTAGACGTTTCGAAGAACACAGCACTAACCGAATTGGTCTGTGCTTCGAACAAACTGACCAAACTTGATGTTTCCAAAAATCCTAATCTGTCAACTCTTTGGTGTCATGATAATCGCCTGACCAGTTTGGATGTATCAAAGAACAGTCTTCTTAAGACTTTGTATTGCGGGCGCCAGGAAGAAACTGTCACCGTCTATTATTCAAACGGCCAGCCTATAAGTGAATGGAGCAGCAAGCCAACCGCCATAAACATTGATAACATATTGAACACAAATGTAATATGGGTACAGAAATGAAACGATTCCTTATTACGATAATGATCTTGGCGCTTGCTGCAGGCGCGGCGGCGGGTCAGGACAAGCAGGGCGCAGGCCGTGACAACCAGGTGAAGCCGAAATGGGATATGGAGGTCGCATTCGCGGCAAGGGATACCTGCGAGCTTTCTATGGATGTTTATTTCCCGAACGACGACCTGGATACGCATCCATGCCTGTTGTTCGTCTATGGTGGCGGGTTCGTGGAGAACAACCAGCGGGAGAAGAGCATCGTGGAGTATTGCCGCAGGATGGCTGACGCAGGATTCGTCGCAGTGGCCACCGACTACCGCCTGGGACTCAAGGGAGTCAAGAGCAAGAACCTGCTCTCCATGGCCGGCAACCTGGAAGAAGCCATCAAGATGGCAACGGAAGACCTGTTTTCCGCCGTGGACTATATCCGGACATATTCATCGGAACTGTGCATCGACCCGGAAAAGATCATCCTCGCCGGCAGCAGCGCCGGGGCCATCACGGTACTCCAGGCCGATTATGAGCTGGGCAACCGCACCAGCCTGGCCGCGGCCATGCCGGAGGGCTTCCGCTTTGCCGGAGTGATCTCCTTCTCCGGTGCCGTATTCTCAAGGAAAGGAAAATGCGAGTGGACCGTACAGCCACCCGCACCAACCCTGTTCCTTCACGGAACCTCCGATGAACTAGTTACTTACGACAAGATCAAGTTCTTCAATATGGGATTCTTCGGAACCAATTCCCTGGTGGAAAGGTTCGAGAAGTTCGACTACCCTTACATGTGTCTCCGCTTCGACAGCCGCTACCACGAAGTTGCCGCATTCATGCTGACCTGCTTCGACCAGGCACAGTGGTTCATCGACAAGTATGTCTTCCAGAAAAAGAACTGGCAGATAGATGCCACGGTCAGCGACCCGGAAATGGATATCGCCAAACCGTGGACATTCACCGCCAAGGACATCTACGGCAAGTAGCGTATCGCTACGAGTACTCCAAGCACGACCAGCGAGATCAGCCAGATCACGAATATCCAGAGGCCAGGGTGCCATTTCGGCTCCTTGAGGCCGAATGTCATCATCACCCCGCCATAGATCATTCCGAAGAACGGGAATGTGATCGCTATTGCCAAAGCAGTTACCGCAGGGGTATATGAAAGCAGATCCAGCGCCTCCGGGGATATGTCCGCGACCTGCTCGATGATCCTGTTCACCAGGAAGCTTCCTGAGAAGAAATCCTTGCCGACGAATATCGTGCCCAAGGCCACTACGGCAGCTATTCCCACCATCAGGAGGACGATTCCGATGCAGCTCTCGATAACCCGCCAGAATCGCGGCCATGCCGATGACGGAACGATCTCTTTCGCTGTATCCCCTATCTCCTGGGCGGAAGTGCGGATCCTGGCGCTGATGGCATCCACGGTTCCCTTTTCTCCGCGCATTTCATCCCTCTGGCGCACCGTCCTGGCCTCCGGCATGCACATCCAGAGAATACCGTAGATCACAGGGAAAGTCAGTACCATCACATCGATGCCGGCAAAGTGATGATATCCCCTCGTACCCAGCAATCCGAGGATCGTGAATACCACGAATCCAAGTCTGAATACGGTCGGATCCAAGCCGAAGAACGTACCCAGGCCGCTGCACACTCCGGCAACCTTGCCGTTGGCCGGGTCGCGGTACAGCCTGCGCCTTACCTTCTCCTCTTCCTGCCGGACGTTCTCCCGCTGAGGCTCGGACTCCTGGTCCGGATCGTCCTGGGACTCTTCCTCTATCGCCTCCGGCTTCCCGAGGGTGGCTATCACGGAATCTGCCATAGCGAGGGTCACGACCCCGTTCCTGCCGCATTGCTCCAGCAGCAGTTCAGCCATTCGCTCCTCTATCCCTTCCATCACCTCCGCGCCGCTCTCCTTCTTGGAATAGAAGGCCTCAAGCTGCTCAAGATAATCCTTTATCGCCGAAGAAGCATCATCCTCAAGCGAGAATACATATCCGCCTATGCTGAAATATTCGACTGGTTTCATATTATTCCTTTATTGTCTTGATGGTTTCCACTATTTCCTGCCAGGCCGAGTCCATCTCGCCGAGCTGTTCCCTGCCCTTGTCCGTAATGCAATAATACTTCCTCGGAGGCCCCTGGGTGGACTCTTCCCACCTGTAGGACAGGAGTCCCTGGTTCTTCTGGCGGATCAGCAGAGGGTACAAGGTCCCTTCCACCACTATCATGTTCGCCGACTTGAGTTCCTCGAGTATGGAGGACGCATAGGCCTCTTTCTTGTTCAGGATACTGAGTATGCAATACTCCAGCACTCCCTTGCGCATCTGCGAGCGCACGTTGTCTGCTCCGTTTTCCATGATTCAAAGGGATTATTTCCTGTAACTGCTGAACCTTGCCATATTCTCCGCAGTAGGATCCAGTCCCCTCATCTCGCACTTGTCCGCAGGGGTCTTTGCAAGAGGAACGACGATCCAGAGCACAAGATAAACAATGAAGCCCGAACCCCAGAGAAGCAGGGCAAGAAGAAGTATGATCCTGACAATCGTGATGTCGATGTTCAGGAAAGCTGCCAGTCCGGCGCAGACACCGCCGATGGCCTTGTTGTCCGGATCGCGGAAAAGACGCTTCTTGCGGTCGCCCTTCTCTCCGGAATATGAGAAGTCAGGTCCGGATGTCTCCGGTGCCCTGTAAGTATTCCCCGCCCCGGAAGAAGAAGGACCTGCTGAACCGGAGAACGGTTCTGCCGAACCGTCGGGCATACCAAGCTGGCCAACGACCTTGCTGACAAGCGAGAGGTCCACCACACGATATGAAGCCCCTCCTATCCCCTGGTCGAAAAGCTCGGCGATACGGTTCTCAAGATCGGACATCACCTCTCCCTCCGCGGTTTGGGAATCCTTGTTCAGGCGAGCCTTGAAGTGATCGAAATATGCGACGAGCCTTGCGTAGGCATCATCATCGAAGGAAAAGCTCCTTCCTCCAACACTTGCATTTACAACCTTTTTCATAGTATCCTTTGCTTTGCAATTAATTTTCCATTGCAAAGATATATAATTTTTCAAATACCTTGCAACACAAAGTACTAAAAATTTCAAAAATATTTGCTATTATTGTGTAAACATCGACTGCAATGAAACATCGCATCATCCTCTCTATTAGTATTATATTATTAAGTATCAGCTCATTAAGCGCCAAGACATACGAATCCAAACGCCCTGCACCCAAAGACAGGCTATTCAGGTCGGAAGCCGTCGAGAATACCATTATCAGGATGCAGAAGCAACTGAAGAACCCCAGACTAGCCTGGATGTTCGCCAATTGCTACCCCAACACCTTGGACACCACGGTGCATTTCGGCAAGGATGAGGACGGAAACTGGAGGACCTTCGTATATACGGGCGACATACACGCGATGTGGTTGCGGGACTCCGGAGCCCAGGTCTGGCCATACGTACAGCTGGCCAACGAAGATGAAGACCTGAAGCACATGATTGCCGGAGTAATCAACTGCCAGTTCTCCCTGATTGCCACAGATCCGTATGCCAATGCCTTCAACGACGGTCCGACCGGGAGTGAATGGGCCTCGGACCGTACCGAGATGAACCCATACGACCACGAACGGAAGTGGGAGATCGATTCGCACTGCTACCCTGTCCGTCTGGCCTGGCAGTACTGGAAAGTCACCGGAGACGATTCCATATTCGGTGAAAAGTGGCTGAAAGCCATAAAGGCGACCCTGAAGACTTTCAAGGAGCAGCAGAGGAAGGACGGTCACGGTCCTTACCGCTTCGCGAGGGTGACGGACAGGCAGTTCGACACCAAATCCAACGACGGGATGGGCAACCCGGTCAAGCCATGCGGGTTGATAGCTTCTTCCTTCAGGCCTTCCGACGACGCCACGATGTTCGAATTCCTCGTGCCGTCGAACTTCTTCGCAGTCACTTCATTGCGAAAGGCTGCCGAGATCCTGAAGGATGTCAACCGCGAAAAGAAGCTCGCCAAGGAATGCCTGAAGCTTGCCGACGAAGTAGAGAAAGCGCTTTATGAATATGCCGTCGTGGAGCATCCCAAATACGGCAGGATCTTCGCCTTCGAGGTAGACGGCTTCGGAAACAGGCTCCTAATGGACGATGCAAATGTCCCCAGCCTGCTCGCGATGGCCTACCTGGGCGATATCGACATCGACAACGAGATCTACCAGAACACCCGCCGCTTCGTCTGGAGCGAAGATAATCCATATTTCTTCAAGGGCAAGGCCGGAGAAGGGATTGGAGGGCCGCACATCGGCTACGACTATATATGGCCGATGAGCATTATGATGAGGGCCTTCACCTCAAGGGATGACAAAGAGATCAAGTGGTGCATCGAAACCTTGATGAAGACTGACGCCGGCACCGGTTTCATGCACGAATCCTTCCACAAGGACGACGCCTCCAAGTTCACCAGGGCATGGTTCGCCTGGCAGAACACCCTCTTCGGAGAACTGATCCTCCATCTTGCGGACAACGGTAAACTGGATCTCCTCAATTCCATCAAGGTCAGATGATGAAACGCATATCACTCCTCCTGCTGTGCTGCACAGCGCTGCTGGCAGCTTCCTGCCACAGGCAGGCATGCCAGCCCACCCGGGACCCGGTGGATCTTGTCAATCCTCTTACCGGTACCGCTTCAACCTACCAGTTGTCCACCGGCAATACCTACCCTGCCATAGCGATGCCGTGGGGAATGAATTTCTGGACCCCTCAGACAGGAAGGAACGGCGACGGCTGGACATACACCTACACTGCGAACAAGATACGAGGGCTGAAGCAGACCCACCAGCCGAGTCCGTGGATCAACGACTACGGATCCTTTTCCTTAATGCCGGTAACCACCGGTCCTTTCTACGACGAGGAAGGCCGCCAGAGCTGGTTCTCCCATAAGGCGGAAACTGCCAAGCCTTATTATTACAAGGTCTATCTGGCAGACCACGACGTCACCGCCGAGCTGGCCCCTACGGAGAGAGCAGCGGCATTCAGGCTGACATATCCACAGAAAGACACCTCCTACCTTGTCGTGGACGCTTTCGAAGGAGGTGCGGTCGAGGTATTCAGGGACAGGAATATGATTGCTGGATGCTCCACCGTCAACCACGGCGGTGCGGCCGAAGGCTTCAGGAACTGGTTCGTGGTGGTTTCCGATACTCCTTTCGAAACCGTGACCATCGACGGGAGCATAGCCATGGTCGGGTTCAGGACGGCCAAGGGACAGGAAGTCAACTTACGTGTGGCATCGTCGTTCATCGGTCAGGAGCAAGCGGAACTCAATCTGGAAGAACTTGGCGGAAGGACCCTGGACGAGGTGGCGGAAGCAGGCAAGGCACGCTGGAACGAAGTTTTAGGCCGGATCAAGGTAGAAGACCCGGACATCGACAACCTTCGCACCTTCTATTCCTGCCTCTACAGGTCGCTGCTCTTCCCGCGTGACCTTTCCGAAACCGATGCTTCCGGAGACAGGGTGCACCGGAGTCCTTTCGACGGAGAGGTCCACAAGGGATATCTCTTCGCCGACACCGGTTTCTGGGACACTTTCAGGAGCCTTTTCCCTCTGCTCGACCTGGTGTATCCGGACCAGGAAGCGAAGATGCAGGAAGGTCTCGTGAATACCTGGCTGGAAAGCGGATTCCTTCCGGAATGGGCCAGCCCGGGGCACAGAGGATGCATGGTCGGCAACAACTCCGCCTCGGTAGTGGCCGGAGCATACATAAAAGGCCTGAAGGGCTACGATGCAGAGGAACTATGGAAGGCGGTGACCCACGGAGCCCACGCCGTCCATCCCGGCATTTCCTCCACCGGAAGGCTTGGTTGGGAGTATTACGACTCCCTGGGGTACGTTCCGTGCGATGTGGGAATACGGGAAAGCGCAGCCAGGACCCTTGAATATGCCTACGACGACTGGTGCATCTATTCTTTCGGCAAGGCCCTGGGCAAGAGCGAGGAAGAGCTGGCTCCTTATGCCAAGGCTGCCCTCAACTACCGCAACCTCTTCGATCCGGAGCACAACCTGATGGTCGGGAAGAACAGGGACGGCAGTTTCGCGCGTCCGTTCAGTCCGCTCAAATGGGGAGGAGACTTCACCGAAGGGAACAGCCTGCATTACACCTGGAGCGTATTCCACGACCCCGCCGGCCTGATCAGCTTGATGGGAGGTGACGATGCCTTCGTCGCGATGCTCGACAGCATATTCAGTATACCTCCCCTCTTCGACGACAGCTACTACGGCTTCCCTATCCACGAGATCCGGGAGATGCAGGTGATGGACATGGGCAACTACGCTCACGGGAACCAGCCGATACAGCATATGCTATACCTGTACGACTGGGCAGGCCAGCCGTGGAAGGCACAGCAGCGTATCCGGGAGGTGATGGACAGGTTCTACAACGCCAACCCTGACGGTTACTGCGGCGACGAGGACAACGGCCAGACTTCTGCCTGGTACGTATTCTCCGCCCTAGGCTTCTACCCTGTATGTCCCGCTTCCGATGAATATGCCATTGGAACCCCTATGTTCCGGAAGGTGACCGTGTCGCTCCCGGACGGAAAGAAGATAGTCCTGGAAGCTCCGGGGAACTCCAAGGACAATTACTACATCTCCTCGGTCAGGCTGAACGGGAAGGCGTGGACCAGGAACTACCTCAAGCACTCGGACCTCATTCGCGGTGCCAGGATAGAATACAGGATGTCGGCAGAGCCGAACCGAACTCGCAGTACGGCGAAGCAGGACCGTCCATACTCGTTTACCAACGACCGGTAAATAATTATTGAAATATTATTTGCGGGTATAAAAATTTATACCTATCTTGGCATAAATAACTTAAACTATGCCAACGATACTGTTTTTGTTCGGCTTGCGGTTCTTCTTCTATTCAGAAGAACACCTTCCCATCCATATCCACGTCCAAAGTGGGGACGGGAGAGCCAAGATAGATGTAATTACAGGGGAAATACTTGATAACAAAGGAGTTAAACCTAAAGATCTAAAAAGAGCTGTCGATACGGTACAGCTATACCAGGATGAGATTATCAAAGCATGGAGAGAATACTTTGACGAATAACCGATGGAAAGCAATTTGACGATAGTAAAGGTTTGGTTTGATGACGGACGGATATACATCCGGACGGAATCCGGCGATGTCCACAGCAGGCCGCTTGAAGCATTCCCTATCCTTTTAGAAGCAACACCCGCCCAGAGAGCAAGATATGAGATCGGGTTCCTGGGAGATGATATACATTGGGAGGAAATCGACGAGGATATCCATGTCAGCAGCTTCCTGGAAACTGCCGAACCTGACGCCGAGAATAATATCGCACGGATATTCAAACGCTTCCCGCAATTGAATGTCTCTGAAATGGCAAGGACTATCGGCATCAACAAGAGCCTGCTTTCCCGTTATATCTACGGAATAAAGAAACCGTCTGCGCAAAGGGAGAAGACAATAATTGAAGCCATCCGCTCCCTGGGGAAGGAGATGGCTTCAATCTGATCAGTCCTTCAAAAAACCTACAGTCCGATACTCTTGAAGAAATCGTTGCCCTTGTCATCCACCAGGATGAAGGCAGGGAAATCCTGGACACGTATCTTCCAGACAGCCTCCATTCCGAGCTCAGGGAATTCCACGCACTCGATGGAACGGATACTGTCCTGCGAAAGGACGGCCGCGACACCGCCTATGGTACCCAGGTAGAAGCCACCGTGCTTCTTGCAGGCATCGGTAACCTGCTGTGTGCGGTTTCCCTTGGCAATCATCACCAGTGAAGCGCCATTAGCCTGGAACTCATCCACATACGGATCCATACGGTTGGCCGTAGTCGGGCCCATGGAGCCGCATGGATATCCTTCCGGAGTCTTGGCAGGGCCAGCGTAAAGCACCGGGTGATCCTTGAAATACTGCGGCAGACCCTCACCCGCATCCAGACGCGCCTTGAGCTTGGCATGGGCGATATCACGGGCAACGATGATAGTTCCATTGAGGCTGACACGGGTACTCACAGGATACTTGGTAAGTTCAGCACGGACGGCATCGATGCCCTTGTCCAGATCTATCTCGATACCCTTCGGCCCTTCGCCAGAACGGCGATACTCTTCCGGAATCAGTTCGGTCGGGTTGGTATCCATCTTCTCGATCCACACGCCGTCGGCGTTGATCTTGCTCTTGATATTGCGGTCGGCAGAGCAGCTCACGCCCATACCGATAGGGCAGCTGGCACCGTGGCGCGGGAGACGGATCACGCGGATGTCGTGGGCAAGGTATTTTCCGCCGAACTGGGCGCCGAGGCCGATCTTGGCCGCCTCCTTGAGGAGTTTCTCTTCGAGATCGATGTCGCGGAAGGCACGGCCGGTCTCATCACCGGTAGTAGGCAAGTTGTCGTAGTATTTGATGCTGGCGAGCTTCACGGTGAGAAGGTTCTTCTCTGCGGAAGTACCGCCTATTACAAATGCGATATGGTATGGAGGGCAGGCCGCTGTTCCCAGGCTCTTCATCTTCTCGATCAGGAACGGAAGAAGGGTGCCTTCGTTTTGGATCGTCGCCTTGGTCATCGGATAGAAATAGGTCTTGTTTGCGCTGCCGCCTCCCTTGGCGACCATCACGAAACGATATTCGTTACCCTGGGTGGCCTCTATATCGATCTGGGCAGGAAGGTTGCACTTGGTGTTGACCTCATTGTACATATCCAGCGGAGCATTCTGGCTGTAACGGAGATTCTCCTGTGTGAAGGTATTGAACACTCCGCGGCTCAAAGCCTCTTCATCTTCGAAGCCGGTCCATATCCCCTGACCCTTCTCGCCATGGATGATGGCCGTCCCGGTGTCCTGGCAGAACGGCAGCACGCCCTTTACGGAAGTTTCGGCGTTGCGGAGGAACTGCAGGGCAACGTATTTATCGTTCTCGGAGGCCTCCGGGTCATGGAGTATCTTCGCGACCTGCTCGTTGTGGGAGCGGCGCAGCATGAACTCGCAATCGTGGAAGGACTGCTGCGCTACGAGCGTGAGGGCCTCAGGGGATACCTCAAGGATAGTTATTCCGCCGCAGCCGCAATGGCCCCCGAACTTGGATTCCTTTACAAGCTTTTCAGACCCCGGAATCTTGTAATACTCTGTAGTGTCTTCTCCGAGCTGGAACATCGGAGCATACTTGAACTCTGCCATAAAAATCTATTAAATAGTTAACAATCAATTATCTGAAGCGTTTCATGAATTCGTTCAGGTCGCCGTCCAGGACACCCTGGGTGTCGGCGGTCTTGAGACCGGTGCGCAGGTCGGCCACCATCTTGTACGGATGTAGCACGTAGGATCGGATCTGGGAACCCCATTCGATCCTCTTCTTCTGACCCTCGAGACGGTCCCTTTCTTCCTGCCTCTTCTTCATTGCGAGGTCATAGAGACGGGATTTGAGAAGGAGCAGGGCCTTCGCCCTGTTCTTAGGCTGGTCGCGGGTCTCCGTATTCTCGATAAGGATTTCTTCCTCCTTGCCGGTGTCAGGATCCTGGTAGAGGTAGCGCAGCCTTACGCCGGACTCTACCTTGTTGACGTTCTGGCCGCCGTGTCCTCCCGCGCGGAATGTATC
>ONPI01000058.1 GCA_900319685.1 uncultured Bacteroidales bacterium
TGAAATTGCCCACCTCGCTGTGGCCGTACTTGATCAAGCCTCCGACCTTTGCGACGTAGTCCATGCATTCGGCCCTGAAACTGTTCAGCTTGGCGAACGGCTCGGACTCGTGGTAGCCTCTCTGGTCTATGCCAGGGAAGAGGGGCTCCTCATCGGCGATCACATAGTATTCAAGCTCTCCCATGGCCTCGAAGGTCATCCCGGTCTTCTCCCTGAAAGACTTCGCGGCGGCGAGCACGGCATTGTACGGGTCGCACTCGAATGCTCGCCCGTCCTTGTCGAAGAAGCTGCAGAGCATCGAGAGGGTAGGGATTTCCGCGAAAGGATCCACGAAGGCTGTCCTGAAACGTGGGATGACATAAAGGTCGCTGCTGCCTGCCTCCACGAAGGACGGGAACAGGCTGGATCCGTCCACCCTTTCGCCCTGGCTCAGGATAGTCTCCAGATAATCAAGGCTGTTGATGATGAAGTTCAGGGTCTTGACCCTTCCGTCTTCCGCAGGGTACATGAAGTTCACCATCCGGATTCCGTTGGCACGGATGAAGCCTATAATGTCTTCCTTGGTGAAGTCTTCTTGTTTCTTTTTGAGGAATGATACCACTTGGTTCGGTGTCATTTCCAAATTCTTGTCTGTCATTGTGGTATTGGTGTTAATAGTTTGATAGCAGTTCCATTGCCTCGGTGACCGTCAGGGCGTCTTCGATCCGGAATCCTCCCGACCTTGTCCTGCAAAGCGAATCCAGATGGGCTCCGGTCCCCAGTGCTTCTCCAAGGTCGCGTGCGATGGCCCGGATATATGTTCCCTTGCTGCAGGCTATCCGGATGTCGGCGTGAGGCAGGTGGAGGTCCGACGTGTCCACTACGTTTATTCTTGGATTCGGACGCAGCCCTTCCTGCGGAACCTGGGCAGGCAATCCTTCGGGGAGGAACCTTACCAATTCTGCCGAATAAATAGTAATTATTTGACGATGAAGTGTTTCCGCTATTGAATGGTCGAAATCTTCCATTACTTCCGTCTTGTCTTTCCGGGCATCGCGGTATTGTTTCCTGGCAAGTTCGTAGGCCCTTACTCCGTCCACGGACTTGGCGGAGAAAAGGGGAGCTATCTGTTCCTGCTCTCCCACGGAATCCTTCAGGGCGAGACGCACGGACTCTTCGCTGACCCGGTCGGTCGGGTACATCCTGTCGATGGCTTTCTCCAGGTCGTACGACGGGGTGGTCGCGCCGAAGGATATTCCGGCGAGATATTCCTTCTCTTCTTTCTGGATTGTCTCCGCAAGGCGGGTGGCTTTACCGATGCACACGATGAGCACTCCAGTCGCAAGGGGATCCAGGGTGCCGGCGTGTCCGACTTTCAGGTTCTTCTTGCCGAAGTGCTTGCAGGCAGCCCATTTCAGCTTCCTGATCACATCGGCGGAAGTCCACCGGTACGGCTTGTACACGGGGATGAGGATGCCTTCGGGATAGTCGTCGATACTCCCCGAAAGGCCTTGCTGCACAAGGATCCTGTCAGCTATAAGCGCCTTGATTTCCAACTATCTGACCGGAATCATCGAGACCCTCCTGTCGTGCCTTCCGCCGTCTTCGGAGGTCTTCAGCCACATATTCATGATGCGAGTCGCCATCTGGTAGGAGATGAACCGGGCCGGCATGACCAGGACGTTGGCGTGGTTGTGTGCCTTGACGAGCCTGCCGATTTCGCTGTTCCATGCAAGTCCGGCGCGGACTCCCTGGTGCTTGTTGAGGGAGATCGCCATACCGTTGCCGGTGCCGCACATGGCTATTCCGGCATCGACTTCCTTCTTCTCAATCGCGTTGCCGAGTGCGTGTGCAAACTCGGGATAATCGCAGCTCGCTTCCGAGAATGTGCCGAAATCGGTGACCTCGTAACCCTTCTTGCGAAGGAGTTCGATAAGCTTGCCTTTGTACTCGAATCCAGCGTGGTCGCTGGCAATGCCTATTTTCATGATATCGTGTTTTTAGAATAACTTCTTCTTGCTGACCGTGGTGGCGAATTCCTTGAGATAGAAAGGTTCGAAATATGCCACATCTTCGAACGTATCGGAACGGAATGCTTCCAGGGCAGGATGGAGCATCGATGATGCCTTCGGACAGCACTGGATGAAACATGCGTTCTGGTCCTTGATGACATCCTCGCACTTTCCGGCCCCGTCTCCGATGAAGAGCACCGGTCCTTCTGCGAGTTGGGCGTCGAAGGAATGCTCCTCGACTATCCTGGCTTCTGTCGGGCTTACCTGCTTTCCTTCCGGAGTGAAAACTCCCGTATACACTTCCATCCGCCGTGCATCCACCATCGGGACGATGTAGCGGCAGCCTTCCGGCAGCAGGCCTCCGTCGATGGCCTGCCATGCGAGCGTGTCGAGGGTTCCGACGGAGATTAGCGGCAGTCCGGCTCCGAAGCACAGGCCTTTCGCCGTGGATACACCTACCCTGAGGCCGGTGTACGATCCGGGTCCCTTACCGACAACGACCGCACTGCAGCCGGAGACCTTCAGTCCGGTTTCCTCCAGGACTTCACTGACGAACACCGCAGTGAGTGAGGCGTGTGCCCTTGGTTCGGAGCTGATGCGTTCACATATCACCTTCCCGTCCTGGACCAATGCAACGGAACAGAGGGAAGTGGAAGTCTCTATGAGGATCAGGTTCTCCATCATTTATGGAATATAAGTTCTTTCAGGTACGGGAATACGACGTCTGCTGCCGACTTTATCGGATGGTACAGCACAGAATCGTCCAGGGTCTCGGACGGAATCAGCGACAGGGTGGAATTGATGGCATCGACGCAGATGATCACCAGTCCGAGGACCAGCAGCATCTTGAGCAGGGCGAAGGTCATTCCCAGCAGCTTGTCCAGCCATCCCAGCATCACTACCTTCACAAGGTTCTGCGCGAGTTTCCCGAGAAGGAGGAGTATGAGATAGACGACAAGGAATATGAATGAGAACGACAGTACCTGCAGGATCACTCCGTTGACATCGGCGAAGGATTTGAGCCATTCTCCGACCGGCTCCGAAAACTTGAATGCCAGCCATGCGCCCAGTACGAGCGACACTAGCGATACTGCCTGGGAGATGAATCCTTTCCGGAAACCCTGCACCAGGGCCGGTACACAGCAG
The DNA here is from genome assembly GCA_900319685.1 of uncultured Bacteroidales bacterium. Lineage (GTDB taxonomy): Bacteria > Bacteroidota > Bacteroidia > Bacteroidales > UBA932 > Cryptobacteroides. Next base: position 3,138 of record ONPI01000058.1, read on the forward strand.
ATCAGGATTATTATGTCGATGACGTTCACTTGCAATCTATTGGTAAAAAAACAGGAAATGACTATCTTTGCCTCTTCGAGTGCAAAATTAGAAAGAAAATATGACATTCAAAGAGTACAAAGGTCTTGATTTGGTAACTGTCGGCAATGAGATTCTCGCCAGATGGCAGAAGAACCATGCTTTCGAGAAGTCTCTCGCCGTGCGAGAGGGATGCCCTGAATTCATATTCTTCGAAGGACCGCCTTCCGCCAACGGCAAGCCGGGCATCCACCATGTGATGGCCCGTTCCATCAAGGATGCAGTCTGCCGTTACAAGACCCAGAGCGGCTACAAGGTCAACCGCCGCGCAGGGTGGGATACCCACGGACTGCCGGTCGAGATCGGAGTAGAGAAGAAGCTCGGAATCCACAAGGATGACATCGGTACCAGGATAAGCGTCGAGGAATATAACAAGACTTGCCGCAGCGAGGTGATGAAATATACCGCCGAATGGGAGAATATGACCCAGAGAGTCGGATATTGGGTCGATATGAACGATCCGTACATCACCTATGACAACCGCTACATCGAGACCCTCTGGTACCTTTTGAAGGATATCTATGACAAGGGGTTGCTTTACAAAGGCTACTCCATCCAGCCATATTCCCCATCCGACGGCACCGGCCTGAGCTCCCATGAGCTCAACCAGCCTGGGTGCTACAAGGATGTCACCGACACTACGGCTACGGTACAGTTCGAGGTCATCAAGGACGGTGTCTCGCAGCCTCTTTTCGGAACCGGATCGCTTCCGGTGTATTTCCTCGCCTGGACTACGACGCCTTGGACGCTTGCATCGAACACTGCTCTCTGCGTCGGTCCGAAGATCGAGTACGTCAGGGTGCTTTCTTTCAATCCATACAGCGGCCAGGAGGCGATATTCGTGGTTGCGAAGGCACTTGTCGGCGCATGGTTCAACCCCAAGGCCGCCGATCTCCCTCTCGAGGAGTACAAGCCGGGCGACAAACTCGTGCCTTTCAAGGTCCTTGACGGATCGTTCCTCGGATCCGAACTCGTAGGGATCCGCTACCATCAGCTTATCCCTTGGTTCAAGCCTGTCGAGGAAGGTGAGCCTTTCAGAGTGATTTCCGGTGATTACGTGACCACCGAGGACGGTACCGGCATAGTGCATATCGCTCCTACCTTCGGTGCGGACGACAAGAAGGTCGCCGCAGCGTTCGGGGTGCCGGGAATGATGGTCAAGGACAAGAACGGGAAGCTTCAGGCCCAGGTGGACCATGACGGCCGTTTCTATCCATTGGAAGACCTTGATCCTGAATATGTCAAGACACATGTAGATCCTTCTTATGCAGATTATTCAGGCAGGTACGTCAAGAATGCCTTCGACGATTCGCTGCCGGCCGATGCTCCTACCCTGGACGTCGACCTGTGCATGATGATGAAGCAGGACGGAAGGTGCTTCAAGATCCAGAAGCACGTCCACAGCTATCCTCACAGCTGGCGTACCGACAAGCCGGTCCTCTATTATCCTCTCGATGCCTGGTTCATCAAGACTACGGCCGTAAAGGATCAGATGGTGGACCTGAACAAGCAGATCACATGGAAGCCTGAATCCACCGGTACGGGCCGTTTCGGCCAGTGGCTGGAGAATATCCAGGACTGGAATCTCAGCCGCAGCCGTTTCTGGGGCACCCCGCTGCCGATATGGCGCACCGAAGACGGCAAGGAGGAGATATGCATCGGAACCATCAAACAGCTCTATCTGGAGATCGACAAGGCTGTCGCGGCCGGTGTCATGAAGACCAATCCTTTCAGGGACAATGGCTTCGATCCGGATGACATGTCCAAGGAGAACTACGACAGGATCGATATCCACAGGCCATATGTGGACAACATATTCCTGGTGAGTCCTTCCGGCAAGAAGATGACCAGGGAGACGGACCTCATCGATGTTTGGTTCGATTCAGGTGCCATGCCATATGCCCAGGAGGGCTTGAGGAACCTCGGGTCCGGGAAGTTTGGCTGCACTGCCGACTTCATCGCTGAAGGAGTGGACCAGACCCGCGGATGGTTTTACACCCTGCACGCAATCCACACGATGGTCAGCGGCACCCCTGCCTTCAAGACCGTCATTTCCAACGGACTGGTGCTCGACAAGAACGGTAACAAGATGAGCAAGCGCCTCGGAAACGGAGTGGATCCATTCGAGGAGCTTGACAAGTACGGTGCGGATGCCTTGAGGTGGTATATGCTCACCAACGCCCAGCCTTGGGACAACCTCAAGTTCGATGAGGCCGGAGTTGACGAGGTGCGAAGGAAGTTCTTCGGGACCCTTTACAATACATATTCGTTCTTCGCTCTATATGCCAACCTTGACGGCTTCGATCCTTCCGCCGCGCAGGTTCCGTATTCCTCCAGGCCGGAAATCGACAGGTGGATAATATCCCTGCTCAATTCCTTGAAGAAAAAGGTGGTGGCCGCTTACGAGGACTACGACATCACCACCGCAGGCCGACTGATCCAGGATTTCGTCTGCGATGATGTGAGCAACTGGTATGTGCGCCTGAACAGGAAGCGTTTCTGGGGAGGTGAGATGGACGAGGACAAGCTGGCTGCTTACCAGACCTTGTACGAGGTCCTGGTTGATGTGGCCGTGCTTTCCGCTCCTATCGCTCCGTTCTACATGGACCGTCTCTATCTGGATCTGGTTCCGGCAGGGGAGGAGTCCGTGCATTACGTGATGATGCCGGAGTGCAACGAGGCTGTTATCGACAGCGATCTGGAAGAGCGTATGGCCCTGGCCCAGAAGGCCACTTCCATGGTGCTTGCGCTTCGCCGCAAGGTATCCATCAAGGTCCGCCAGCCGCTCCAGAAACTCATAATCCCTGTGATGTCCGACAAGGTCCGCTCCCAGCTCGAGCAGGTCAAGGGCATCATCCTCGGTGAGGTGAACGTGAAGGAGGCTGAATTCATTTCCGACACCGCCGGGATCATAACTAAGAAGATCAAGCCGAACTTCAAGACTTTGGGTAAGGTTTACGGAAAGCAGATGAAGGAAATAGCCGCCGCCTTCGGCCAGCTCGACCAAGGCACGATTTCTGCTATCCAGGCTGCCGAATCGCTCGGAGAGGCCTATACTCTCAGCCTTCCTTCGGGTGATGTGACCCTCAATCCGGGCGACTACGAGATTTCCTCCGAGGATATGCCGGGATGGCTCGTCGCATCCGAAGGTCCGCTGACGATAGCGCTCGACGTACAGATCACGGAAGCCCTTAAGAAAGAGGGAGTTGCAAGAGAACTTATCAACAGGATCCAGAATTTGCGAAAAGAAAGTGGTTTTGAGGTTACGGATAAGGTAGAAGTTGTTATATTTGCAGCCGGGAAGGCACGCGAAGAGATCGCTGCCTCCCTTGCAAGTTACGAGGATTATATTGCCACCCAGACTCTCGCCGTGTCGATAGTGCTTGGAGAAGGTGCAGGAGTCCCTGAAGGGGCCACTGACGTGGAGTGGGATGAAGGCGAAGTCAGGATGGTTTTGACCAGAAAATAAAAGACATTATTTACGAACTATGACAGAAGAAGTTAAAGGAAACGCTCCGGCTCCTGAGGTTGAGAAGAAACGTTACAGTGATGACGAACTGGAAGAGTTCAAGGCCATCATAAACGAGAAGCTCGACAAAGCCAGGAAAGAGTATGAGACCCTTCGCAAGGTGATCATGCACAATGGCAGCAACGATATCGAAGATACGACTCCTTCTTTCAAGACAGTCGAGGATGACGGTGCTTACCAGCTTTCCAAGGAAGAGGCCAGCCAGCTGGCCCAGAGGCAGTACAAGTTCATCCAGAACCTTGAGGCTGCCCTTGTCCGTATCGAGAACAAGACCTACGGCATCTGCCGTGTTACCGGTAAGCTGATCCCTAAGGAGAGGCTCCGTCTTGTCCCTCATGCAACCCTGACCGTGGAGGCCAAGGAAATGCTTGCCAAAAAAGGTCAGAACTAGTGCGTCTCGGAAAAGGAAAGAAACTCCTGATCCTCGGAGTCCTGCTGGTAGTCATCGACCAGGTCGTGAAGATCCTGGTCAAATCCAATATGGAGATCGGGGAGCACTTCAACGTAATAGGGAACTGGTTCCAGATACTCTTCATCGAGAATGAGGGTATGGCTTTCGGAATGAAGTTCGGCGGTGCTGTCGGAAAGTTCTGCCTGTCCTTCTTCAGGATCGCCTTGTTCGGTGCCCTCTGCTGGTGGATTTCTTCCCTTGTGCGCAAGGATAAAGCACCGACCGGGGTCCTCGTGGGCTTGACTCTTATTTGTGCAGGAGCTTTCGGAAACATCATAGACAGCCTGTTCTATGGCATGATATTCAATTATGCCCCGTTCATGTTCGGAAGGGTTGTGGATATGTTGTATTTCCCTCTTATCGACACAGTATGGCCCCAGTGGGTCCCGTTCGTCGGAGGAGACCGTCTGCTGTTCTTCGCTCCTGTTTTCAACATCGCGGACAGCTGCGTTACTGTCGGGGCTATCTACTTGATATTCTTCCAGTACAAGTTCTTCACCCGGACTGAAGAATCCGAATCTGCAGCCGAGGGTAAATAATTTTTGGAAGATAGATTTTTTAAGTATCTTTGCAGTCCTTTCCAGGAAGGATGACATATTGGAGAGTTGGCCGAGTGGTCGATGGCGGCAGTCTTGAAAACTGTTGAGCTGAAAGGCTCCGGGGGTTCGAATCCCTCACTCTCCGCGCTATGCAAAGCATCCCAGGTGCCGCACGTCAGTGCGGCATTTGTGTTTGTTGGCCCACCCGTCGAAAGCTCGCTTTCGTAAGGGCGGGACAACGAACACAAAGCAACATGGTTGCACCTGGTGATGCTTTGCTCTCGGAGATTAAGGGATGTCGGAGCGAAGCGACGAAATCCCTCGGAGAGTGCGGGATGGGCTACTTGTTCTCCTCTTCGAGAGGTGATGTCGGAGCGAAGCGACGAAATCCCGAGGAGGGTGAGGATACTATTTGTTCTCTTCTTCGAGGGTGAAGGCGGACGAGCCGTCGAAGCAATGGAGGCAAAGATCCTCACGAGGCAGCCCGATACTCTTGACCAGTGTCTCTATCGTGTTGAACTTCAACGAATCGAGATTCAACTGGCTGGCAATGTCATCCACCATCCTCTTATATTCAGGAGTAGTGGAATCGGTATATTTCTCCACGTTCTTGTTGCTGTCCCCTTCGAACTTCTCGATGATCCGACGTGTGATCAGCTCCAATTCAGTCTTGCTGGTGGAGAAATTGAGGAATGGACATCCGAATACCAGAGGCGGACAGGAAATACGCATGTGCACTTCTTTTGCACCGCTCTCGTGGAGCTGACGCGTGTTGTCCCTGAGCTGGGTACCGCGGACAATACTGTCGTCGCAGAACAGAACCTTGCGGCCATGGAGCATGTCCGTGTTGTGGATCAGCTTCATCTTGGCCACCAGGTCTCTGGTGCTCTGGTTGGTAGGCATGAAGGAGCGCGACCAGGTTGGAGTGTATTTAGCGATGGTGCGCATGTAAGGGACCCCGCGTCCAGCCGCATATCCAACGGCCATTCCGATTCCGCTGTCAGGAACACCGCAGGCGCAATCCACTTCAATGTCCTCCTTCTGTCCCATCTCCTTGCCGCACAGGAACCTGGACTCCTCCACGTTCTTGCCGTCGTAGCAGGAAGTAGGGAATCCGTAGTAAATCCAGAGGAATGAGCAGACCTGCTTCCGCGGGTTTGGGGCGCGCAGCTGCTCGATGCCGTCGGCGGTGAGACGCACTATCTCTCCGGGACCGAGGAATGAATGCGGCTCGTACCCGAGGTTCGCGAAAGCCGTGCTTTCGGAACTGACAGCCATGGCTCCTTCCTTCTTCCCGACCGAAACAGGGGTGCGTCCCCAGGCATCGCGGGCAGCGATAATGCCGTTCTCGGTAAGGATGAGCATGGAGCAGGACCCCTTGACCTCCCTGAACACGTTCTCGATGCCTTCGACGAAATCCTTTCCCCTGACTATCAGGAGGCTGACAAGTTCGGTGATGTTGATCTTGCCGCTGCTGAATTCCGTGAGATACATCCCTTCCGCCAGGAACTTCTTGGCCAAGTCTTCGGCATTGTTGACCCTGGCGACAGTGACCAGGGCAAAACGTCCGAGATGGGAGTTGACAAGCATAGGCTGGGCATCCGTGTCACTGATGATACCGATACCGGCATTGCCGGTGAATTTTCCGAGTTCATCTTCGAACCGGCTCCTGAAATAGCCGTTTTCAAGACTGTGTATTCCGCGCAGGAATCCCTTCTGGGAGTCGTAGGTGGCTAGACCGCCGCGCCTGGTTCCGAGATGGCTGTTGTAGTCGGTGCCGTAGAATAGATCGGTGGCACATTCCCTTTTTGAAATAGTTCCGAAGAATCCTCCCATCGTTAAGTTGTTTTTGAAAACGCGAATTTAGTCAATTCCGGCGAATAGTCAATGGAATTGTTATCTTTGTAGAGGATATGGACAATAGAAAAAGGATAGAAGTGGTCGCCGCGGTGATCCGGTCGGGACGCAGGATATTCGCAACCCAGCGCGGTTACGGAGAATTCAAGGATTATTGGGAATTCCCGGGAGGCAAGATGGAAGCCGGGGAGGGCCCTGAAGAAGCCCTGAAGCGAGAAATCCGCGAGGAACTGGCCACCGAGATATCCATTGACCGGTTCCTGTGCACAGTCGAACATGATTATCCTTCTTTCCATCTTACGATGCATTGTTATCTTTGCCACATCGTTTCCGGCGACCTTGAGCTGCGTGAGCATGAAGCCGCGAAATGGCTGTCTAAACACCATCTTAGAGAAGTGGAGTGGCTTCCTGCGGATTACGGAATACTGGACCTGATAGAAGATGAGCTTTAATGCGGTCATACTTTCCATGCTGCTGGCTTTGTCCTGGCCCGTTTCTCCTGAAAGGCCGCCGAAGCCTCGGGTGCGCTTGCTCGAGACCGAGCGCCGGGAAGGATATGAGTGCAGGCTTGTGGAATATTCCTCTTCCAGCAAAGAGCGCCTCAGGACTTACCTGCTTGTGCCGGACGGGGCTTCCCGGAAGGACAGAAGA
>ONPI01000096.1 GCA_900319685.1 uncultured Bacteroidales bacterium
ACTGGATCTGTCAGAATGGGAAGACAAGGGTAAGTTCCTTGAAGGAACCGGCAGCATGGTGCTTGACAGGAAATCAAAGGTAGCCTATGCGTGCCGTTCCCCTCGCACTTCGGAAGCTGTCCTGGATGAGTTCTGCCGTAAACTGGGATACCGGCCGGTCGTTTTCGATGCCTTGGACAAGAACGGCAACCCTGTCTATCATACCAACGTGGTTATGTCTGTCGGAGAAAGATTCGCGGTAGTTTGCAAGGAGGTGATAATCTCACCGCCGGAACTCTCTGAAGTTGAGGCAAGCCTTACCGCAGCCGGTAAGGAAATCATCTGGATAACTTCTGACCAGATGTGTCACTTTGCAGGGAATATCCTGGAAGTCAAGAATATAAGGGACGAACACTTCATTGTTATGTCTCAGACTGCCAAAGATAGCTTTACGTCCGGCCAGCTGGCAAAGTTGGATTCTTACGGGACCGTTCTTCCAGTCAGTATCCCGAATATAGAGTCTATAGGCGGTGGCTCCGCCCGCTGCATGATGGCCGAAGTCCTCTGCCGCCAGTAGTATTCCTGTCGGGAATGACGGGCAGTAGGCGGCAGTCGGCTGCAACGTTAGGGCGCATTTACCCGTACAGGGCTGCGAAGCAGCAAGCGCCCGGTGTTGCAGCCGCTGACGCCTGAGCCCTGCAGGGGCCGACAGGATCCTCATTAATGACGCAGAAAAAGGCCGACTGATAAAGCCGGCCTTGATACATTATGAGATATAAGTATTTCTAAAGTGATCTATTCTGAGAACTTGGCGGAAAGGAATTCCCTGTTCAGGCGGGAAATATGCTCGATGGATATACCCTTAGGACACTCCATTTCGCACGCACGAGTATTCGTACAACCACCGAAACCAAGTTCCTCCATCTTCGCAACCATATTCCTAGCCCTCCTGGCTGCCTCCGGACGACCCTGAGGAAGCAGAGCCAAAGAACTCACCCTTGCCGCAACGAACAGCATCGCTGAGCCGTTCTTGCAGGTCGCAACACAAGCACCACAACCTACACAAGCGGCAGCATCCATACTCTTCTCCGCCTTCTCGTGAGGGATAAGGATACAGTTGGCATCCTGGGCGGCACCGGTACGTACAGAGATAAAGCCTCCAGCTTGGAGTATCTTGTCGAATGCACTGCGGTCGACAACCAGATCCTTGATGATAGGGAAGGCCGGGCTCCTGAACGGCTCCACGGTAATGGTAGCCCCGTCCTTGAAATGACGCATGAACAACTGGCAGGTAGTCACGTGGTCATCCGGACCATGCGCACGGCCATCGATAAAGAGTGAACATGCGCCGCAGATACCTTCACGGCAATCATGGTCGAAAGAAACCGGACCGCTGCTCTTGCAGCCCCTCTCAACCGCAACCGGATCGTTTCCTTCACGGATCAGTTGTTCGTTCAGGATGTCAAGCATCTCCAGGAACGAAGCATCTTCCTCGATTCCTGCAATGTGATAGGTCTCGAAATGACCCTTTTCCCGGGCGTTCTTCTGACGCCATATCTTAAGATTGAAATCCATATCCGATTATTCTTTATAATTTCTGGTTTTAACCTCGATGAACTCGTACTTGAGAGGTTCCTTGTGGAGTTCCGGTTCTTTATCTTCACCCTTGTATTCCCAAGCGGCGACATACATGTAGTTGGCATCATCCCTCTTGGCTTCACCCTCTTCGGTCTGGCTTTCCTCGCGGAAATGACCACCGCAGGATTCTTTCCTGTTGAGAGCGTCGCGGGCCATGAGTTCTCCTATTTCGAAGAAGTCCTCAAGCCTCAGGGCTTTCTCGAGTTCCTGGTTGAACTCTAACTGGCTTCCTGGTACGCAGACGTCCTTGTAGAATTCGGCCTTGAGTTCCTTGATTTCTTCAATTGCCTTCTTCAGTCCTTCCTCATTGCGAGCCATGCCCACATGATCCCACATTATCTTTCCAAGCTTCTTGTGGATTGAATCGACAGTCCTTCTTCCCTTGATGGCGAAGAGATTGTCAATCCTTGCCTGGACAGCCTTTTCTGCCTCGTCGAAAGCAGGATCGTTGATATCGGTCTTAGGCTCGGCAAACTTGTTGGAAAGATAGTCGGCGATCGTTACCGGCAGTATGAAATAACCGTCTGCAAGACCCTGCATGAGAGCGGATGCACCAAGGCGGTTGCCGCCGTGATCGGAGAAGTTGGCTTCACCGATGGCGTAGAGACCAGGAATGGTGGTCTGAAGGTCATAGTCAACCCAGATTCCACCCATAGTATAATGGATGGCAGGATAAATCATCATCGGTTCCTCCCAAGGACTGACATTGTTGATCTTGTAATACATGTCGAAGAGGTTGCCGTAACGCTCCTGAACCCTCTGGTGACCAAGCCTCTTGATAGCATCTGCGAAATCAAGGAATACGGCGAGTCCCGTTTCATTGACTCCGAATCCGGCATCGCACCTTTCCTTGGCAGCTCGTGAAGCAACATCGCGAGGAACCAGGTTACCGAAAGCCGGATAACGACGCTCGAGATAGTAATCCCTGTCTTCCTCAGGAATCTGGGAAGGCTTCTTCTCCTTCTTGCGAAGTTTGATCACATCATCCATCTTCTTAGGCACCCAGATACGTCCGTCATTACGAAGAGACTCGGACATAAGGGTAAGCTTGCATTGCTGCTCACCGTGGACAGGAATACAGGTAGGGTGGATCTGTGCGAAACAAGGATTTGCGAAATAAGCTCCCTTCTTGTAGCACTGCCATGCTGCAGAACCATTGGAATTCATGGCATTGGTGGAAAGGAAATAGGTATTTCCGTAACCTCCGGTTGCTATTACTACAGCATGTGCACCGAACCTTTCAAGTTTACCGGTCACGAGATTACGGGCTATGATACCCTTCGCCTGGCCGTTTATGATAACCAGGTCAAGCATTTCGTGACGAGGATAACTGGTTACCGTTCCGGCTGCGATCTGGCGGTTGAGGGCTGCATAAGCTCCGAGAAGAAGCTGCTGGCCGGTTTGTCCCCTGGCATAGAAGGTTCGGCTGACCTGTACACCTCCGAAAGAACGGTTGGCAAGGTATCCGCCGTATTCACGGGCGAAAGGAACACCCTGGGCAACACACTGGTCGATGATAGCAGCGCTCACTTCTGCCAGACGATAGACATTGGCCTCACGGCTGCGATAGTCTCCTCCCTTGATTGTGTCATAGAAAAGACGGTAAACAGCGTCGTTGTCATTCTGGTAATTCTTGGCAGCATTTATACCTCCCTGAGCTGCAATAGAGTGTGCCCTTCGAGGAGAGTCGCTGATACAGAACACTTTGACATTGTAGCCAAGTTCACCGAGGGAAGCAGCAGCAGATGCTCCTCCAAGACCGGTACCTACTACGATTATCTCCAGCTTTCTTCTGTTGTTCGGATTGACAAGATGAAGTTCAGATTTCCTTTTGGTCCATTTTTCAGCCAAAGGTCCGTCAGGAATCTTTGAGATTAATTTATCGGCCATTTCTTAATATGTTTTTGTTGTATTTATGCTGGTTAGTGAATTATCTGCAATTTTAGTCATTTTTCTCGACGTCAGCAAGTTTATGGACCACTTTCGGAAGCTTGCGGGTGTACATAAGCTTATACTTGTGATAAACTTTCCTGACGTATTTGTCATACCTCGGACCGTTCATCCAACGTTTGAACTTGCTGTCCACGAATTCTTCTACTTCCTGGCATTCAGGAATACATCCCTTCTCAAATCCATAGATTCCCTTGATAACCAGTGCCTGGCTGCATATCTGGGCATTGTCGCCATCCCTGTATTCCTTCATGAATGCAGGAATATGGTCACTTGTAAAAACCTTGAGAGGAATATATATGCAAGTAGTCGGACATCCCAGGATAGTCCATGCAACTGTCCTGAGAGGATCCTCACCCGGACTTACTCCTTCGAAGATGATGGCAGCGGAAGAAATATTCCTCTGTATAGGTTTGCCGGACCTCGAAATGGAATTGAAAAGTTCTTTGTGTCCGACGGTGGACATATCCAGTCCCGCACATATCTCCTTGCATTTTTCCCACCTGTCCACACCTTTCCTGTCTTTTTCACGGCCACTCCGGGTAAAGTTGGTCACAACCATATATCCACCGGGTTCATCCGCTACGTCGAACCTCCTGTAGGAATAATTGTTGACTTCATAATATGATGCGCCGCCATGTGCATCTATTATTCCGAAATTGGCCTCTACTCCATAAGGTTTTGAGAGAGTATCCAGAAAATGTTCAAAATCCCTTTGGTCAGCACATACACCCAAGGCTTTATACATGAACTTTCCTTCCTTGTCCATCATTTCCTCAGGAATACTGTCATCTTTAAGATCATAGGTCGCAGTATTCATTATACAGAAACCAGCAGAATTAGTTCCTGCCCAGGCTTCTCCTTCCTTGGCAGAAGAATTGACAAGAGCGATGAAACAGTATTCCGGTCCCCGGAACCATTGCATCCTGTTGTTCAATTCACCTGTATCCCTGTGTTTGTACATCACCGGACGGCCATCCGCCCGTGCATTTCCGGAAATGATGACTGAAGTACAGCAGAAAGCCTGTACAGAAAGGAAAATGAATATGAATACTAATGTAAACCTAGAATAACGAGCCATTGTCAATCTTGTTTGCTTCAAGTTCGGCATCCAGTCCCAGGTGCTTGTAAGCCAATTCTGTGGCTATCCTTCCTCTTTGGGTACGCACAATGAATCCTTCCTTGATGAGGAAAGGTTCATATACCTCTTCGAAAGTTCCCTGGTCTTCGCTTATCGCGGTAGCGATCGTATTCGCTCCGACCGGACCTCCCTTAAAAGTTGTTATTATAGTCCTTAATATCTTGTTGTCTATGGAATCCAGACCTCTGGTATCTATCTTCAGCTTATTGAGGGCATATCTGGCTATGTCAAGGTCGATATGTCCGTCACCCATGACCTGGGCGAAATCACGGACCCTCTTCAGAAGGGCGTTGGAAATCCTCGGTGTTCCACGACTCCTGAGAGCTATCTCCTTCGAAGCATCATCATCGATGGTAACATTAAGGATCCTTGCACTTCTCCTTACTATCCTGACCAGTTCTGAAGTATCGTAATATTCTAGCCCACAATTGATTCCGAACCTTTCACGGAGTGGCGCCGTAAGGAGACCGCTCCTTGTGGTGGCTCCAACAAGGGTGAAAGGATTCAGGCTGATCCTGACCGAACGCGCACCAGGACCTTTGTCTATCATTATGTCAATCACATAATCTTCCATCGCAGAATAGAGATATTCTTCAACCTCCGCTGAAAGCCTGTGGATTTCATCTATGAAAAGAACATCTCCGGTCTCAAGCGATGTGAGCAGTCCGGCCAGATCTCCTGGCTTGTCAAGTACAGGACCGGAAGTAATCTTCATATTCACTCCCATCTCATTTGCTATGATATGGGCGAGAGTGGTCTTGCCGAGTCCTGGAGGACCATGGAAAAGCACGTGGTCAAGAGCTTCTCCTCTCATCTTGGCAGCCTTGATATAAACGTTCAGGTTGGAAACTATCTCTTTCTGGCCTGTGAAATCTTCAAGTTCCTGCGGGCGGATAATTCCGTCCAAATCCTTATCTTTGTCGCTACTTGTATTGTGCGGATCGAACTCTGTCATCAGAAAGTCATTTAGTCAATACAAATATATTGATTTATTTTTATATAAATTGATGGTGATATATAGGTTGTTGAAATGTTGATAATTCATTTAAATAATTGATTATTAATATTTTAATAACACACAAACCTGTTAAGGCAGCATTTGGCGGATTGTTGGCCGTTTGTTGAAAAATACTCCGTTCCGGAAAACCAACAATAAAACGGGGTTTGTTAACAGGGTTATCAACAGGTTATTGACAATATTTTGCAACGTATGTTGATAAGTTCAGTTTCTTCCGGAAAACTGGCAAGGAAGTTGGCTCTTGACAAGGAAATATATTGCAAAGGGCTTTTTCTCTCTGCCAGGTGGTTCATCGTGTCCCAATGTGCCGTAAACGGAACCAATCTTATCATACTTCCAGACAAGGAAAGTGCCGAGTACTGTGCCTCGGATTTTTATTCCCTGGTTGAAGGAGATGTAGTATTCTTCCTTCCTGACAGTGGAAAAGGTGTAGAGAAGAGCAACTATAAATCTACTCTCGGGGTACAGAGAACGTCAGCGGTAGGAAAGATCATTTCCAATTCCGGCAATTCATCCAGATTGTTCATAGTAACTTATCCGGAGGCCCTCGAAGAACTTGTTCCTGTTATAGGGGATATAGTTCAGTCTGTGATGAAGGTAAGTGTAGGGCAGGAGATATCCTATGATTCAATAAAGGAGAAATTATCGGAACAAGGATTCGAGAAAGTGGATTTCGTCTCCGCTCCCGGCCAATACAGTATAAGAGGTTCGATAATAGATATTTTCTCATATTCCTTCAATGATCCTTTCAGGATTTCTTTCTTCGGGAATGAAGTGGAAAAGATCCATGTATTTGATTGCAATACGCAGCTTTCAAAAGAAGAAAGAACTGATATAGAGATATTTCCGGATCTTGCCGGAAAAGAAGGGACATCGAATGGACAAAGCATTCTATCCCTTCTCGCTGATATGGTTGGACTCTTTTGATATTTACAAGGAGCGGGAGTTTTCCAAGGGGTTGGAGCCATTCAGGAAAGTATTCCTCCAGGTTCCATTGGGAACGGAAGCGGAAGATGTGATAAAATTCAATATTGTTCCCCAGCCGGTATTCAACAAGAATTTCGAGATATTGACATCCGACATCAGGAAGAATATGGAATATGGATACAAAGTGTTCATATACAGTGGAAAGAAGAGTCAGACAGAGAGGTTGAGATCCATCCTTCTGGAAAACAGCGGCCTTGTTCCTGATTTCATCGAAGGAAAGAATATCCATTCAGGATTCATAGACCATGACGATAAGATATGCTGTTATTCCGACCATGAGATATTCGACAGATTCCACAGGGTGAGCCTGAGGAGGACAGTCGAGAAAAGCGAACAACTTACACTCAATGACCTGACTGCTTTCAACATCGGTGATTACGTAGTCCATATAGACCATGGAGTAGGTGTATTCGGCGGCCTGGTCAGGATGAGGGACGACAAAGGCAGGATGCACGAAGTTGTCAAGCTGATGTACAAGGATGGAGACGTGGTGTTCATATCCGTACATTCCCTGAACAAGATTTCCCGTTTCCGCCCGAAGGACGGTGAGGTACCGAAAATAAACAAGCTCGGGTCCAAGAGCTGGCAGAACCTGAAGACAAGTGCCAAATCCAGGATCAAGGATATAGCGAAAGACTTGATACAGCTCTATGCGAAAAGGAAGGCGTCCAAAGGTTTCGCTTTTTCTCCGGACAGCTATCTTCAGGAAGAACTTGAATCATCTTTCATGTATGAGGACACTCCGGACCAGGAAGCAGCCACCAGGGCGGTCAAACTGGATATGGAAGATGACAGCCCTATGGACCGCCTGATCTGTGGAGATGTAGGTTTCGGAAAGACTGAGATAGCTATCAGGGCCGCTTTCAAGGCTGTTACCGACGGAAAGCAGGTGGCGGTATTGGTACCGACCACGATCCTTGCCCTGCAGCATTACAACACTTTTTCAGCGAGGCTCAAGGATTTTCCTTGCACCATAGAATATGTCAGCAGGCTCCATTCCGCCAAAGAAGTGACGGAAATAAAGAAAAGATTGAAGGAAGGGCAGTTGGATATAGTTATAGGAACCCACAAGATGCTTGGAAAAGGCTTCGAATTCAAGGACTTGGGGCTTCTTGTAATAGATGAGGAACAGAAATTCGGAGTGTCCGCGAAGGAAAGGCTGCGCCAGTTGAAGTCATCCGTGGATACACTTACCCTCACGGCAACACCTATTCCCCGTACCCTCCAGTTCTCACTCCTGGGCGCCAGGGACCTTTCAATCATCAATACGCCGCCTCCTAACAGGATTCCGACACAGACAGAAATAATCCTTTTCAACACCGATGAGATAAAGAGCATAATCAATTACGAGCTCAATCGTAACGGCCAAATTTTCTTCCTCCACAACAAAGTTGAGGAACTTGATTCCATCCATGAGATACTTCACAGGCTTGTTCCTGACATGAAGATATGTGTCGCGCATGGCCAG
>ONPI01000022.1 GCA_900319685.1 uncultured Bacteroidales bacterium
GAACGTACGTGAAGTTGCACCTTGTATCAACTCCGGCGTCGCAGGACTCCCCTGAAGGCAGATACACCGAAACCGTACCGGATGTCGGACGAAGAAGCCCGAGCATCAGTCGCGTTAGGGTGCTCTTGCCCACTCCGGTAGGACCGGCCAGCACGGACAGGGTACCAGGCTTGAAATCGTGGGAGAAACCCGAAAGGACAGGAGCGTTCCCGTCGGAATATTCGAATGTCACGTCTGTAAGCCTGATTCCAGGGGCTCCTTCGTAATGGACGTCACCGTGGTATCTTTCCACCTGGAGGTCTTCCAGTTCAAGCAGGCGCTCCACCGAGGTAATCGCCTTGATGAAGGCAGGAACCTGACGGCCAAGGTCGGCCACAGGGCGCTGCACCTGGCTCACGAGCTGCAGGAAAGCGGTCATCATACCGAAGGTGACAGCACCTGACTTGATGCCGAACACTCCCCAGAGGAAGGCTGCCGCATAGCCGCCCATGAAACCGAGATTCATGAACCCGCGGGCAACGGCATTGTAATTGAGCCGGGTTACAACGTTCTTTTTCAAAAGGTTCTGAAGATCGGAGAGTCTTGAGACCACATTCCCGACGCCGAACAGTGTCAACACCAGGACGCGGTTCTGGAGATTCTCCTGGAGAAGCTGCTGGATGTCACTGTCTTCCTTGCGGATCTCTCCGGTAAGCTGCCTGATCTTGTTGAAGAACATCTTGGATCCCACCACAGCCGCCACCATAAGAATCAGCAGTACCCAGAGCAGGGACGGAGCCATGGAAAGAAGGTAGCAGGACGCTGCCACAAGCTGTATGATGGTGATCAGGACTTCCGGGAAACGGCTGCAGACAAGGTCGGCCAGGACGCTGATGTCCTGCTCGAGACGGTTCACGGTGTCTCCGGACCTGAAGGCCTCCTTCCCGTCCCAGCGTGAATTCAGGACGTGACCGAAGAGACTGAGCCTCATCTCGTTCTGGGTCTTGATGTTGTTAAGGTTCAGCCAATAGGTCGAAGCCAGGCCGCAAGCGATCTGGACCAGCATGATACCGATCATTATCCAAACATGAGGCATCAGGAGGGCGTCGGACTCCCCTGTCACGATGTCAACGAGCCGCTTGCATATCCAAACGAAGCCAAGCGAAGCTGCAATCCGGATGCATCCGAGCAGGACGGAGACGACATCCCTGCCAACTACAGGCTTGGTCATCCTCCACAGTCCTTTCATGCAAGTGTTGAAATCTTTCATATCATTTCTCCCCGAATTCTTCGGCGGCTGTCCGGATACCGCCGGTGAGCATTTCCTTGAACTGGCAGGTGGCCACCCTGCCGAACATAGACATCATCTTCGAATACCGCCACACATGGATCATCAGCGAGCGGGCCTTCGCGACGAAAAAGTTCTTCGGACGGTTCCTGAGTTCTTGGCGCTCGTGTCCGAAGTTTCCCTCCCTGAAAACTATGTCGAGGACTTGTTCCACCCTCGGATCAGACTTTTCATTGTAGAACGGCATCTCCTCCGAAGGAAGTCCAAGATGCTCCACGGCAACTTTCCCGAACACCTGCCACGGATCCATAAGATCCAGTCTTTCAAGTATTTCCTTGATATGGTCCAAATCCAGTCCCCCCGCCTTCGCATGAAGCAGCATCACCCAATCACAGAATTGCCTGAGGCCAACGCCGCCTGTCACGAAATGATGCCAGGTGTGGTTGAATATGAAGAACGCGTTGAAACTGTCCGCCGGGGTGTTCACTACTTCTCCATCGATGGCTTTCTGAACGAGTCCGTGGGTCATCCCGTCGAGGGAATACTCCTGGTAGGCGGCATCGTAACGTTTCGGCAGCAGATCGCTGGTCCAGTGGAGTTCCACCGGAACACCCTCCACGTCCACGTTATAGTGTTTCTTCCTTTCGGACCATTCGGGAACGTCCTCGATTCCTGCCATCGCAGCGACCGTCTCGCATGCCTCGGTATAGCGGGCCTTCCCAACATACAGGTCGATGTCCCCGCATTCCCTCAAGTATGGAGTCTTGTAATACGAAGCGACACCCTGTCCCTTCATCAGAACCGGATCGATGCCTCTGGCTCTGAGACCGGCAGTCAGAAGGGCTATGACATGATTCGAACGGAGGTGCAAACTTACGGTCGAACGAAGCTTGTTCTGCATTGAAACTTTTTGTGAATCAGACAGTTCCTGCCCTGGTGAAAGAAGAAGTGCCTGACAGACAAGCGGAAGGGTCGACTGAGCCTTCGCAATGGAAAGCACCTCCTTGAGTTGAGCTGCAGGGATCGATTCAGACAGAGGTTCGCCCCAAAGAGCGGACCTCAACACGTACAGATATGCATCCCTGGCCGTCATCCTATTCCGATACAATCCCGGCTTCAACCCATTTCCTGGCGAGCGCAGCCGCATCAGCCGCGGCAGTCTCAGGATCCACTTCATATTCCTCGAGCAGGAGATCCCTCAAGTCTTCCACCGTAAACTCCTTGCCTTCAACGTTCCTCCACAGATATGCAGCCGTGGAGTTCATGGAAATCATCCGGTTGAAATCCACCTGGGCGATCCCTTCGCCGATCACTATGTACTCTTCGCCGAGTGGTCTCAGCACAAATCCTTCTATCGTCTTCATATTCTTCTATATATCGCCAGGAGCCAGCGCCTGAGCGGTTTCATGGTCCTCCAGACCCTCGCTTTGCCCGGCTTGATCCGGCGTCCGTTCCCTTTTGTCAACCCCGTAACGATCCCGATCACGTCGGAGGCTGTGCAATGTTCCATGACATTGAGGTTTCCATCCCCCATCAGGGTTATCCCATCCTTTCCGATGGCGTAGATCCGGTGCATTATGTACTTCCCCTTGTAGCGGAAAAGCACGATGTCCCCTACCGACAATGGCCCGCTCACACGTTCCAGCGTGACACTGTCCCGGTCACTGTGGATGAAAGGGAGCATGCTGTCCCCCTTCGGCCTGATGGTCACAGGCCTGCCCTCATCCACCAGGTCCTTCACCGCGGCAAAGAGGATTTCGTTGGATATGACCTTCTTATCCATTGCTTCCAGTCACTTCGGAACAGCAGACCTCGGCGGCTTCCTTGTTCGGAAGGCAGTCAAGCAGGTAGCACGGGATATCCTGGACTATCCTGGAAATGGTCTCGAAGAGACCGTCGCCGATTCCCTTTATGGCTCTCAGACCCGAACTTGAGGAAGAAACCGAAGCAAAGGCTTCCGGAAGAGACATCCTGGATATCGAGTTCCGGGATGCCCTGTTTATCCTGACCATCGCTCCTACGGGGTATTCTTCGTTCCTGTAGCAAGGTGTCTTGCCGCTCCAAGGGGTTCCATATACAATTGTCTTGCCGTCAATGAAACGGACTACGGGGTTGTCATCGTTGAGCAGGTGAGTCCCAGGGATATTCTCCAGCCACATCCTGCTGTGAGTGCTCTTCCCGGTACCGCTCTTAGCCAGGAAAAGATAGCCTTTACCGTCCTTGACGGTCACTGAGGCATGCATCTCCAAGGTACCCAGCGATGCCGTCCTGAACGCGTACATCAGCATCATCGCATTGTTAACCGCGAAGCTCCTGAACTTGTCCTGAGTCATCAGCTCTCCATGAGTGAAACCAGGATCGCACTTCATCCATGCCGTCACAGGCATATTCCCTTCTGGTGCCATCCCGAACAGGTAGCCTCCATCGATCGAATACAGGTCTATCCGCTGCTCTCCAGACTCCGGAGACGACAGATAAATGGCCTCTTTCCCGCTGGTTTCAAAAGGGTCCACCAGCTCGACGCAGAAGATGTCTTCACCGTCTGTTGCAATGAAAGGGCTGTAGTTGCCAAGCTTAAGCCTTGACATCCTCTCCTCGTCCGCAACCAGTGAGAACGTATGTCCTGCGACACGGTATGTCCTTCTGGCTTTCATCGTATCATGCCCTTTCTATGTTGGAAACATTCCCGGCAATCCATACTGTATCCTCCTCCTGGAAAACGAAGTCCGGTTCTGGATTGGTGATGAACCGGTCTCCGCGAAGCACGCTGATGACCATGCACTGGTATTTCCTGAGGTTCGCGCTCCTGAGGCTCCTGCCGGTCAGGAAGGAATCGGCAGTTAGCACCTCCGGTTCGATCTTGAAGCCGTCGTCCTGGTCTTCGGAGACATCCACGACAGAATCCGACATCATGTTCCTGAGTTTCTCCAACTGGTCGGTGGTACCGACAGCCAGGATACGGTCACCCGGGAATACCTGCACGTCTCCCGAAGGGATGATGATGCTTATGGATCCGCGGGCTATCTTGATGATATTCGCTCCGGATCTGTCTCGCAGAGGCAGATCCTTCAGGCACTTGCCAGCGAAAGAGGACTCCTGGGCGAGCGTGAAGAGTTCGGTACGCACGTCATACGTGGATAGCTTCTGTTTCACAGATGATGTAACCGGTTTGCTGCGCAGCTCGTGCTCCTCCCTGGCGTTGTAGTTGCGCATGAACATATCTTCCAGCGTAGAATACTTGTGTACGGACCTGCGGGCGAAATAAATGAATGCGAACAGTGCCAGGATTATGATCAGCACGGTCCATCCGGCAAGGTGGAAATAGCTTGACAGGACGCCGAGTATGATGCCGATCACGATGAATGAACGAGCCACCACCAGTCCCAGTATCGGCCAGATGTTGCTTTCCTTCTCCTTCAGCAGTCTCGGGGCTGACTTCCCGATTGAACCCGTGCTGACACCCATGCCGTATAGGAACGGAACCATCACAAGAAGGGTAACCGCAGCCTTGATGGCATTTCGCCAGGTTTCACCCACGGATGGCAGGAGTTTATCCACCAGCGGTCCCAGGTAAAGCACGGAACCGATGTAGATGGCAAGCACGATGACTCCGTAGAGCAGGATGCGCAGGAAATATGCAGTCAGCAGTTCCTTCCATGCACTGTGCTCGGCAGCGGTGATCCTGGAAACGGATTCAACGGAAGGTTCCAGCCTGGTCCGCCAGGATACAGGCAACTTCCGGCTCAGGAACCCGTAGGCAGGATCCGCAAGCCTGATGACGTAAGGGGTCGTGAAGGTGGTTATCACCGAAACCGCTATGATGACCGGATAGATGAACTCCCGCATGACACCCAGGGTGCAGCCCACACCTGCCAGGATGAATCCGAATTCACCCAACTGGGCGAGGCTGAATCCGGTGTGGACACCGTCGTACAGTCCCCTTCCCGTCAGTATGATTCCGGTGCCGGCGAAGAGGATGTGGCTGACGACCACGATCAGGGCAAGCAGCAGGATCAGAGCCCAGTGTTCAGCGATAGCCGAAGGTGAGACCATCATTCCCACTGACACGAAGAATATTGCCCCAAAGAGGTTCTTGATCGGTTCGACTATATGGTCAATATGCTCGCTTTCAGTTGTTTCCGCAAGGATTGAACCCATTACGAAAGCTCCGAGGGCCGT
Source organism: uncultured Bacteroidales bacterium (assembly GCA_900319685.1). Classification (GTDB taxonomy): domain Bacteria; phylum Bacteroidota; class Bacteroidia; order Bacteroidales; family UBA932; genus Cryptobacteroides. The sequence goes on from ONPI01000022.1 coordinate 5,447, forward strand.
GGAGAAACCCACTGCCGTGGCCAGGGAAACCATCCCGAAGCATAGGCCGATGCTTACAATGAGCAGGATCTCGTCGTTGAGGAAGCGCCTGGCTTTCTTAAGCAAGGTAGGAATGACGAATATTCCCACAAGGAACCACAGGATCAGGAAGAATACGAGCTTGGCGATATTCATGACAAGCTCCTTCCCCGCAAAGGACTGGGAGACTGCCATCGTCGAGAGCAGGACCATCAGGAGGATGGCGATGAGGTCCTCGACCACAAGGGTTCCGAACACCCCGCCGGCGTAGGACTTGCCCTTCAGGCCCATGTCGTCGAAGGTCTTGATCACGACCATAGTCGAAGACATGGAAAGTAGTCCGCCCAGGAATACGCTCTCCATCAGGCTCCAGTTCAGAGCCTGCGCGGTCACGAACCCGAGTATGAATACTCCGACGAACTTCACCAGGGCGGTAACTATGGCGCTGCTGCCCACCTTCATCAGCTTCTTGAAGCTGAATTCCAGTCCAAGTCCGAACATCAGGAATATGATTCCGATTTCGGACCACTGGTCGACTGTTTCCTGGCTTGTGATTCCCGGAAAGAACCCGATGTGGGGGCCGACCAGGAAACCTGCAATGATGTATCCAAGGATAAGGGGTTGCTTCAGGGCCTTGGATATAATCGTAAAAATCCCGGCGGAGATCAGGATCACCGCCAGGTCACGTACCAGATTCAGTTCTTCGGACAAGGTGGAACGGATTTAGAGTTTCACCTCGGAAGTATTGACATAAGGCTTGAGATCATCCCAGGAAACGAAGGCTTCGACGATACCCTGGGCATAGCAGGCAATCACATATGGCTGATAGAACCAGGTCACGCCGTCTTCTGACACGGAGAAGCAACCGTTCGGGACCATTCCCTCCTCTTCCATCGCCGAATATGCCGAATCAGAATCTTCAGGGGACCCCCATTCCTTCTGCAATGCAGCCTTGATGAGGTCAGCGACCGGCTCTTCATACCCTTCGTTGAAAAGATCGGACTCTTCAATCTCCTTGCCGGTCTTGAGGTTGATGACATGAGGGATCAGGGACTGCATCCCATGAGCACCACCAAGAAAGACATCGGAAAACACGTTGTACGTCTGAAGGTCCTGGAATGAATCGGAGAAAGTGCCTTCCACGTTGTACGACCACCTGTAGAGCCAGTATGAATCAGTCTCTATGTTGGCCTTGTATTCATCCCCGGCCTCTTTCTGGTAATCAGCCACCAGCTTCTGCATCAAAGACTCGGAAGCTTCCCCGAAGGACAGGCCGTCATACTCGTCACCCAGGCACATACGGAGAATGAGGTTGTTGATCTTCTCGCACAAAACCTTACCACCCTCGAATGAACGAAGGTATTCGATTGAATGATTGATGGTTACGCTGGCAGAATCAGTCAGCTCAAGAGCTTCTTCGGTGGAACTCTCGAATATATCAATCTCGGTTTCGCTCTTGTTGCAGGCGACAACACCGAACGCCACGACAGCTGCCACGGCAGCGGAACGGAAGAACCTCTTCATATCTGTCTCGTTTTTAATTATGCAAATATAAGAAAATTACCTTTCATGATGAAACAGCTTGTCGATCACGAGGGCGATAGCTCCGTCTCCGGTAACGTTGCAGGCAGTTCCAAAGTTGTCCATTGTGATGTAAAGGGCGATCATCAGTGCCTGCTCCTGTTCCCCGAAGCCCAGCATAGCCGCAAGTACTCCAAGGGCAGCCATGATGGCTCCGCCAGGCACCCCCGGCGCAGCCACCATCATGACTCCAAGCATCATTATGAAGCCGAGGAACATCCAGAAATCGAACGGCATACCCTTCATCATCATCAATGCCACCGCACAGGCTGTGATCTTGAGGCAGCTGCCTGAAAGATGGATCGTGGCGCAGAGAGGGACAGTGAATCCGGCGATCTCTTCGCTGACTCCGTTCTTGCGGGTGCAGTCCAAGGTCACCGGGATCGTGGCGGCCGATGAGGAAGTACCCAGGGCGGTGAAATATGCCGGCAGCATCCTGCCGAGCAGCTTGAACGGATTACGCTTGACGATCCCGCCGGCAAGGCAGTACTGGAATACCAGCAGGAGGATATGGAGGGCGAAAATCACTCCGATTATGGATATGAACACCTTGATCACATGCATGGCCTGCCCGGTATGGGTCATGCTCAGGAATATGCCGAAAATGTACACCGGAAGCAACGGGATGATCACCACCTCGATGGCCCTTACGATTATGTCCTTGAACTCCGATGCCAGGTTCTTCAGCCCCTTGGAACCGAAGAATGCCATTCCCAATCCCAGCAGGAAAGCGAATACCAGGGCAGACATCACATCCACCATCGGAGGAATGTTAATGGTGAAATATGGTTCCAGGTTCTCGAATCCCTCCGCCACTTCATGACCCGTATTCCCCCCGATCAGTTTCGGGAAAACCGACACCGAGGTCCCATACGAAAGCAATCCGGCGAATACGGTGTCGCAATAGGCTATCAGGACGGTAATAAGCAACAACCTTCCGGCTCCCTTTCCGATGTCTGAAATCGCCGGAGTAACGAGTCCGATGATTATCAGAGGGATCAGAAACTGCAGAAGGTTGCTGAAAATACTGTTGAATGTAACGAACAGGCGTACTGCCGGTCTGGGCAGGAACAGTCCGAAGACGATGCCTAGTACTATCGCAATCAGGATCCTCGGAAGGAGTCCGAGATGGAAATTCTTTTTCAAAGCGCTCTTTATTATCGTATATGATACAAAGATGCGATATTTTTGTCAGAATTCCCGTTATCCCAGCCATGAATTACCTGCGCCTTCCCTTCCTGTGCTCCTGGTCTTTCTGGTAGGCCTGATACTGGTCCTCGGTCAGGATGCCTTTGAGAGCCTCTTCGTAGGCTTCCCTTCTTGCCTGCATCTCCTTCATCCTTGCCTCGAACTCCAGTTTCTTTCAGGTCTTTCCATCCTGAATGAATATTCCTTGTTGAGTTCCAGAAGTTTCGCCTTCTGAGCCTCATCCAGGCCGTATTTCTCGGCCATGCGGTCGGTCCGTTCCTGGATCATCGTAGCCTCATCCGGCCTTTCTCTTTGTGGTCTGTCCTGCCAGGATCCCCTGTGTCCCTGAGCGTTTGCAACTATGCCGAGCATCAGGGCTGCCATTGTGATAATGATTGTCTTTTTCATGATTGTTTTTGTTTTCAAAGTAAGAAGCGGGACCATGCCCGCTCCTTACGGATTGATGGATGTAACTTTATTTGAATCTAACCCTGTAGTTAGGGATTGCGAAGGCAATATCCTCAAGGATGTTCCATGCATAGAAGGTGCTGTAGCGGTCGCTTGGCTGGAAGCTAAGGCTGTAGAACGGCCCTCCGAACATCGACTCCCTCCACTGTGCAGTGATGTAGATCTTGATCCCTGCGCCTGAGCGCTTGAAATCGAATCTGATCCTGAAATGGTTGGCGGCAGCTGGATCTGCCCATCCGTGAGGAACCGGAATCATCGTCATGGAGGTGTTGAACCATCCGTAGGAGGTATCGTAGGTATCGATGTCATAGAATCGGTTTCCCATAAGGTTGGAAACATATGCATATGCCTCTGCCTTGGTGAAAAACTTCGTATAGACAACGATCGTGGTCGCGTTGGTCCTGAGCTTCAGGTCAGCTGCGGTAAAAACTGGAACCGGAGCCATCAGCGGATGCATTCCCATGTGGGATGCTTTTTTCTCCGGACGGTATGGAACCTTCACAGTATTGTTACCTTTAGCTACAACTACCTTGTCCTGCTTCATGTCCACCTTGGCCATGTCCTTATTGCTGATCTGGCCGCCCAAGCGGGAACGGTCATCCATTCGGTTCTGAGTCACGCTGCTTCGGTTCTGAGTCGCGCCGTTGCGGTTGTCCATCTGGATGCTGCGGGCGGCGGAGCGGGTATTCTCCTGCCTTACCTGAGCATTACCCTGGCTTGAACGGCTTGCGCTGCTGCGAACCTGAGCTTTGAGCTCCGAAACGTTGAGCACAGCTGCCATCGCTATCGCGAGGAGTGCTGCCATTGAGATGTTGACTGACTTTTTCATAACCGTAAATATTAAAGGTTTGTCTCAGGAAAGGCAAAATCTTGACCAAAACACGCATTTAAAACGTTTTATCGACAAACTCCGCAAATGTCTCGACAAAACGGGATCAAACTGCGACGGATTGCCCGACCTGTTGATAACTCTTTGATAATTTTTCCAAAAGTGCTTTCCGGATGCGATGTTTTACAGTAACTTTGAAACCCGGTTAGGACTAATCGGATTCTCAATGAAACATAATCTCAACGATGCCGTTCTGACCAAGACTCGGCATCAAAGTGTGTATAAACTCAAGGCCCCCGGGATCGTAAACGACTACCTGATAATCAGCGGCGACGGTACGAGGAGGCTGATGGCTTCCCCTGAAGTGGTCGGTTTCGGTTCCTACCAGAGCATGGTCCCGGCAACGATGAGGGGGATGCAGTACCTGGTGGACAACGGAGTGGTCGGAGATGTCAACATCCTCACCATCCTTAGGGGCGGCCTGAACTACCCGATCGAAGAATGTGCCTTCAGGGCAGGCCTGAGGGTCACCAACATGGACTTCCTCTCCTGTGAAAGGATAATCGAGAATGAGGTCATCTCGGGGCTGGACGTACGGTACCAGAAAGTGCGGACCTGCAAGGACTGTGTCCTGATGGTAGGAGACATAATAGCTTCCGGAGCCACCCTGAGAATGTGCATGGACCATGTGATCGACTGGTTCCGGTCGCACGGAGGCTCGTTCAAGAGGATCATCTTCTTCACCATCGGAGGATCCAACGCCATCGACCTGATGGAAGCCCTTACTGACAAGATCAAGAGCTTCAGCCCAGGTTTCGAGGGCTTCATCTGCTTCTTCTACGAAGGAATATTCAATGTCTACCAGGACAAGGGTGTCCTCGGCTTCCAGGTACCGGACATCGACTTCTACTGGGGCGACGGAATCATCTCCCCTGAGTTCAGGGAATATGTCGTCGCACACGGATATTCGCTTTATGAGAAGTGCATCATCTACGATGGAGGTGCAAGGCGTTACGAGATTCCGGACCACTACAAAGAGGTCGTGGCATACTGGGAGGAAGTGCTTGAAGCGTCGGAGAGGACCGACATCATGGAACTGACCCAGGAGCGGCTTGGCTACAAGGCTCCGATAAGCTATGAAGACTGGCTGGAAGTGACCAGGCTCTCCGAGTTGGGAGACCTGCACGTACTCTACAGCGACGAGAGAGTCTTCCTTGCGAAGGCTCAGACGCTCAGCCTCAGGGAGGTGGCGTCGACCAGGCTGGAACAATTCAAACAAACCCTAAAAGGATATGAGTAAAACTAACAAAAAGGTCGACGTCGACTACACTAATGGTCCTGTCGACGCCTCAGGTCGTAAAAGCAACTTGAGTATGTTCATGGTGATGCTTGGCTTCACCTTCTTCTCCGCCTCCATGTGGGTTGGCCAGAACATGGCTAACGGACTTGACTTCAAGGGATTCATCCTCGCCATCCTGCTTGGTGGCCTCATCCTGGGAGCTTATACCGGTGCACTCGGCTGGATCGGTGCTGAAAGCGGACTCAGCCTGGATATGCTTGCCAGGAGGAGCTTCGGCGAGAAGGGCAGCTACCTCCCGAGCGCGTTGATCAGCTTCACGCAGATCGGATGGTTCGGAGTAGGTCTGGCTATGTTCGCCATCCCTATCGCCAAGGAGATCCTCCATCTTGATGTCACCCCGGACTACATGCCATGGCAGGGATATCTCCTGGTGCTTATTGCAGGTATCCTGATGACCGCCAGTGCATACTTCGGCATCAAGAGCCTTACCATCATCAGCTACATAGCTGTCCCTGCGGTAGCTATCCTGGGTACGATCGCTATGGTAATGGCAGTCCAGAGAGGTGATTCCACTCTTATCGAGCAATTCGCGAAGGGTACAAAGGACCTGGGAGTGATAGCAGGAGCCGGACTTGTGGTCGGTTCATTCGTGTCGGGAGGAACGGCAACGCCGAACTTCACAAGGTTCTGCAAGAGCTCGAAGGTTGGCCTGATCATCACCGTGATCGCCTTCTTCCTGGGCAACTCGCTGATGTTCTTCTTCGGAGCCGTCTCCAGCATCTATGCAGGTGGAAACGACATCTTCGAAGTCATGCTCAACCTCAACCTGTTCTACATCGCGATCTTTGTCCTCGGCCTGAACATCTGGACTACCAATGACAACGCCCTCTATACTTCGGGACTCGGCCTTTCGAACATATTCGGCATCTCGAAGAAGACGATGGTTCTCCTGGGCGGCCTCATCGGTACCCTTGCGGCTGTATGGCTATATTGGAACTTCTGCGATTGGCTCAATTATCTGAACTGTACTCTGCCTCCTGTCGGTATCATACTGATTTGCAGCTATTTCACCCACAGGAAAGCATATCTTGACGATTCCGTTCCGAAGCGCCAGGTCAACTGGGCAGCCGTTATCGGTGTCATCCTGGGCGCATTGGTAGCCAACTTCGTCAAGTGGGGTATCCCTTCAATTAACGGTATGGCCGTAGCAGCAGCCTGCTACTTCATCGGCCTGGCACTCCAGAAGAAAGCTTAACGTATCACTCATAAACCGATCGGGTATCCCTCCGGACTGGCGCCGGGGGGATATTCATTTTTTTTTGTAAATTAGCATGTTGATTACTGAAGAAATTATGGCAATAACCATCAAGGAAGTGACTGGCAGGCAGGATCTGAGGCGCTTTGTAAGGTTCCCCAACGAGTTGTATGCAGGTAACGAGTATTACGTTCCGCAGATAGAAACGATGGAGCTCGATACCCTCACACCGGAAAAGAACAGGGCGTTCGAAGTCTGCGAAGGGAAATACTGGCTTGCGGAAGACGGGGACGGGAAGGTCATCGGGAGGATCGCAGGTATCATCAACTACAAGTACAACCAGAAGATCGGCAGGAAGCTCTGCCGCTTCGGATGGATCGATTTCATCGAATCCCAGGAGGTCGTACACCAACTCATCGGCAAGGTCGAGGAATATGCCCGGGAGAAAGGGATGGACGTGGTGGAAGGCCCGGTCGGCTTCCTTGAATTCGACATCTCAGGAGTATTGGTGGAAGGATTCGACCAGGTTCCTACCGCATACGGGAAGTACAATTACCCGTATTACGAGCCGCTTATCCTTGCCGAGGGATATGTCAAGTCCACGGATTTCGTGGAATACAGGATATCCGTCCCGACAGACCTCGACAGATACCATCGGATGGCCAGGATCGTCTCGGAAAGGTACGGACTGAGGGAAGGTGACTACAAGAGCAAGAGCGAGTTGCTGCGCAAGTATGTCGACGGGATATTCTCGGTGATGAATTCCTGCTACTCGAAGCTTCACGGCTTCTCCGAGCTCTCCCCTGCCCAGTGCGAGGACCTCAAGAAGCAGTTCCTTCCGAACATCAACATCGACTATGTTTCTGTGATCGTGGACAGGAACGACAAGGTGATCGGGTTCGGGATAACCTTGCCTTCACTGTCGCTGGCGCTCCAGAAAGCGAAGGGTCATCTGTTCCCGTTCGGTTTCATCCATGTCCTGAGGGCCCTGAGGAAGAACGACACCATCGATGCCCTTCTGATAGCGATCAGTGAGGAATACCAGGACAAGGGCGTGAATGCGATGATAGTTTCGAAGATCGGAGAAGGGATGAAGAAGAACGGTATCAAGTATGTCGAGAGTACACGCGAACTGGAGGACAACCACAACGTCCAGAACATATGGGGACGGTTCGAGCACCGGCTCCACAAGAGGGCCAGGGTTTACATCAAGGAACTCCAATAACACAATATAGACATGGCAGACAAGAAAGCGGTAAGGATACAGAATTCCATCCTGAACGGAGCCGAGAAGAAGGCCCTTGCCTGGCTGGCGGAGAGACAGCCCAAATGGGTCGTTTCCGACATGCTCACATTGGTCGGTATCATCGGCGCACTGATGATCGGAGCCGGATTCGTGCTCTGTTCCAAGAACATCAACTGGCTCTGGCTGAGCATCGCTGGCTTCGTCGTGAACTGGTATGGTGACTCCCTGGACGGAACCCTGGCCAGGGTCCGCAATACCCAGAGACCTCTCTACGGGTACTACCTCGACCACACGGTGGATTGTTTCAACGAAGCATTCATGTTCCTCGGATTGGGCCTGTCATACCTCATGCGTCTTGACATCGCCCTGATGATACTCATCGTGTACCTGTTCCTGACGGTCAACGTCAGCGTCAACGCACATCTTAAGAGCGAGTTCAAGCTCACCTACGGAAAGCTCGGTCCTACCGAGTTCAGGGTGATAGCCTGCCTACTCATAATGTGCGTCATATTCTTCCCTTGCATAAGGGAATTCCATACTTCGATGCATTTCCTTGGACGCGAAGTGGCATTGACTGCCCTTGACATCGCAGGACTCGTAATCCTCGCCGTCCTTGTTTTGATCTACTTGGTCACGGTAATCCAGGATGCACGCGGATACGCCAAGGCGGATCCGATGCCGGAAAGGAGGGACGACTGATGCCTCTCCTCCCCGTCTCCGAAATGGAGCGGTTCTCTCCGCTTTTCCGTGGCAAGGCCGGCAATCTTTTCGCCGGTTTCCTCCGGAAAGTGCTTTCCGTTGAAACCGTCTCGGACCTGAACGACCGGTTCAGCCATCTTGACGGTGCCGAGTTTGCGGGTGCGGTGCTCAAGGACCTCGGTATCAACTACAAGCTGGGTCATCCGGAAAGGCTGGCCGGGCTTCCCGACGGCCCGTTCATAACCATCAGCAACCACCCGTACGGAAGCATAGACGGGGTGATCCTGGTGGACCTCATCGGCCATCTACGGAATGGATTCAAGGTGATGGTCAACGAGTTTCTGGATATGGTGGAACCATTGAAATCCAGCTGGATAGTAGTGAATCCCAAGACGGATGCAAGTACCGGAGTCACCGGAAAGAGCATCCAGGGAGTACGCCAGGTCCTTTCGCACCTCCACGCCGGCAATCCCGTGGGGTTCTTCCCTTCCGGAGCTGTTTCCGACCTCAGCCTGAGGGAGATGAAGATACGGGACCGGGAGTGGCAGGAATCTGTGATACGACTTATAAAAAAGGCTCACGTTCCCATCGTTCCAATCCGTTTCTTCGACCATAACTCTTGGTGGTTCTATGAGTTAGGCCTTATAGACTGGAGGGTGAGGCTGCTTCAGCTTCCGCACGAAGTAGTCAACAAGAAGCACCGGAGGGTGCGGGTGGGGATCGGGAATATCCTGACCGTGGAAAAGCAGAAGGAGCACGGGAACCTGAAGGACTTCAGCGACTGGCTCAGGAGTGCCGTCTATGACATGCCTAAGCCTGAAGAATGGGTCAGGTACAACGACTATGTCGCGGAACGGGAAACAAAAAACATCGAAAAATGATATACTTCCGCCTTTTTTGCTAACTTTGCACCTCGAATGGGGTATTAGCTCAGCTGGTAGAGCGCAAGGTTCGCAATCTTGAGGTCAGGAGTTCGATCCTCCTATGCTCCACATTACAGTTCTTTGGATTTGCGGGCCAGTCTTCTTATGCTCCTGAGCACTTCTTGGAGCTCCTGCAAGGTGTCGTAAAGCGCGTCCTGGGAAAGGACTCCGCGTGGCAGGTCCTTGTCGATCTCTCCCCTCTCATCCGCCTCATAATCACGCAGCCACTGCCCTGAGTCCATATATTCATCGAGGGCAATTATATCTTCCCACTTGCCCGAGAGCATGTCCAGCGAAGCCTGCGCGTGCTCCACGATTTCCGGCAACTGCTCGAACCTCTGGCTGTTAGCCATCACCCGATTCTCCGCCTCAGAGAGCGTCATATTCTTTTTCCTAGCCATATCGATCCACAATAAACAGTTTAAAGATAAACATTTTCCCGATTATGGCATTATTCGGAATAAAAGAATTATCTTTATCATTCAAGAATATAATCTCGCACAGATATGAAAATCGTATTCCTGGATGCCGCTACGATGGGAGATGCCTCGATGGCGGAGATAGCCGCCCTCGGAGAGTTTTCCTGTTACCCGTCTTCCACCGCCGCAGAGGCAAGGGAGCGTGTCTCCGATGCTGACGTAGCTATCCTCAATAAAGTGATTGTTGACAAAGAATTCCTGGATGCCGCTCCAAAACTGAAACTGATATGCGAGGCCGGCACGGGCATAAACAACATCGATACCGCCCTATGCGAGCAAAGAGGGGTTATCGTGAGGAATGTCGCCGGCTATTCCACTGATTCCGTAGCCCAGATCGCCTGGATGCATATCCTCAACCTTGTCGGAAGGGCCTTCCATTACAATGCCTACGCAAGGGACGGACGCTACAGCGCCGGAAGCATCCATGTCGATGCAGACCATCCTTTCACCGAGCTTGCAGGCAAGACCATCGGAATCGTCGGAATGGGTGCAATCGGAAGGAAGGTCGCCACAATAGCGGAAGCCTTCGGTATGGAGGTGATCTATTTCTCTACCAGCGGCACTTCACATTGCAAGGAATATGAATCCGTATCCCTGGACGACTTGCTGGGCCGTTCCGACGTGATCAGCATCCACGCCCCGTTCAACGAGCGGACCAAAGGCTTGATCGGATATGACGAATTCTGCAAGATGAAGCCTACGGCCTTCCTGGTAAATACCGGCCGCGGCGGAATCGCAGTCGAAGCCGACCTTGTCCGCGCCATAGACGAAGGAAAGATCGCCGGAGCCGGAATAGACGTATATCAGAAAGAGCCTATCCCTCTCGACCATCCATTCCTGAAGGCAAAGCACCCGGAGCGGATAATCCTTTCGCCTCATATCGCCTGGTACAGCTTCGAGGCCAGGGCACGCCTGGCCCACGAGATGGCTGAAAACATCAAGAAAGGCTGGTAGCCTTCCTTTTGCAATAATCGCCTCCGTGCGCAGGCTGCTCTCCTCCGGTAGCCTTCGCTGCGCTCATCCCTCCCACTGCGCTGCGCTTGCGGGCCCCTCCCGTTCACGTGGCCACGGGCGGCCACGGGCCTCGGAGGAGACAGCCTGTCGCATCTGCGGCATCTTCACAAATTAAAAGCAAGAGGGTGACCGAAAATAATAGTTCGGTCACCCTCTTTTAGTATTGTATGGCTGTTCCCTTATGCGCCCAGACGCTTCTCGAGACGCTCGCGGATAGCTGTGAGGAACTCTGCGGAAGTAAGCATCTTAGGAGTGATGCCTTCCATGAGATTCACAAGGTCCTTGGTTGCGCAGCCGTCGTTCAAGGTATCCAGGCAGGCACCTTCAAGCTGGTCTGCATAGTTGACAAGCTCAGGAAGGTTGTCCATCTCGCCACGCTTGCGGAATGCTCCGCTCCATGCGAAGATCGTAGCGATAGGGTTGGTGGAAGTCTCCTCTCCCTTGAGATACTTGTAATAGTGGCGGGTCACTGTTCCGTGAGCGGCCTCATATTCATAATTACCGTCAGGGCTGACAAGTACAGAGGTCATCATAGCCAGGGAACCGAAAGCGGTGGAGACCATATCGGACATCACATCGCCGTCATAGTTCTTGCAAGCCCAGATGAAACCACCCTCGGAACGCATTACGCGTGCGACAGCATCGTCGATGAGAGTATAGAAATACTCGATCCCTGCCTCAGCGAAGCGGTCCTTATACTCCTGGAACACCTCTTCGAATATGGCCCTGAAACGGCCGTCGTACTTCTTGGAGATGGTGTCCTTGGTTGCGAACCAGATGCTCTGCTTGAGGCTGAGAGCGTACTGGAAGCAAGAGTGGGCGAAGCTGCGGATGGACTTCTCGGTGTTGTGCATTCCCTGAAGGACACCTGGGCCCTTGAACTGCTGGATGACAACCTCCTCGTGCTTGCCTGATTCGCCGTCGAAGACAAGCTTGGCTGTACCAGGCTCATCTGCAACTATTTCCACGCTCTTATAGACGTCGCCATAAGCATGACGGGCGATAGTGATAGGCTTCTTCCAGAACTTCACTGCAGGGTGGATGGAAGGGATGGTGATAGGGGTACGGAAAACGGTTCCGTCAAGGATTGAACGGATGGTCCCGTTAGGGCTCTTCCACATCTGGTGCAGGTTGTATTCGGTCATACGCTGAGCGTTAGGAGTAATGGTGGCGCACTTTACACCGACACCGTACTTCTTAGTCGCGTTGGCTGCATCGATCGTGATCTGGTCTTCGGTCTTGTCGCGGTTAGGCAGGCCAAGGTCGTAATACTCGGTCTTGAGATCGACGAAAGGAAGGATGAGTTCGTCCTTGATCATCTTCCAAAGGATGCGGGTCATCTCATCGCCGTCCATTTCGACGATCGGGGTTGTCATTTTGATCTTTTCCATATCTGTATTATTTGCGGTTCTTGTAATAGTTCATCAGACAGCCGTCCGCGAGGATCTCGCGTTCGTCGGCGGTCAGGTTCTGGAAATAGAGATGGAGCGGCTTGACACCGGCCTTGGTGATGACCTTGGCATCGATCTCTTCGGCACCGGAAAGGATGGCCTTGCGGATGCCAGGGACGAATACGAAGTCGCCAGGCTCATAGTCAAATGCGGTCTCAGGAGCGATCGTGAAAGGAACGATACCCCAGTTGATGCAGTTGGAGCGATAGCGCTTGGTAGCATATTCGTAGCAGATGTTGGCGTCGCCGCCGAGCACCTTCTGGCAGGAAGCTGCCTGCTCGCGTGCAGAACCGTCACCAGGCTTGTTGGCGAATACGCAGGAACCGAACGAGGTGTCCTTTGCGGATGCGCCTGCTGCCTTGAGTGCCTCGGCTACGTTGGCAGGAACGTTACCTGCACGGCGCTCGAGGTCCTGGGACTGGATGCGCTTGGAGATGCCTACATATTCAGGAACCCTGCGGCTGAGTGCGAATTCACTGAGCTTCAGAGGGTTGGACCTGTAGCTTGAAGTCTCTCCAGAAGGGATGAGCTCATCGGTGGTGGTCACAGGGTCATGTATGACAGCTGCGAGTTCCAGGAGCATGTTCTCCTCCATTGGATACATCACCGGCCAGTCCTTGATGTTCGGACCGTAGCGGAGTTCGACAGAGAGGTCAGCCTTGCCATAACCGTCATAGACACGGCTCTTGTAGATGCGTCCGTCGTAGGAATATGGCTTGTGGGTGTCTTCGTATTCGATGTCGGTTGCAGCGGTGATGACTCCACCATTGGCTGCAGTGGCAGCGATGGAACGGGCATCCATGAGGGCTACGAGGGAAATCTGGCCGTTGCCAGGCTTCGAACCTTCACGGTTAGGGAAGTTGCGGGTGGTGTGGCGGATGGAGAGTCCGTTGTTGGCAGGGACGTCACCGGCTCCGAAGCATGGTCCGCAGAATGCAGGCTTGATCACCACGCCGGCCTCGAGGAGTTCCTCGGCGATGTGGTTGCGGGTGGTTGCCAGATATACTGGTGTGGACTGCGGATAGCAGCTCATCGTGAAGTAGTCGTTTCCGATGGTCTTGCCCTTGAGGATGGTGGCAGCTGCGGAAAGGTTATCGTAAGTACCGCCGGAGCAGCCTGCGATGAGAGCCTGGTCAGCCACGACCTTGCCGTCCTTGATCTTGGAGACGAGATCTGCGTGGACCTTGTCGCCGAAACGCTTGCGAGTGTCTTCTTCGACTGCCTTGAGGATTCCCTCAGGATCAGCCTGAAGCTCATGGATGGTATAAGCGTTCGATGGATGGTACGGAAGAGCGATCATACACTCCTGGCTGCTGAGATCGATGCGGATCATGCTGTCGTAGTAAGCGACTTCGCCTGGCTGGAGCTCCTTGAATGCCTCAGGACGCTCGTGCATGGTGAAGTATTCCTTGACTGCATCGTCAGTCACCCAGATGGAGCTGAGGCAGGTGGTCTCGGTGGTCATCACATCGATGCCGTTGCGGAAGTCGACAGGTAGTTCCTTGACGCCAGGGCCGGCGAACTCAAGGACCTTGTTCTTCACGAAACCGCTCTCGAAGACTGCCTTTACGAGAGATATGGCAACGTCGTGAGGACCTACGCCGCGACGAGGCTTGCCATCCAGCCATACCAGTACGACCTCAGGCGCGTTGATGTCCCAGGTGTTCCTGAGAAGCTGCTTCACGAGCTCTCCGCCACCTTCGCCGACACCCATGCATCCAAGGGAGCCGTAACGGGTATGGGAGTCGGATCCGAGGACCATGCGTCCGCAACCGGAAAGCTTCTCCCTGACGTACTGATGGATGACAGCCTGGTTGGCAGGGACATAGATGCCGCCGTACTTCTTGGCTGCGGAAAGTCCGAATACATGGTCGTCCTCATTGATGGTGCCGCCCACAGCGCAAAGGGAGTTGTGGCAGTTGGTCATCGCATAAGGGATTGGGAACTTCTCCAGTCCGCTCGCACGGGCTGTCTGGATGATACCGACATATGTGATGTCGTGGGATGCCATGGCATCGAAACGGATGCGCATCTTCTTGCCCTTGGATCCGTCCACATCGTGTGCGCGGAGGATTCCGTAGGCGATTGTGTTTTCACGTGCCTCGTCCGGAGAAGGCATGCCGGCCGGATCGGAGACGATGGTCTTCCCGTTCAGGAGATAAACGCCGTGAGGGGTCAATTCTACCATAATGATTTGGTTTAAAGCAAGTTAATGTATTAATTATATTAATTCAACAAATTATCGGCAAGTAAAGTCAATGCAAGCATGTCTGCGCATCCTCCCGGCGATATCCTCTCGTTGAGGAAAACCTCGTCCATCGCCTCGAGTCCTTCCGGAGAGAAGTTGCGAAGCAATTCCGAGGCTTCCGCCTTCACCTCCTGAGCACGGGGATATCCGGCGCGGTGGATTATGCAAGTGTCATCCAGTGATGACATTATGAGCAGCAAGGTCTTCTGCAGTCCCCACTCATCTCCTTTGACGCTCCGGTAAAATGGCAGCCAGTTGCCGAACAGTTCCCTGTAGCCGCCAAGGGCCATGGCAAGGGCACCCTTGACTCCGTATTCCTTGACAGCACGTCCTCCGTTGGAGGTATAAGATGGTTCAACCTGCGACGCAAGCCTTGCTATGGCTTCCGGAAGAAGTTCCGGAAGTCTTTCCGTATCGGTTTCCGGACGGGAAATCAGATCCAGGAAAGCCATCGCCATGGTCAGCTGGCAGAATATCGCTCCCCTGTAGGTGTTCACACCCCCTGTATATTCCATCACATCACTCTCTACAGCCTTGCCGAAAGCTACCGGATTGGTCTTATCTGAATGACTTGTAAATGAACGCCTTATCACATCGATACTCCCTTTCATCAAGGAATAGTCCATATCGGTATGGGCTCCCCTGCGGCCAGGATCTACGAGACCGGGCTTGAACGGAGCATCGAGTTCCATACGCATCGAGCGGCTCACAGCTTCTGCCACGAGATACGGCCAGGTCCCGGAAGGGACGAGCCACCAAGGAAGACGGCCTTCGTCAAGAGCCTTGCGTACCCGAGAGGCGCTGATTCCGATGGCCGCGATGTCCGGCGGGTCACTTTTGACATGAGAGTGGTGAACATGAAGGGTGCCGGAATGGTTCTCATCGTCGCAGAGCCTTTCCGTCTCACAAAAGTCGATACCGTATGAAGGCAGCATCTCTTTCATCAGTTCGTTGTATCGTGCCGTGAGAGGATCTGCCGGTTCACTGCCCGCAAAGCGCACGGTAATCCCGAGAGCCGGAGCAATATGCCGCCCGAAGAGGTCGAGGTCGAGCCTCATCTGCGTTTCGGAGGCGTCCGATAAGTCCTTGAGGAAATATGTCGGGAAAGTAGCGGATGAAACCTGGTAAGCGCTTCCTTCCAGTACTTCGGCCAAACCGTCGCAGCCTGACTCCATCATCTGAAGGCGCTCCCGGTACGGAAAACGTGACACATCCTCCCTTACGGGTATGACGTAAAGGTTATCGACCTGTTGTGACGAGTTCCTGACAAGGTACTGGTGCCCGTTAGTGAAAGGATTGGCATTCATGACGATGGCTCCGTTCCTGCCGTTCTTCCTGTGTTTTCCGAGATATTCAAGATATGATTCCAAGCCCCTTCCGTTCTCCATCAGGATTGCCTTGGGGGCATATGCGAGGGTGTGGAATCCCAGGCTGGCGAAAACGGACTCGTTCTTCGGCTTTGTGAATGCTTTGAGGTTGGTGATCCCACGCTCAGATGCAATGGATATGAGACGCGAAAAGAGGGGTGCTGACAGACCCTGGCTCCTGGAGGACTCAGACACGGCAACGCATTTGATCACATCGCCTTTCAGGCCGCCTCCCGCGAGTATTTCCCCTTCCGGATTCTGGATTGAGAGATAGACATCGACATCCTCCAGCCGAAGGCCGTTCCTTCCGAGGAAGTCTTCCACCTTCCGCCGGAAATGAGGAACGCTCAAGGGCATTTCCTGAATATCGGTCATATCGTTCACGCCTCTATTCGATTAATAGCGCGAATGTACAGAATTATTATGGATTTCCAAAGGTTTTGTTACAAATTATCAGCGGAATAGAGGATTTCATCTATTTTTTGCAACAATTCTTCCCGAGAATGCTTACGGGCTCGCATACACTCCCTGGCCGGAAGGTCACAGATGAGGCAGCGGCGCGGAGGCAGACCGGCTTCGCTGCGGCTCACGGGCACGACGCCATATTCACCAAGACGGAGGACATCGATATCCATCAGGCGTCCAAGCGGATGGGAATCCTCTATCCTGCAGCACGCTTCCTTCACCCCGGCTGACGTCCCGTCAACCAGGAAATACCCTTCGAAGCCAGTCAGCAGATCGAAGCATTCTTCCTTGACCGGGGACAGGGAGGAGCGGATCGCCTCCACTCCCGCAGCGGCAACACGCAACGAACGGGAATCCCGCTTGACAGGACCGGGAAGGATGACCGTAAGGCACACCAATGTCAAGGACGGGTGTGCCATGATCCAGTCTTTCTGGCGCATGGCACGCTCGTCCCTGCTTTGGAGAAGCTGTTCCAATGTGACTTCCTGTCCCATTGGGATACTTGTCTTATGGGTTAGTCCTCGATATTCCTGATCTCGTCCAGGACATCTCCGTGACGGTCGACTACGATACCGACCACCTTGTTTCCGAACGGAAGTGCATCAGGCTCGCCGATGATACTCTTTGCCTTGGCTGCCAGATCGTTGATATCAACTACCTTCAGGCCTGCTTCAACAAGACGCTCGGCGATTTCATGGCGTGCAGGATTGACTGCGATACCATATTCGGTAACCACGACATCCACGCTCTTGCCCGGAGTTATGAGGGTCGTCACCTTCGGCACGACGCAAGGGATACGTCCGCGGAGGAGTGGGCATACGATGATTGAAAGGGCACTGTCTTCAGCTGTGTCCGGATGGCCACCGACCGCACCGCGGATGATACCGTCGGAACCGACGAGGACGTTCACGTTGAAGTTGACATCCACCTCCAGTGCCGAAAGGATTACGATATCAAGGGCGTGGACTGCGGATCCCTTGTGCTCTGCGCTGGCATATTCTACTGAGGAAACTTCCTGATGATCCTGGTCGGAAGCGATGGATTCAGCAGCCACCTTGTCGAATGACTGGACATCGATGAGTTTACCGATGAGGCCTTCCTGATGGAGTTTTACCATGTGGGCAGTGATTCCACCGAGGGCGAAGGACGCCTTGATGCCCTTCTCGATCATGCTCTCACGGATATATTTCACAGCAGCGAGGGAAGCTCCGCCGGTACCCGTCTGAATGCTGAAGCCATCCTTGAAGTAACCAGAGTTAATGATAACTTTAGCAGCCTGTTTAGCAAGCAGAATATCACGAGGATTCTTGGAGTCCCTGATTGCTCCGGAAGAGATCTTGGAGCTATCACCGACGGAGTCGACTACCACCACCGATTCAACGTCGCAGGCAGAGATGGACTTAGGGACGTTCGGATATGCCACAAGGTCGTCGGTAAGCACTACCACATGGTCCGCATAACGGGCGTCAGGAAGGGCATATCCGAGGGAACCGCAGATTGATTTGGCATTCTCGGAACGAGGGCAGCCTGAGGCATTTCCAAGTTCGTCACAAGAAGATGCGCCGAGGAAAGCGACGTCAATGTGAAGTTCACCTGAAGCTATGGCGCTTCCGCGACCTCCGTGGGAACGGAATATTACCGGCTCCTTCATCAGGCCGTGGGAAATCTCATTGGCGAGTTCCCCGCGGAGACCGGAAGTGGAAATCTTGGTGATAACACCGTTCTTTATATGCTCGATGAGCGGAGAATGCACGTCCGAGAGGCTGGAAGCCGCAAGATGCAGGTTCTTGTAACCCATACGGGCAAGCTGGTCGACTACAAGGTTCACAACCTTGTCTCCACCACGGAAATGATGGTGGAAGGATATGGTCATTCCGTCTTTGAGACCGGATTTCCTGATTGCCTCCTCGAGGGAGACTACTTTGCTGTTTCTCATAATGCTTCCTCCTTGTCTAAGATACCGGATGCTATTGCCAGTGCGACCGTGCGCTCGGCGCGGATAACCACAGGACGGTCAACCATCTTGCCGTTGACTGCGATGACACCGGAGCCCTTTGCCTGAGCCTCCTTGATGGCGGCGATGATGCGCAGAGCCTTGTCTATGTCCTTCTGGGACGGTGCGAACACCTCGTTCACGACCTCGATCTGGCGAGGGTTGATGATGGACTTGCCATCGAATCCGAGAGTCTTGATGAGTTCGACTTCCTTGCGGAAAGTCTCCATGTCATCAAGATTGGAATATACGGTATCGAAGCAAGCGATGCCAGCGGCGCGGGCTGCTACGACTATCGTCTCACGGGCAAGGAGAAGCTCCGCTCCACCAGGAGTACGCTGAGTCTTGAGGTTGGCTGAATAGTCTTCAGCACCGAGGGCGATACCCATCATCCTGTCGGAAGCGCTGGCGATCTCGAAAGCGTTCACGATACCGAGGGCACTCTCGATAGCGGCCATGATGCGTGTCCTGCCGACACAGCCGAGTTCAGTCTCGACCTTGATGATCTCCGCCTCAAGTTCGCGGACTTCGTCGGCGGTCTCGGTCTTAGGCATGCGGATCACATCGACACCTGCCTTTACGACAGCCTCGACATCCTTCTTGCCGTAAGGAGTGCTCAGCGGATTGATCCTGACCACCATTTCGGTGTCACCGTAATCAATCGACTTGAGTGCATTGTAGACAAGGAGCCTTGCTGCATCCTTCTCTGCCATGGTCACGGAATCTTCCAAGTCCAGCATGATGGAATCCGGACCGTAGATGTGGGCGTCTGCCATCATTCCGGGGTTGTTTCCCGGAACGAACATCATCGTTCTTCTCAGTCTTTCCATACGTCTTTCCCGGTTGCGCGGACGACCGCCGCAGTTACACGTGCACGGATGGTGCAGTCGAGGGCACCTTTATCCGTGGCCTTAATACTGGCGTTCTCGACACCCAAACCCTTGAGGGTATCGGTGATCACCGCCTTGATCTGCCGGCCGAACTGGGCCGATACAGAACTCTGCAGGTCAACCTGCAAGCCTTTCCCCGGTTCAACCTGGATGAGGATATCCCCAGATTCAAGGGTTCCGGCCATAGCATTCTTGATTTCCATATTTGAGTGTTATTATGGTTTTTCCTTTTGTCCTGCGAAATTAGTCATTTCACCGGTATTTCCAAACTTATTTCTACAATTTCGAAGTATCTCGCGCCAAAACGCTTACAATTATTGACTAATTCAGATATTTTCCTAATTATTTTTTGTCAATAGAATAATAATACCTAACTTTAACGACTGAATCATTTATGTCATTTTACCATTATGAAAACACTAACCGTCGATGACTTGGCGGCCATCAAGAAAAGAGCGGAGAAATTGCTGGAACTCAGGGAGAAGAGCAACGCTCTCGTCTCTGAGGAAAGCTGCGGAATCGAGAAAGGTACCGGGCATCTGCAGATCCTTTGCTGCGGAGGTACCGGCTGCAAGGCTTCCGAAAGCGCTCTGATCGTAAAGAACCTCAAGGCATCCCTCGAACAGCACGGCATCAGTGACAAAGTCGATGTCATCACTACCGGCTGTTTCGGCTTCTGCGAGAAAGGCCCGATCGTCAAAATCATTCCAGACAACACTTTCTACACCCAGGTGAAACCTTCGGATGCCGAAGAAATAGTATCCGAACACATCATCGCGGGGCGCAAGGTCGAGAGGCTTCTCTACGTAGATCCGGAGACCCAGAAGCACATCAGCGATTCCAAGCACATGAACTTCTATGGGAAGCAGGTTCGAGTCGCCCTCAGGAACTGCGGTCTCATCGATCCTGAAAACATAGAAGAATATATCGCCAGGGACGGATACGCCGCCCTTGCGGACATGGTGTTCCACAAGACTCCGGAAGAAGTGATCGGAATGATCAAGGCTTCCGGACTCCGCGGTCGCGGAGGCGCAGGCTTCCCTACCGGAAAGAAATGGGAATTCTGCCGCGCATATCAGGATGACGCGAAATATGTCGTCTGCAACGCCGACGAAGGAGACCCGGGAGCTTTCATGGACCGTTCCATCATGGAAGGCGACCCGCACTCCATCCTCGAAGCCATGGCCATCTGCGGTTTCTGCATCGGCTCGAACAACGGCCTTATCTATATCAGGGCTGAGTATCCTCTCGCCGTCCACAGGCTCCAGGTCGCCTTGGAGCAGGCCAGGGAATATGGTTTCCTGGGCAAGGACATCCTCGGATCCGGATTCGACTTCGACATAGAGATCCGCTACGGTGCCGGAGCATTCGTCTGCGGAGAAGAGACAGCCCTCATCCATTCCATGGAGGGAAAGCGCGGAGAGCCTACCCTGAAGCCACCGTTCCCTGCAGAGTCCGGTTACCTCGGTAAACCGACGAACGTCAACAACGTCGAGACCCTTGCCAACGTCCCGGTCATCCTGACCAAGGGACCTGAATGGTTCGCTTCCATCGGTACCGAGAAGTCCAAGGGTACCAAGGTGTTCGCCCTTGCCGGCAAAATCAACAACGTAGGACTTATCGAAGTTCCGATGGGAACCACGCTGCGTGAAATCATCTACGACATCGGTGGCGGTGTCAAGAACGGGAAGAAATTCAAGGCCGTCCAGACGGGCGGACCTTCCGGCGGCTGCCTTACGGAAAAGCACCTGGATATTCCTATCGACTACGAAAGCCTGACCGCTGCTGGTTCGATGATGGGTTCCGGAGGTATGATCGTGATGGACGAAGACGATTGCATGGTCGCCATCGCGAAGTTCTACCTTGAATTCATCGTCGGTGAATCCTGCGGAAAGTGCACTCCATGCCGCATCGGTAACAAGAGGATGCTCGAAATCCTTACCAAGATTACCGAAGGAAAGGGTGAGATGAAGGACCTGGAGATGCTCAAGAACCTCGCCGAGGTCATCAAGGACACCGCTCTCTGCGGACTCGGACAGACCTCCCCTAACCCTGTCCTCTCCACGATGAACAACTTCTACGAAGAATATGAGGAGCACGTGAAGAAGCACAAGTGCCGCGCGAAGAAGTGCAAGGCTCTGCTGACCTACACCATCAATCCGGAGAAGTGCCGCGGTTGCGGTATATGCGCCAAGGACTGCCCTGCTTCCGCTATCATGGGAGACGTCCGCAAACCTCACGTAATCAATCCTTACCTGTGCATCCGTTGCGGAATGTGCATGTCCCGCTGCCACTTCGGTGCTATATCAGTATTATAAAAGCTGCCTGATCCTAAGGACACGATGATCCTGGATGCGGCCGCATCAATCGGAATCAATATTCCTACGCTTTGCCACATGGACCTCAAGGGGACGTGCGTGAAGAACCGTCCTGCATCCTGCAGGCTCTGCGTCGTCGAAGTCCAGGGCCGCCGCAACCTAGCTCCAGCATGCGCGACCAAGTGTATGCCCGATATGGTCGTAAGGACCAATTCGATGAGGGTCATCAAGGCTCGCAAGACAATCGCCGAGCTGATACTCTCTGACCACCCGAACGATTGCCTCACCTGTCCTAAGTGCGGCGAGTGCGAACTCCAGGCCCTTGTCACCAGGCTGAATATCACCCAAATGCCGTTCAGCGGCGGTGAACTGTCCCAGAGGAAGAAGGAACTCACTCCTTCCATCATGAGGAATATGGACAAGTGCATATTCTGCCGCAGGTGCGAGAGCGTATGCAACAACGTCCAGACAGTGGGCGCCCTCGGTGCCGTTCGCCGCGGTTTCAACACGACCATCGCGCCTACCTTCGACAAGATGGTGAAGGATACGAACTGTACCTACTGCGGCCAGTGCGTCGCGGTATGCCCTACCGGCGCATTGACAGAGCACGACGACACCGACAGGCTCATGGATGACCTCTGCAATCCTGACAAGATCGTCATCGCCCAGCCAGCCCCTGCTGTCAGGGCCGCCCTAGGAGAAGAATTCGGAATGGCTCCAGGCACTCTCGTGACCGGCAAACTGGCATCCGCCCTCAGGCAGCTCGGTTTCGACTATGTGTTCGACACGGACTTCGCAGCCGACCTCACGATCATGGAGGAAGGTGCGGAGATCCTCGAAAGGCTGAAGAAGTTCCTCGCCGGAGACAAGACAGTGAAGCTTCCTATCATGACATCCTGCTGCCCGGCGTGGGTCAATTTCTACGAGCACGAATTCCCGGACCTCATCGAGTATCCTTCTTCGGCTCGTTCCCCTCAGCAGATGTTCGGCGCTATCGCAAAGAGCTACTGGGCTGAGAAGATGGGAATCCCTCGCGAGAAACTCGTGGTGGTTTCCATCATGCCATGCCTTGCAAAGAAATACGAGGTCACCCGTGAGGAACTCAAGCATGAGAAACTCCAGGATGTCGATTACTCGATCTCCACCCGCGAGCTTGCAAGGATCATCAAGAGGGCGAATATCGGATTCGCGGAGCTTCCTGATAGCGACTTCGACTCCCCTATGGGTGAATCCACCGGAGCTGGCGTCATATTCGGAACAACCGGAGGCGTGCTTGAGGCTGCCCTCCGCACAGTTTATGAAGTCTATACCGGAGAGGCCCTTCCGAAGATCGACTTCACCGAGGTCCGCGGACTGGAAGGCATCAGGGAGGCCACGATCGACATCAAGGGATTCCCTCTCAAGGTCTGCATCGCCCATACCCTGGGCAATGCCCGCAAGGTCATGGAGAAGCTGCGTGAAGGCAAGCTCGACTACCATGTGGTCGAGGTCATGGCTTGCCCAGGCGGCTGTATCGGTGGCGGCGGACAGCCGTATCACCATGGCAGGATCGAGGTCCTGCAGGCCCGCCAGAAGGCTCTCTACGCGGAAGACGCCAGCAAGCCGATCCGCAAGAGCCATGAGAATCCTGACATCGTTGCCCTCTACAAGGAATATCTCGGAGCTCCTCTCAGCGAAAGGTCCGAAGAACTGCTCCACACCCATTACAGTGACAAATCGATCAAATAACCCGGTAAAACATCTTTTGATATGGCAGAAATTAAACTAGCCTGCGAGGTAATCAAGCAAGTTGAAGATATTTGCGAAAAGCACGGAAACAAGCCGGGCGAACTGATCAACATACTTCACGAGTGCCAGGGTCTGCACGGTTACCTTCCGGAGCCGATGCAGAGGATCATCGCGAGGAAACTCGGCATCCCTGCAGCCCAGGTCTATGGAGTCGTGACATTCTATTCATTCTTCACGATGACTCCGAAGGGACGCCATCCTATCTCAGTCTGCCTCGGTACGGCATGCTACGTGCGTGGTTCCGAGAAGCTGCTGGAGGAGATCAAGAGAGTCCTCGGTATCGACGTCGGCGAGACTACTCCTGACGGGAAGTTCTCCCTGGACTGCCTGCGCTGCGTCGGTGCGTGTGGACTTGCTCCGGTCATGATGATCGGTGAGAAGGTCTATGGCCGTATGGAGCCTCAGGACATCCGCAAGGTACTCGAAGAATTCGCTGACTGATCCGCGATGGCGGAACGATAATCGACGAGGCCGGCTTCCCTGCCGGCCTTCGTTATTTATTCTGAAGGTATTACAACCTTCGGGAGGATGCCTGTAAGGAAAGCCATCGCCACCCCGTAGTTGGTCATCGGGATGCCTTGGCGCCTGGCTGCCTCGACGCGCGAAAGAAGATGCTTGCGGGAGAATACGCATCCGCCGCAATGGATGATAAGGGAATACTCCGAAAGATCCCTCGGGAAATCATTTCCCGACGCTGTATCGATATCTAGGATATCTTCCGGTGGAGTATCGGCCGACAGCCCGAACCGGGCTGACAGTGTCTTGCGCAGCATCGCCGGCAACTTGACCCTGCCGATGTCCTCACCGGCAGGTACGTGAGAACAGGATTCGGCTATGAGAACCTTGTCGCCCGGACGGAGAAGGTCTATCGCCTTGGCGCTCTCCACAAAATATGATATGTCTCCCTTGAACGCAGCCATCAAGATAGAGAATGATGTAAGGCGCGTTCCCTGAGGGACTTCCGGCGCGACAGACTTGAACACCGAAGAGTCGGCGATGACAAGGTCTGGATCCCGTGACAGGGAATTCAGGGTGGCCTTGAATGACTCCGGCGTACAGTTTATGGAAACATTGCCCTTGTCAAGCAACTCCCGGATAACTCGCGCCTGGGGCATAATCAGCCTTCCCTTCGGAGCCTCGCTGTCCTGAGGCATGACGAGCACGACCAGGTCGCCTTCAGATACCAGTCCGCCCAACAGGGACTGCTGCCCGAAATCGGCAGGCACCTTATCCAGGAGGGCATCCAGCATTTCCGGGATTCCCTGTCCGCTAGCGGCGCTGACGATCAGAGGTTTCACGCCCAGGTCCATCTCCAAAAGCTCGGCAGCCTGGGCTGGATCGTCCAGGGTATCTGCTTTATTGAGGACCGCAATGAAAGGAGTACCGGATGCCTTCAGATTCGAAACCACCGGTTCTTCTACCAACTCGGTAACAGCGTCAGCGACACATACCAGTACAACGATGTCTGCCTTCTCGATCTGCAGATGCGTAGCAGATTCCCTGAATGAGCCGAGGGCGCCCACGTCCCCAAGGCCGGCCGTATCGATCAACACACAAGCCCCGAGATGAGGCAATTCGATTGCCTTCCTGACAGGGTCAGTGGTAGTTCCAGGAATATCGGAAACAATTGATACTGACTGGCCGGCGATTGCATTGACCAATGATGACTTGCCGGCATTCCGCCTTCCCACGAAAGCGATGCTGAGCCTCTCAGAGCCTGGTGTTTCCATATCAGAACCTGAAATCTCGTTTCCCTCCGGAAATCTCGTCAAGATATTTACCTGCACGTGTACGGACTGGCTCCGGCACTTTCTCCATCTCACGGCGGATCAGGGCCTGACCTTTCTCGCGAGTCTCCGGACGCGCGTAGTCGAGAAGGTATTCCTCGAGAGTCAGCAGGGCATTCGGAGTGCAGCAATGATGGATCTTTCCGGCCTTGACCAGTTTCATGAAACGGTCTCCGGTCCTGCCTTCACGGTAGCAAGCCGTGCAGAAGGAAGGGATGTATTCCATACCGATGAGCCAGTCGATCACCTCATCGAGTGTCCTCAGGTCATGGACATCGAACTGGGCAGTCTCATCGTGGCGTTCCGGGGTCGTATAACCACCTACGGAAGTACGGGAACCTCCTGATATCTGGGATATTCCGAGATCGAGCACCTTTTCACGAACCTTGCGGGACTCCCTCGTGGAAATGATCATTCCGGTGTAAGGAGCAGCTATCCTGATGATAGCCACGATCTTGCAGAATATGTCGTCCGGCAGGACGTTCGGGAAGTCTTTTAGATCGATGTCTTCCGCAGGACAAAGGCGAGGCACGCTGATGGTGTGCGGCCCGACCCCGAAACGGGCCTCCAGATGCTCGGCGTGCATGAGCTGCCCGACCAGTTCGTAACGGTAGTTGTTCAACCCGTAGAGCACTCCGCAACCGACATCGTCACATCCTCCTTCCTGAGCCCTGTCCATCGCCTCAGTATGATAGCAGTAGTCGCTCTTCGGCCCGGTCGGATGCAGAGCTTCGTAATTCTTCTTGTCGTAGGTCTCCTGGAACAGGATGTACGTACCTATACCGGCTTCATGCAGCTTCCTGTAGTTTTCCACAGTGGTAGCGGCAATGTTGACGTTGACACGACGGATGGATCCGTTGCCGGACTTGGTAGCATAGATGGTCTTGATCGACTCCAGGATGTATTCGATTGGATTGCGTACAGGGTCCTCCCCTGCCTCCACGGCCAGCCTCTTGTGGCCCATGTCCTCGAGGGCACGGACTTCCGCCGCAATCTCTTCCTGAGAAAGCTTCTTGCGAGGGATCTCGCGGTTCTTCCCATGGTAAGGGCAGTACACGCAACCGTTTATGCAATAGTTCGAAAGGTAAAGCGGAGCGAACAGCACGATGCGGTTGCCATACAAGGCCTGCTTGATTTCCTTAGCCAGCTGGAACATCTTCTCGTTGAGATCTTCGATGTCGCAGTCCAGCAGGACGGCCGCCTCCCTGTGGGTCAGTCCCTTCAAGGACGCAGCCTTGTTCAGGATTTCCTCTATCAATCCCCTGTTGCCTTTGTTCCTGGCAGCATATTCGAGGGTTTCCAGTATTTCCTCGTCGCAGATGAACTCTTCGGCGTGGCTTGATGCAGGATTATAAGTTGACATATTCGTTGATATCCTTGACTTTCTTCACAATCTCCCTGTAATCTCCGGTATCCTTCCCGGAAGAGAAATTGCGCAGGTACAGGTTTTCAGAAACGACCTTCTCATCCTCGCCGGTGAGGGTAAGCCTCATCAGGCAAGGTCCGTCCGGAATGTCGGCGACATCGATCGCATCTATCGTGGTATCCTCGGCGAGACAGACCTTGGCAGTCTTGGAATAGACTTCCTCGTCCTTGAGGTTTGTCAGGACTATCTTCACAGTCAGAGAGTCGGTGCCGCAGATCGTGGAATTGACAGCCTGTACCGTCATCGCCGAAGGGTTGAACTGCACATGGAGAGGCTCGCAGGCCTTCATCACCCCGTAGAAAGCGGCAGTCTTGTCGAAATAGTAATCGTAAGTCTGCCATGCCAGGCTAGGCCATGCGCTGTGTGACATCCAGATCAACAGTCCCTTGCGGGCGACATTGTTCGCCTCGTACATTGCCCGGTAGCCGTCATAGTTGATGTACTGGGCATATTCGGTGAAGGATTCGGCAGATTCAAGCGCTTCCTCTCCGAATCGGCGTCCGACCATCCCGAGGAATGCGGTGTCGCCCTGGGCTCCTGTCCTGGTGAAATCGTGCTGGCCCCAGACATCGTCGGATGGCCAGAGATGGTCCTCTCCCAGGGTTGCGGTGAGGCTACCGATATTCATGATCGCAGGCATTCCCCTTTCCGTGTGGAACTTCAGGGCAGGCATCGAGAAATAGGTATCCGGTTCGACCGCCCTGTAAGGTCCGTGTCCCGACACTCCGTCGTCGGCGGAGGAAGGAATATAGAGCATTCCCGGGTGATATTTGCCCACGGTCTGGACGAGCCTTGCATTCAGGGTTGCCGGAGGATACCCTTCGTTGCGGCCGCAATACATTCCGATGCTTGGATGACGGCGGATGAGCTTGACATAGTCTTCGGCATTTGCGATGAACATATCCTCATCGTCCGGATCCGGACCGTCGGTCGGATTGGCCAGCCAGAAGTCCTGCCATACAAGGATACCGTATTTGTCGCATGCGTCGTAGAACTCTTCGTCACCCGTCTGGCCCACCCAGTTGCGTATCATATTGAGATTCATCTCCTTATGATAAGAGACCGCCTTGTCGTATTCATCGGCACCGTAGCGGAGGAGATATTCGCTGAAGCCCCAGTTGCCGCCCTTAGGGAGGAAGCGGTGGCCGTTGACATATAAGTTCAGGCTCGTACGTTCGCCGCTCCAGGTGATTTCACGGATTCCGGCTTTCCAGCACAGGTCAGGGTTGGCGGTGTCGAGCGTATCCCCTTCGGCCACGAAAGTGAAAGTGGCGTCGTGGAGAGCCTGCTTACCATAGCCGTTAGGCCACCAAAGTGCAACCTGGCGGTTCATCAGTTCAGGGCAATCCGACGGGCTGATGGTCACCGTCCTGGTCTCGCCCGGCATAAGCGCAACGGCCTTGCTGAACATGAGACTGTCCATGGAACCTGCGACGGTTCCCCTGACAGGTCCATCGGACAGATTCGTGACATCCACGGAGAAAGTCATCGTTGCAAGCGTGTCAGGCTGCGATATACGGCTCTGCACCATCGGATTGTCGAGAACGACATCCTTGGCGTTGGTAAACCGGACGTCATTCCATATTCCTACTTCACGCCCTCTGACGGTCGGAATCCAGTCCCATCCTACGGTCGCATGGAACGTCGGGTTGTCGGCTCCCAGGATACCACCGTTGAAATCAGGGCTTTCGGCATTCTTCTCCTTCACCGCTCCGTAATTGGCATTCTTGATGACATGTATCGCGATGATGGCACTGCCGGTCGTATCGAGCAGCTCCGTTACGTCGAAACGTCCGCGGATGAAGGCTCCGGCCATGTCGCCGAGTCGGTGTCCGTTCATGAACACCTCAGCCTTCCAGTTGATTCCATCGAGGTTAAGGATGGTCCTCGGGCGAAGGCTGTCGGTCGGGACCGGAACCGTTCCCCTGTACCAGAAGTCACTGTTGAAGAACGACTCGGATATCTGCTGGATATTGTCTGCAACTCCCGGATCTGGAACCACGCCGGCCTCGACGTAGCTGGTCAGGACGGTGCCGGGGACAACCGCAGGCAGCCAAGCCGAAGCATCGTAACCGGTATTGGAGATTTCCTCTCCGGTGCCTTCCACGCTTCCGGCACGCTGTAGCTGCCATGAACCGGGGCCTATTCCGGCAGTCTCGGCAGCCACCTCAAGCCCTTTCTTGAACAGGGCTTTCTTGTCAGGCAGCCGGACACCGATGACCTGTATCTCGCTCACGGCGAAATGCCCGGTGGAATCGGCGCCTGTCATCGACAGCCTGATGTAACGTCCCTTCCCTTTCTTTATCGGGACGACAGAGAGAAGGGAATCTATGGCCGGGACCGGCATCACTTTCTTCCATTTCTCGCCGTCTTCGGATGACTCGAGCAAGGCCAGCTTGGCTTTGTGTATCCAATGGATATTGACCAGGTTGAACTCGCTCAGGGCACCAAGGTCCACGGTGATCCACTGCGGCTGGTC
>ONPI01000111.1 GCA_900319685.1 uncultured Bacteroidales bacterium
AAATTCTCCAGACCATCCTCCAATGCCCGTATAGTATTGACATCCACGTCGTTGGTAGGCTCGTCCAAAAGCAGTACATTACCTTCATCCTTAAGGGTGAGCGCCAGGTGCAGACGGTTCCTCTCACCTCCCGAAAGGACTCCGCAAAGCTTTTCCTGGTCGGCTCCGGTGAAGTTGAACCGGGACACCCAGGCACGGGCGTTGATGTCCCGGTTGCCGAGGCGGACCCATTCGGAATTTCCTGCTATGGTCTCATAGACTGTCTTGTCCGGATCGATGCTGCGGTGCTGCTGGTCGACATAAGATATCTTGGCCGTCTCACCGATCGTGATCGTGCCTGAATCAGGCTTCTCCACTCCCATTATCAGCCGGAAGAGGGTCGTCTTACCGGCGCCGTTAGGGCCTATGACCCCGACAATCCCGGCAGGCGGGAGCTTGAAGGAAAGATGTTCGAACAGCAATTTGTCGCCATAGGCTTTGGAAACATCGTCGAATTCGATGACCTTGTTGCCAAGGCGAGGGCCGTTCGGAATGTAAATCTCCAGATTCTGTTCTTTCTCCCTGATGTCGGCGGCAGCCAGTTTCTCATAAGCACCCAGACGGGCTTTCTGCTTGGCCTGACGGGCCTTCGGGGCCGCCTCTTGGTCTTCTGGTCCAGCCAGGAACTGTAGTTGCCCTTCCAAGGGATACCTTCCCCGCGGTCCAGTTCGAGTATCCAGCCAGCAACGTTGTCCAGGAAATAACGGTCATGGGTAACGGCTATCACGGTGCCCTTGTACTGCCTCAGATGGGCTTCCAGCCACTGGATGCTTTCTGCGTCCAGGTGGTTGGTAGGCTCGTCAAGGAGAAGGACGTCAGGTTGCCGCAGAAGCAGGCGACAAAGCGCCACCCGCCTCCTTTCTCCTCCGGACAGAGTCGAGACCAAGGCCTCCTGCGGAGGACAGTTCAGAGCATCCATCGCCCGTTCCAACTTCGAATCCAGTTCCCATCCGCCCATGTGGTCGATCATCTCCGAGAGTTCACCCTGGCGCTCGATGAGGGCATTCATCTGATCGTCGCTCATCGGCTCCATGAACTTCATCGAGATCTCATTGTATTCATTCAGGACATCCACGACCTCCTGGACTCCTTCCTGCACAACTTCAAGCACGGTCTTGGAAGGATCCATCTGAGGTTCCTGCTCGAGGTATCCCACCGAATACCCAGGAGCCCAAACGACTTCACCCTTGTACGATTTCTCGACTCCGGCGATGATCTTCAGGAGGGTGGATTTTCCCGAACCGTTCAGACCGATGATACCGATCTTGGCGCCATAGAAGAAAGAAAGGTAGATGTCCTTCAGGATCACCTTGTTGTTGTTCGGGAGAGTCTTCCCTACCCCGCACATCGAAAAGATAATGGTCTCGTCTGCCATATTGTTTGGAATTGAAGCGTTTCTGGTTCAGGATCACTGCATCTGGCGGATACGTACTTCTATCGAAGAATCAGCAAGGGAATCAGCCACCTGGCGGACAGGAGTGTCGCTGTAGTGATATGGATACAGTATGCGCGGGCGGATCAGCCTGGCTGCATCGAGGCATTGTGCCACCGTCATCGTATATGGCTGGTTCACAGGGAGGAAGGCAGCATCCAGTTTCTCATCTGCCAATGCCGCCATTTCCGGAATCAGTTCGGTGTCCCCGGCGACATATACCTTCAGGCCGGCGATGGTCAGGATGTAACCGACACCATACCCCTTCGGATGGAATTTCATGTGGTCCTCTGTCGTGTTGTATGCCGGGACCACATCCACGCAGACATCTTCATCCACTTCGATACGGTCTCCTTCGGCCACGACCTCCCCGAACCCCAGCTTTTCGCAGGAGCTCCGGGGCAGGATGATGCGGGTCCCGCCCTTCTGCAAGGTCTTGACCGCATCAGGATCAAGATGGTCGAAATGATCGTGGGTAACCAGTATCAGATCGGCCTTCGGGAATTTGGAATAATCGACTGTCATCCCATCCTGCTTCGATACAGGATCGATCTGGATATGGAAACCCTTATAGTTCAGCGCGAGGGAACCGTGCTTGATGAACACGATCTCGACTTCGCCACCTTCAGGAGCGGCTATCTTGTCCGTTTCATACGGAAGGGCGGCTTTCTTGCCGCAGGAGAAAAACGGGAACATCGCAATCAGTATTATCAATATTCTTTTCATAAAAGACGAATTTCCTCTAATATACGAAATTCGTCCGGTTTTCAAAAAAAAGCTATTGCCGGAAAATGCGATTGTCCGTATCTTTGCATATTCCAACCTCTTGACAAATGCTTATCGCGCTGAAACTACTGGGCTCGATCGCCCTCCTTATCTACGGAATGAAAGTCATGAGCGAGGCTCTCCAGAAGATGGCGGGTCCTCAGCTCAGGCACCTCCTCGGAGCCATGACCACGAACCGGCTGTCCGGAGTCGCCACAGGTGCCCTGGTAACGGTAGCGGTACAGTCTTCGGCGGCTACCACCGTTCCGTCATCATGGGAGCCAATATCGGAACCACCATCAGCGCGTGGATCATGTCTGCCGGATTCTCCTTCAACATAGTCATGCTGGTATGGCCTGCGTTCCTCGTCGGTATCATACTCATCCAACTGGGCAAGCACCGCTATGTGGGCGATTTCCTGTTCGGACTGGCATTCCTGCTCTTCGCCCTGGCGATGCTCAAGGACGCCGGCAATGAGATGGACCTGGCCAGCAAACCTGCCGTCGTGGCGTTTTTCGCAAGCTTCAAGACGAACTACGGCACCATCCTTCTGTTCCTCCTGATAGGATCGATCCTTACCGCGATGGTACAGAGTTCTGCCGCCCTGATGGCAATCACCATGGTCCTCTGCACCACGGGAGCGATAACTATCTTCCAGGGTATCGCCCTGGTCATGGGAGAGAACATCGGTACCACGCTCACTGCCAATTTCGCGGCCATGGGAGCCAACACCCAGGCCCGCAGGGCGGCACTCGCCCACCTTGTATTCAACGTGTTCGGCGTGATCTGGGTACTCATATTCTTCTTCCCGTTCGTGAGACTGGTGTGCGGCGTCGTAGGGCTTGACCCGACGGCCACTTCCCAGGATCCTACCAGGCTGTCATTCGCCCTGGCTGCGTTCCACACCGGATTCAACGTCATCAATACAGCCATCCTGGTAGGCTTCATCCCACAGATCGAGAAGTTCGTATGCAAGCTCATTCCTACCAAGAAGACCGACATGGAAGACGAGTTCCGCCTCCAGTACATCCGTGCCGGTATCATGAAGACCCCGGAAATCTCCGTCCTCCAGGCACAGAAGGAAATCGTTGTCTTCGGAGAGAAGATGGAAAAGATGTTCGCCCTGCTGAAGGAACTCTATGCCACCACGGATGAGAAGTCGTTCCAGAAACTCTTCGAGCGTATCGAGAAATACGAGGATATGAGCGACAAGATGGAAGGTGAGATTGCCAGATATCTTGGAGACGTAGGATCATCACACCTCTCGGACGAGACCAAGGGGAAGATCAGGTCGATGCTCCGCCAGATCGGAGAATTGGAGAGTATCGGCGACAGTTTCTTCTGCATTGCCCGTATCCTCAGGCGTGGACGTGACAACAAGGTGGAATACACCGAAGAACAGACTGAGGGCGGACGCGAGATGTACAAACTCGTGGAAGACGCATTGCACCAGATGAATTTCGCTCTGGCCAACCGCAAGGAAGATGTCCAGCTATCCGATTCGGTAGAAATCGAAAAACGGATAAATGAATGCCGTAACCTCTGGAGGGCCCGCAACGTCGAGAATGTCGACAACCATATCTACGGATATAGCAGCGGAAGTGTATTCACAGACCTGATCAATGAGTGCGAAAAGACGGGAGACTACATCATGAACGTAGTCGAGGCCCGCCTCGGTGTCGTCAGAAACGGAATCCGCTTCAAGGGAATCCAGATAGACACCGACAACAAGCTGGTTTCGGTCGGCAATACAACGGTTTCCCTCACCAGGACGGAATATGAACTTCTCAAGCTCCTGGTATCGACTCCGGGAAAGGCATACTCCAAGGAGGAACTCCTCAAGGCGGTCTGGCCTGACGACGCAGCAGCTTCCGAGCGCCTGGTGGATGTAACCGTCGCCCGCTTGCGCCGCAAGATCGGGCAGTACTCCTCCTCCCTGACCTTCAAGGAAGGTTCAGGCTATCTTGTCCAGGAATAGTAACAGAACAATTAATCGACTCAATATGAAGAAAATAGTCCTTCTGGCCGCAGCCCTTCTCATGGGTGCGGCATGCTATGCCCAGCAGGCTCTCTGGGGCGGGGCGCAGATCGAATCCCCTACCATCAACGACAACGGTACCGTCACCTTCAAGTGCATCGCCCCGAAGGCGGTCAAGGTCCAGGTCACCGGCGACTTCCTCCCGACCAGGAAGGTTCAGACCGAATGGGGAGAATTCGATGCTCCCGGCATCGGTGAATTCACTGAAGGCAAGAACGGGCTCTGGGAATTTACGACCCCTGATGCGGTAGCTCCGGAACTATACCTGTACAACCTGATCATCGACGGGAACCAGACCCTGGATTTCAACAACATGTGGATCAACAGGGATGTAAGTACGATCAACAACATGTTCCTGGTTCCTGGCGGAAGGGCGGATTACTACGCTGTCAGGAACGTCCCTCACGGCACGGTTTCCAAGGTATGGTATCCTTGCACCCTGACCAAGAACAACAGGAGGATGACGGTGTACACACCGGCAGGATACAATCCGACCGGCAAGACTCGCTACCCTGTCGTTTACATCCTGCACGGCGCAGGAGGAGATGAGGATGCCTGGGTTACCGAAGGCCGCGCCACCCAGATCCTGGACAACATGATCGCGGAGGGCAAGTGCAAGCCGATGATCGCCGTATTCACCAATGGAAACATATCCCAGGAGGCTGCTCCTCTCGAGAATTCCACCGGATACGTAAAACCAGTATTCAGGCAGGACAAGCAGATGGAAGGCTCGTTCGAAGAGACTTTCCCTGAAATCGTCAAGTACATCGACAGCCATTACAAGACCATTGCCAACAAGAAGAGCCGTGCCATCTGCGGCCTTTCCATGGGAGGCTTCCATACCATGTATATTTCGCTGAACTACCCTGACCTGTTCAACTATTCAGGTATGTTCTCGGCCGCAGTCGGAGTGAACGACCCTGGTGTCTCTCCTCTGTATCAGGATGTTGACGCCAAGATTGCAAGGTATTTCAGCAAGAAGCCCGCCCTTCTGTGGATCGGAATAGGCAAGACCGACTTCCTCTACAAGCAGAATGAGGAATTAAGGGCCAAGCTCGATGCCGCAGGCTATCCATACACCTACATGGAGACTGAGGGCGGCCATATCTGGAAGAACTGGAGGATCTACCTTACCGAATTCCTTCCAAAGTTGTTCTAAACGTTTCTGATTATGCACATGGTCAAGAGATTATTCACCGTCCTGTTCGCAACGGTCGCCATAGCTGCGGCTTGCTCCGATGAAGGAAGGAACGTGCCTTTCACCGAGGCCAGGAACTATTTCGTAAGGAACGATGCCGTACTGCCACTCGAATCACCGGTAATCTGTTCGCAGGCAGAATTGGACAGCCTGTTCGGCATGGCTGCTGTCATGGGCCGGAACGGAAGGCCGACCGACATTGACTTCGACCGGGAATTCTGCGTCGCCTATGTAATTCCTCCGACCGACACCCTGACGGAAATCGTGCCTGTCTCAGTGACGTCCAAGGGGAAGGAACTCACTTGCAACTTCCAGATCAAGAAAGGAGACCCGATCACCTGGACAATCCAGCCGTTCAGCCTGATAGTCATCGACAGGAGCTACTTCAAGAAGCAGGTCAAAGTCAAGGTCAACTGATCAGGATCATGAAAAAAGCGGCTCTGCTATTCCTTTCCGGATTGGTATTCCTGACGGTTTCCGGACAGACTAAGCCATCTCCATCCGAGGTTACGGTTGCCAAGGATGGAAGCGGCGATTTCACGACCATCCAGCAAGCCGTTGACGCTCTTCGGTCTTTCAGGCCGGAGGGAAGGGCTACGATCCGGGTCCGGAACGGGGTCTATGAGGAAAAAGTGGTGGTTCCTTCCCACAAGACTGAGATCTCGATCATAGGCGAAAGCCGCGATTCCACCATACTCATATGGCACGACCATGCCAACATGTCCGACGGCAAAGGAGGTACCATCGGGACATTCGGGACCTACACCCTGAAAGTGGAGGGACCCGGGTTCATCTGCGAGGACATGACCATCGTCAACGATGCGATGACATTCAACAATCCCCGTTGGCATATCTCCCACAAGGACATCTACAACGTAGGCCAGGCCGTGGCCGTGCATATCGACGCCGACAGGGTTATATTCAGGAACTGCGCACTTAAGGGGTTCCAGGACACCTTGTTCACAGGGAATCCGGAAGGCAGGGAGTTCTTCGACAACTGCTGGATAGAAGGCACGGTGGATTTCATTTTCGGTCCCGCAACGGTGTGGTTCCGGCAATGCCACCTCCACGCCCTCTCGGACGGATATTATACGGCAGCGTCAACCCCGGAAGGCCGGTATGGCTACATATTCGACGCCTGCACATTCACCGCCTCTGAAGGTATCGGCAAACTCTGGCTGGGACGTCCATGGCGTCCCTATGCCCAGGTCATACTGAAAGACTGCCTGATAGACGCCCCGGTTGATCCGCAGGGATGGAACGACTGGGGAGATCCCGCCAATCACAGGACCGCGAGGTTCTGGGAATATTCCTGCTCAGGCAAGGGTTCCGACCGTTCCGGAAGGGTGACGTGGTCCAAAAAACTCTCCAACGGCCGCGCGCACAGGATAACAAAGGACAAGGTATTCACACGTCCTGCCGACATATGGGAAACTTACCGTTGACCCGTCCATCTTTCGCCAATAATTGCTAAATTTGTTGACTGAATTCCATACTATTTAATCTATGAGCCAATTGCATGTAATCAACCACCCTATGATCCAGCACAAGCTGACGATCATGAGGGACAAGAACACAGGATCCAAGGATTTCAGGGAGCTTCTCAAGGAGATTTCGCTCCTGATGGGTTACGAAGTGACAAGGGAGATTCCTCTCGAGGATGTGGAAATCGAGACTCCGATCTGCAAGATGACAGCCAAGGAAGTTTCAGGGCGCAAACTCGCCATCGTCCCTATCCTCCGCGCAGGAATGGGAATGGTGGAAGGACTGCAGACTCTCGTACCGGTTGCGAAGGTCGGTCACATCGGCCTTTACCGCGATGAAGAGACCAGGACGCCGGTGGTGTATTACTGCAAGCTTCCTGAGGATATCCAGGACAGGATGGTGATCGTCACCGATCCTATGCTCGCGACCGGTGGAAGCGCCTGCGATGCATTGTCCATGCTCAAGGAGAGAGGATGCACGAATATCCGCCTGATGTGCCTTGTCGGTGTTCCCGAGGGCATCGAGAGGGTCCAGAGAGAGCATCCCGACGTCGATATCTACCTTGCAGCCGTAGATGACCACCTGAACGAGAATGCCTATATCGTCCCGGGACTCGGTGATGCAGGCGACAGGATATTCGGCACCAAGTAACGGCACAGGACAGACAGAACTAATAACCGATCATATATGAACATCAGAAGAATCGTGCTGATGGCTGTTTCCGCTATCACGGTAATGTTGGCAGCCTCCGGGTGCCTGGTTGGCAAATACATGTGCAATTACGCCCTGCTGCCGGAGGAGCACGGTGACGACATCGAAGGCGACAGGGCCAAGACCGAGTCAAGGTATCCGGGAATCATGAAGTGGTATGACGACCTGCATGCTTCCGGAGTATTCAAGGACACGTCCATGGTCGGAGAAGGCGGATTCAAGCTCCACGCCATCTACGCCCCCGCTTCGAAGCCTTGCAAGGCTGAAGGTACCGCCATCGTCATCCACGGATACACCGACAACCACATCTGCTTCATGAATCTCGTGAGAATGTACAGGGACTCACTGAATTACAACGTCCTGGTGCCTGACCTGCACTATCACGGATATTCGGAAGGCAAGGCAGTTCAGATGGGCTGGCTGGACAGGCTCGACATTGAGAGGTGGATACCTCTCGCCCACAGTATCTGGAATGATGATTTCATGGTCATCCACGGTGTCTCCATGGGTGGTGCGACAACGATGATGGTCAGCGGAGA
>ONPI01000036.1:0-535 GCA_900319685.1 uncultured Bacteroidales bacterium
CAGTCCGCCGCTCCCTTCGCTACCGATGTCATCCCCGACTCGACCGGGGGATCCCATTGCCGTCATGCCCGACCAGTTCGTCATCCCCGGCTTGTCCGGGAATCTATTGCGCCAGCGGCTGCAACACCGGGCGCTTGCTGCTTCGCAGCCCTGTACGGGTAAATGCGCCCTAACGTTGCAGCCAACTGCCGCCTTCCACCACCGTCATCCCCGGCTTCGACCAGGGATCCTGTCGTGCCTTTGGCAGGGCGCGAGGAGAGCCCCTTGGGGCGGAGCTCCCCGCAGCGCCCAGCCGCCGGAGACCGCATATTCCGGCGGCGGTGCCAAGATCAGCAAGATCAGATAGTCACCCCTCAGCATCATGTGCCAGTATCCGTCGTACCTCACCTTCAAGTTCTTTAGTACGATTTCGGGCTAAAATGTACCCAACCGGCATCTCAAGTTCGTACTTGGGAACAAAAAGGCTTGTTTTCGTACTCAACCGGGACCTCAAGTTCATACTTGGGAACAAAAAGCCTCGATTTTGTACTCAACC
>ONPI01000036.1:587-30184 GCA_900319685.1 uncultured Bacteroidales bacterium
CTCAAGTTCGTACTTGGGAACAAAAAGGCTTGTTTTCGTACTCAACCGGGACCTCAAGTTCATACTTGGGAACAAAAAGCCTCGATTTTGTACTCAACCGGAACCTAAACGAAATGCTCCAAGCCTGACATTCCTGATTGTCCGTTCATTTCGCCAAGTAGCTGCACATCAACCGGCTTCCTATGCCCCTGCAGGGCAGGTCAGTGTTCACCTAGGGGCAAAATCGGCAGGTGCTGCACATCGATCGGCTTTCTACGGCCATGTAGGATAGATTAGTGTGCAGCAATAGCCGAAATCGGCAGGTGCTGCACGTAAACCGGTCTTCTACGCCACTCTGTGGCGGGTCAGTGTGCAGCAACGCTTGAAACCGAGTTGAGGCGAGCGGTAACTGTCGGGGTGCTGCACGTCAACCGGTCTTCTACGCCACTCCAGGGCAGGTCAGTGTGCGGCAATGCTTGAAAATGGATTCTGGCGCGCAGATGCGCAGCGGGTGTTGCGCAAAACACTCTTCTGCGGTCCTCCAGGGTGTGTTGTTGTGCGGTTGTTTTTGGCGAAACGCAACCGGATTGAAAAGTCTCCGGAGTAGAATTAAAAAAGTCTCCGGAGTAGAATTAACATTAGTCCTCTGTAATAACCCGGGGAGCGGTGGGACAAAGGAAAGCGGGATAGTGATCAGAGGATTTCGAGCGCGATGCGGGCGCAGGCTTCGGCATCTGCGAGTGCATGGTGATGCTGAACGAGATCGTATCCGCATGCTGCGGCTACTGTCTGGAGCTGGTGGTTCGGGAGACTGTGCCCGAAATGCCTGCGGGAAGCACCAAGGGTATCGAAGAAAACGTAATCTGGATAATCCATACGGTACACCCTGAATACTGCCTTGAGGCAGCACTCGTCGAAGCGGGCGTTGTGGGCGACCAGAGGCAAGCCTTGGATAAGCGGCTCGATTTTCTCCCAGACATATGGGAACACCTGTGCCGCATCTGTATCTTCAGGACCCAGTCCATGTACTCTCCGGCAGAACCACTGGTAGTATTCCGGCTCCGGATGGATCAGACTGTAGAACCGGTCGGCAATCTCACCTCCGCGTACGGTCACGATGCCGACGCTGCACACGCTTGAAGGGCACTCGTTCGCTGTTTCGAAATCTATAGCTGCGAAATCAGTCATAGGATGTTACAGCAATGGAGCGAAGAGGCGGATGACGGACTGGATGAGCCGGGCGTACCATGGCCTGCGGGACCATTCCGCCAGCGTGAGTTCCCGGCACTCTTCCAGGTCGGACATGAATATCCGGCGGTTCAGGAGGGCGGTCTCTTCGTCGTAGATGTAGGAATTTATTTCATAGTTCAAGTCGAAGCTGCGTGCATCCATATTCGCGGAACCTATGCTTGAAAGGTAGTCGTCGCATACGAAGGTCTTGGAATGGATGAACTCTCCCTGCTTGAGGAACAGCCTTACTCCGGCTCGCAGGATTTCATCATAATAGGCTCTGTTGGCCGGCCGCATCAGGATATTGTCCGCCACTTCCGGAACCATCAGCCGGACATCGACTCCGGACATCGCGGCGGACTTGAGGGCGTTCAGGACCGGCTCGGGCGGGACGAAATAAGGGGTCTGGAAATATATGTACGTTCGGGCATGGTGGATGGCCCATTCGTAGCTGTACTGGAGGATCGGGTAGGGGAGGTCGGGTTCGTCAGGGACTAGCTGTACCAGTTTGTTCCTGAGGGTTTTGTGAACGCTCCGCGAGGGGGCGGCCGGCTGCCTGGTAGTGACGGAAGCGATGTGCTGCCCGGTAGTGACGGAAGCGATGTGCTGCCCGGCCGTGACCATCGGGTAGTATTCCGCCATGGGGCGGTCTATGCTGCCCTGTCCGGTCAGCCAGGAATCCAGGAAGGTGTATTGCAAGGATGCGACCGCATTTCCGGTGATGCGCAGGTGGGTGTCACGCCATTTCTTGAAATAATGGTCGTTGATATTCATCCCGCCGGTGTAGCCGATCTTTCCGTCGATTACGACCACCTTCCTGTGGTTGCGGTAATTGACCTTGTTCACGAAATCGAGGATATGCATCCTTGGGTTGGTGAACTTGACGATCTCCACACCGGCCTTCTTCATATCCGCATAGTATCTCGAGCTGATCGGAAAGTTTGCCAGGTTCTCGTAGAGGAAGCGGACCTTTATCCCTTCCCGTGCCTTCTGCATGAGCAAGTCCTTGATCTTCCTGCTGCTCTCGTCGTTCCCGAAATGGAAATATTCGATGTGGATGGATTCCGTAGCTTCAAGTATATCCTTGCTGAGCAGCTCGAACTTCCTCTCTCCGCTGGTGATGATCTCGAAATCGTTCCCGGAACTTACGGCAGGATAATTTTCCCTCGCCATCAGCCTCGCGAGCGGGCGGAACTCCTCCCGGATGTCCTCTTCTACGGAATGCCCGAACAGGAGGGCGTTCAGTCCAGGTGTGGTTTGTTTCTCGAAAATTGCCTTGTACCTCTGGTGCCTCCTGTTGAATATCCAGTGATGCCGGTAGTTGATACCGAACATGAAATACAGGATGATTCCGAGGAGGGGGAGTACGGCGATGATCAGCAACCACGCGAACTTCCTCCCCGAGTCTCCGGTATCGATCAGGATGACGATACCGACGGTGACTACGAGGAGGATGTAAAGGATCGTGAGTATGGTCTGGAACACAGGCAGCTCAGCTTGTCATCAGAAGATGAGCAGGAAGAGGGCTGCTGCGAGTGCGCCTCCGGTGAGAGGGCCGAGAACCGGGACCCAGCTGTATGACCAACCGCTGTCCCTTTTCTCCTTGAGAGGGATGAGTGCGTGGATGCAGCGCGGTCCAAGGTCCCTTGCAGGATTCATGGCATATCCGGTGGTGCCTCCGAGGGACATTCCGAGTGCCATGATTATGGCGGTCACAGGGAATGCTCCGATGCTGCCGAGACCGACGACAGGAGTGTTCTCCTTGGTCGCGATCATCAGTATGAGGAATACCAGGACGAAGGTGGCCAGCATCTCACAGAAGAAATTCACGGCCTTGTGCTCTATAGCCGGCATGGTGCAGAACGTGCCAAGCACCCCGTCGGTATTGCTTGCGGAAGCCTTGTAATGGTCGATATAGTAAAGCCATACGAGGCCTGCGCCGCAGAAGCCTCCGAGCATCTGCGCCACGCAGTATGGCAGGACATCGCTCCATGGGAAGTTTCCGGCGAGGGCGACACCCAGGGTAACTGCCGGGTTCAGATGGGCTCCCGAATATGGTCCCGCGACGAAGACTCCGCACATCACTGCGAAGCCCCATGCGAGGGTGATGACCACCCATCCACCTCCTTTGGCCTTCGATTTTTCCAGGGTGCATCCTGCGCATACGCCGTCACCCATCAGTACGAGGATCAGAGTTCCGAGGAACTCGAAAACGCATTTGGTCCAGAGTGTTATTTCCATATCGATCATAAGTTGTTGATTGTCCTTCTGATAGCATCGGCCCAGCCCTCCTTCAGGGCATGGACTTCTTCTTCGGTGGCTTCCGGGACGAAGGTCCTTTCAGCCAGCCACTGGCTCTTTATCTGGTCGATGCTGTCCCAGAATCCGACCGCGAGTCCGGCCAGGTAGCAGGCTCCCTTCGCCGTTGTCTCCGTCACCTTCGGGCGGATTACGGAGGATCCGAGTATATCTGCCTGGAACTGCATCAGGAGATCGTCCCGGGAGGCTCCTCCATCGACTTTAAGTTCGGAGAGCTTGACTGAGGCGTCGCGTTCCATCGCACTGACTATGTCCATGGTCTGGAAGGCTATTCCCTCGAGGGCAGCCCTGGCTATGTGACCTGCTGTGGTACCTCTGGTTATACCGTGGATACCACCCTTCGCATACTGGTCCCAGTACGGTGCACCCATGCCGGTAAGGGCAGGGACGAAGTAAACCCCTCCGTTGTCCGGAACGGTACGGGCGAGGGCTTCCACCTCAGCGGAACTCTTGATTATCCCCAGACCGTCCCTCAGCCATTGGATCACTGAACCTCCCACGAATATACTGCCTT
This sequence comes from uncultured Bacteroidales bacterium, assembly GCA_900319685.1. Lineage (GTDB taxonomy): Bacteria > Bacteroidota > Bacteroidia > Bacteroidales > UBA932 > Cryptobacteroides. The sequence continues at coordinate 4,630 of ONPI01000036.1, forward strand.
CGAGAGCGTAGTTGACAGTGTCTCCGATCTTCCATGCAATAGTGGTCAGGAGGTTGTTGCGGCTGGTGATAGGCTCGGTCCCGGTGTTCATCAGCAGGAAGCATCCGGTGCCGTAGGTATTCTTCACGCTGCCTTTCCCGGTGCACATCTGTCCGAACAGGGCCGCCTGCTGGTCTCCGGCTATTCCGGCGACAGGCACCCTGCCCGCGAACAGGTCAGTGTCGGTGAAACCGTAAATCTCGCTTGAGGAGCAGACCTGTGGCATCATCGAGGCCGGGATGTCCAGCAGTTTCAGCAGCTCCATGTCCCATTCCATGGTGTGGATGTTGAACAGCATCGTGCGGGAGGCGTTGCTTACGTCGGTGACATGCTTCCTGCCGCCGGTGAGGTTCCATACCAGCCAGGAATCGACAGTCCCGAAACGGAGTTCTCCTTTCTCGGCCTTCTTCCGGGCGCCCGGAACGTTTTCCAGGATCCAGCGGATCTTGGTACCGCTGAAATATGCGTCGATGATCAGGCCTGTCTTCTTCCGTATCATCTCGGTCAGGCCTTCGGCTTTCAGGATGTCGCAATATTCGGAAGTCCTTCTGTCCTGCCATACGATGGCGTTGCACACCGGTTCGCCGGTGTTGGCATCCCAGACTATGGTGGTTTCGCGCTGGTTGGTTATTCCTATGGCGGCTATGTCCTGGAATCCTATTCCCATGGTTGCTATCGCTTCGGCCATCACGCTGCTCTGGGAAGACCAGATCTCCATCGGATCGTGCTCAACCCAGCCCGGCTTCGGGAAATACTGTGTGAATTCTTTCTGGGCAACCGCACGGGTGTTGCCCGCATGGTCGAAGATGATTGCCCTGGAACTGCTTGTGCCCTGGTCCAGGGCGAGAATGTATCTGTCCATATACTTAATGTTGATATCCAAGTTTCAGACGATTTCGCCGATCAGGGTGGCCGACGTGCAGGAATCGATCCGGACGTCGGCGTAGTCTCCCGCTTTCAGGCCTTTCCCGGGGAATACGCACATCTTGCCGTTGCCGGCGCGGCCGCAAAGCTCTTCCTGATTCTTCTTGGAAGGGCCTTCCACGAGTACCCTGAAAGTCTTTCCGACATCTTTGCGGTTGCTTTCCAGACTGAGTTCCGTCTGAAGTGCGATGATTTCGTTCAAACGCCTGGTCTTGACCTCCAGGGGAACGTCGTCCGGATACTTCCTCGCAGCAAGAGTCCCAGGCCGCTCGGAGTAGTAGAACATATAGGCATAGTCGAACCCGACTTCCCTGAAGAGGGAAAGGGTTGCCTGATGGTCTTCTTCGGTTTCGGAGCAGAATCCGGCGATCACATCGGTGGTGATCCCGCAGCCAGGGAGTACTTCGCGGATCCGGGCGACCCTTTCCAGGTACCATTCCCGGGTGTAGCGGCGGCGCATCTTCTCCAGGAGCCTGTCGCTGCCGGACTGCACGGGAAGGTGGATGTGCTTGCAGATATTGTCCCAGGCAGCCATCGTTTCTATGAGTTCGTCGCTGATGTCCTTGGGATGGTTGGTGGCGAAGCGGACCCTCAGGTCCGGGCTGATGCGGGCGACCATCTCCAGGAGTTCAGGGAAGGTCACGGTCCTGTCATCCTGTTTCCATAGGTAGGAGTCCACGTTCTGCCCCAGCAGGGTGACTTCCTTGTATCCCTTTCCGAATACGTCCCGGGCCTCGGCGACTATTGTTTCCGGATCCCGGCTGCGTTCGGCGCCCCGGGTGTACGGGACCACGCAGTAGGAGCAGACGTTGTTGCAGCCTCTCATTATGGATATGAATGCGGACACTCCGTTGCGGTCGGTCCGGACAGGGACGATGTCGGCGTAGGTCTCCTCATGGGATAGCATCACGTTGATCTGAGGATTGTCCGGGGTGATGTCACGCAGCAGTCCCGGCAGGGAACGGTATGCATCCGGACCTGCGACCAGGTCCACCTTGCCGGTTTCCAGGAGCTTGTCCTTGAGGCGTTCCGCCATGCATCCGACTATTCCCACGACCACTTCCGGCCGGTTTTCCTTCATCTTGTGGAACTGCTCGATCCTGCCCCATATCCTTTGCTCTGCATTGTCCCTTACGGAGCAGGTGTTCGCGAGAATAAGGTCCGCGTCCTCCATCTCCAGGGTCCTTTCATATCCCTCCTTGGCAAGGATGGAGAATATGACCTCCGAGTCGCTGACATTCATCTGGCAACCGTAGGTCTCGATATAGATTTTCTTGTTCATCAGGGTGGTTTGTCTCAATCACAAAGATATGGATTTTTCAGCTTCTAAGGTTTTTTTTTCATATATTTGTGCATTCTGTACGATTAGGATATGAGAGTTAAAAGCAGATTATTCCTTGGCATAATCACTGCAGTAGCGATGATGTCCCTCCTTGCCGGTTGCGGGAGTCTCCGGAAGGTCCGGGACATCAAAGTGACTTCGGTGTCGCTGGAATCATATTCCCTCAACGGCCTCCGCTCGGCCGACGGGGTGCTGGCAGTGGGTATCGACAATCCTTCGTTCGCCTTTACTGTGACAAGGCTCGACGGTGTGCTCAAGTACAAGGGCGAAGAGGTTGCGTTGTATTCCGCCGACACATTCTCCGTGGACAAGCAGTGCGTGAAGGTATATGATGTCCCTTGCAAGGCTTTCCTCGGGGAGGGCATCAGCCTGATGCAGGTGATGCAGATCATTCGTCAGGGCAACCTGGAGGGGCTTACCACCGATATCGAGGCCAAGGTTAAATTGAAGAACGGGGCCGGGACCAAACTCAAGTTCAAGGACCTCGACCTTCAGAAAATGGCAGAGAAGCAATGAAAATGATGACTGGGAAACGAATATTTGCAGTCCTTGCCGTGCTGGCCGCCTTGTCGTTCCAGGCGGCGGGACAGAATACTTCCAGCGTGGACTCGACCCTCGTGGGAAGGAGCATATTCAATCTCCTTCCGTCGCGGGAGAAGGGAAACAAGGCCACCGTGACCGTCCGCCAGTCCCCGGAGATAAAGGAAGCGTTCAACCGCCAGGTGGCAGCCAATGCCAGCAAGAGGGTTGTCGTGTACCGTATCAGGATCTACAACGACAACAAGCAGAACGCAAGGTCGGCCTCCGAATCTGCGATGAACCGATTCAAGGCGATGTATCCCGGAGTGGCCGCATACAGGTCATATGTCAACCCTTTCTTCAAGGTGACGGTAGGGAACTTCCATTCCAGGCCGGAAGCCGACAGGATGCTCCAGCAGCTCAGGGGATCCTTCCCGACAGCTTTCGTGGTGAAGGAGACGGCGCTTGCATCCGAAGTGAATTCTAACAGGAACTGACATGCTCAAGCAAGGACTCGAACTCAAGCAGCAGCAGAAGCTTTCTCCTCTTCAGATCCAGACTATCAAATTGATAGAGCTTCCGATCCAGGAGCTGGAGCAGCGTGTGAAGACTGAACTTGAGGAGAATCCCGTGCTCGACGATTCTCCGGCTCCGGACAAGGATGATGACAACGACGAGCCGAAGGATGTGTCCATCGATGAGATTGACGACAGCGACGATATTCCTGCCTACAAGCTCAGGGTCAACAATTACGGCAAGGACGAGCGCCCGCAGTACAATACTTTCTCGGTAAAGGAAAGTTTCACCCAGAGCCTCATGGAGCAGCTGGGGTACCGGCACCTTTCCAAGCACGAACACGATGTTGCAGCATTCGTCATAGGCAGCCTGGACGAGGATGGCTATCTCCGCAGGGATATCGACAGCATAGTGGACGACCTTGCGTTCCGGGCGAATATCCATTCCGACCCGGAGGAGGTCCTCAGGATGGTCAAGGTGATCCAGGAATTCGAGCCGGTCGGCGTCGGAGCGAGGGACTTGAGGGAATGTCTGCTTCTCCAGCTGCATTCCCAGAAGCGGTCGAAGGACGTGGAGCTGGCCGAAACCATAATCAGGGACTATTTCAACGAGTTCTCCAACAGGCATTTCCAGAAGATCATCTCCAAGCTGGGTCTCAGCGAAGAGGAGATGAGGTCCGTGATGGCCAGGATTGTCAAGCTCAATCCGGCCCCGGGGGGACAGATCGATGATTCTTACAACGACCAGGCACAGCAGATCGTTCCGGATTTCGTGCTGGACCTGGTGGACGGGGAACTGAAGCTCAGCATGCCGCGTTTCTCCATTCCGGAGATCCGTGTCAACAAGAAATACGCGGAACTCCTTGCGGACGCCCAGGGATCATCGGAACGGCAGCAGAAGGAAGCCGCCGCATTCGTCAAGCAGAAGCTGGATTCAGCGAAGTGGTTCGTGGAGGCCTTGAAACAGCGCCACAATACCTTGGAGAGCACGATGAAGGCCATCTTGGAATATCAGCACGACTACTTCATGGACGGCGATGAGTCCAACCTCCGGCCGATGGTCCTCAAGGACATCGCCGAAAAGACCGGATTCGATATTTCGACCATTTCCAGGGTGGTGAACAGCAAGTATATAGAGACTCATTTCGGAATATACCCACTCAAGTATTTCTTCTCGGAAGGACTTGAGAACCAGGAAGGCGAGGAGGTTTCGACGCGAGAACTCAAGAAGGCACTCCGCGAATGCGTGGATTCGGAGGACAAGCGCAAGCCTCTCACCGACGACCAGCTCGTCTCCGAGATGAACAAGCGAGGATACAAGGTCGCCAGGCGCACCATCGCGAAATACCGCGACCAGCTGGACATCCCTAAGGCACGGCTGAGGAAAGAACTATAAAACCCCTGAATAATGAAAGTCATCAACATCGGTGAGACCGATTCGGTTCTCAACAACATCATCGCGCAGATACGCGACAAGGCAGTCCAGAAAGACCGCATGCGTTTCCGCTTCAACCTCGAAAGGTTGGGCCATATCTTTGCCTACGAGTTGAGCAAGTCATTGGAATACAGTCCGAAGGACATCGAGACTCCACTCGCCACTTCCACTGTCAGCACATGTGACACCAGACTGGTGATAGCCACCATACTGCGTGCCGGCCTGCCTCTTCACAGGGGACTTCTCGACGTGTTCGACTCCGCGGAGAGTGCTTTCATCGCGGCATACAGGAAGTATGACAAGGGAGACGACTTCCATATCAACATCGAGTACTGCACCTGTCCTACCCTGACCGGGAAGACCCTGATCCTGTCCGATACGATGCTGGCCACGGGAGCATCCATCGAGATAGCCTACAACAGGATCATCGATGAGAACGGGGAACCGGCATTCACCCATTTCGTCTGCCCGATAGCCAGCATCTATGCGATCGAGTACCTCCAAAAGAGGATGCCTGACAATACATGCCTCTGGACCGCTGCGGTGGACGAAGAACTCACCAGCCATTCGTACATAGTCCCGGGCCTCGGTGATGCGGGTGACCTTGCTTTCGGAGACAAGCTCTAGACCCCTTCAGTTTCCTGCCTGACGGTTACGGCCATCCCTTCGGCAAAGCTGAAATAGCATCCATCAGTGATTATGACGTGGTCCAGGAGGGCTATGTCGAAGGTATTCGCAGCCTTTTTCATTGCGCTCGTCCTAGCCTTGTCCGCTTCTCCAGGCTCCGGGTTCCCCGAAGGATGGTTGTGGACCAGGATCAGTCCTGTGGCGTGCTTGTCAAGGGCTCTCTTCACTATCTGCCTTGGTTCCGCCACGGTCGCGCCGATTCCCCCGAGACTGATCATCTCCTTGCATATCACATAGTTCGCCCTGTTGAGGAATATCACCCAGAATTCTTCATGGTCGAGTCCTTTCATATGCGGCAGCATCATCCTGAATACCGAGCCGGGGCCTTTTACCGGAACCTTCTCTATCCCCGGGTCCTCCAGGCAGCATCTTTTCCCGAGCTCGAAAGCGGCTGCAATGGCCGCATACCTGTTGTCTCCAATTCCGCTGAGCGTCTTCATCCCTGCCTGGTCCATCGCGGCTATCACCGAGAGTTTCCCTTCTCCCAGGGACAGCAGCCTGTTGGCGACTTCCAATACGTTTTCGTTCCTGGTGCCCGATCCTATCAGGATGGCCAGCAGTTCGGCGTCGCTCATCTTTCCGGCGCCTTCCGCGAGCAGTTTCTCCCGCGGTCTTTCCCTTTCGCATAGTTCCTTTATCTTCATAGTCTGTCCAGGTGCCCGTCAAGTCGGGCGTCCGGCGGAAATATACATGCAAAAACCCGGAACAGGAGTGAATCCTTCCGGGTTTTTCCGTTTTTTAGGAATATTGCCGTTCCTTATGCCGGACTATTTCCTTTCGATGACCTTCCTTGCGGCTTCGGCGATGTGCTCGGCATCTATCCCGTAGGCTGCCAGGAGCTCGGAAGGAGTTCCGCTCTGGCCGAACTCGTCCCTGCCATTGACGAACTCGACAGGTTTAGGTGACCTGGCTGCCAGGACTCCGGCGACAAGTTCGCCGAGACCGCCGGCCATGTTGTGCTCTTCAGCAACCACCACGGCGCCTGTCTTTATCGCGGAAGCGATGATGGCATGGTCGTCCAGAGGCTTGATCGTGGCTACGTCCAGGACGTCGGCGCAGATGCCTTCGGCTTCCAGGACCTCGGCTGCCTTCAGGGCTTCCCAGACCATATGTCCGGTGGCGACGATGGTGACATCCTTACCTTCATTGAGGACATAAACCTTACCGATCTCGAATGGCTCGTCAGGCATGAAATCAGCCACTTTCGGCCTTCCGAAACGGAGATATACAGGGCCGTCGTATGCTGCCGCCGCGATGGTGGCGTTCTTGGTCTGGGTCCAGTCGCAAGGATTGACCACTACCATTCCCGGAAGAGCGCGCATAAGGGCGATGTCTTCCATCGTCTGGTGGGTGGCACCGTCTTCGCCGAGGGTGATTCCGGCATGTGAAGAAGCTATCTTGACATTGGCCTTGCCGTAGCAGACCTCCATCCTGAGCTGGTCATATACCCTGCCGGTTACGAATTCTGCGAAGGAACCGATGAAAGGTACCTTGCCGGAAATGGCCATACCGGCAGCTACACCTACCATGTTGGCTTCGGCGATGCCGCACTCGTAATATCTGTCAGGGAATTCGGCTGCGAAGGCATCCATCTTCACGGAGCCTTTCAGGTCTGCTGTCAGAGCCACCACCTTCGGGTTGAGTTTCCCGGCCTCGAGGAGTCCCTGTCCGAAACCGCTGCGGGTGTCTTTCTTTCCTTTGTCAGTGTATTTTTTCATGATGTTGTCCGATTTAAAAGTCTCCCAATGTCTCTTCGAGCTGGCTCAGGGCATTCTTGCACTGCTCTTCGTTCGGTACGCTGCCGTGCCATTTGTGGGTGCCGGCCATGAAGTCGACGCCGTGTCCCATCTCAGTGATGAAAAGTATCATCACAGGCTTGCCTTTGCCCCTGGCTGCCTTAGCCTTGGCGAAGGCGTCGAGTATGGCGTCGAAGTCGTGTCCGTCTGCCACGATGGTTTCCCATCCGAAGGCTTTCCATTTGGCTTCCAGGTCTCCCAGTCCACCGACATCCTCGGTGTTGCCGTCGATCTGCTGGAAGTTGCGGTCGGTCATCGCGATCAGGTTGTCAACCTTGTGATGGGCGGCGAACAAAGCGGCTTCCCAGATTTCTCCTTCCTCGCTCTCTCCGTCACCGCAGAGGCAGAAGACGGTATGCGGATCCTTGTCGGCTTTCTTGGCGAGGGCGGAACCAACCGCCACGGAAAGGCCCTGTCCAAGGGAACCGGCTGTCTGGGTGACTCCCGGAAGTCCCTTCCTGATTGAAGGATGACCCTGGAGGCGGCTGCCGAACTTACGGAAGCTGCCGAGTTCGGAGGTGGGGAAATAACCGGCCCTGGCAAGGATTGAATAATACATCGGGGTAAGATGTCCGGCAGACAGGTAGAACATGTCCTGTCCCTTGCCGTCACGGGTCCATGAAGCCGGGTCATGCTCCATTACGTGGAAGTAAAGGGCTGTCATGAAATCCGTGCTGCTCATTGATCCTCCAGGATGTCCGGACTTGGCCTCGACGACCATCCTGATGATGTCTCTCCTGATCTGGGAGGCAATCTTTTTAAGATCTTCTTTCGATTGCATTTCTTTATTTGATATTTTGAATTTGATTTATGCTTTTTCTCAACATTCAGGCAAATATAATCCTTTTTTATGTCAGATAGAAATTTTAACTTTGTAATGATTAAAACTATCATAAATGGCACAAGTTGTTATAATGCCCCGTCAGGGTCAGTCTGTTGAAAGCTGCATAGTTACGGAATTCAAGAAGAAGGTCGGTGACAAGGTGGCAGTGGGCGACGTCTTGTTCAGTTATGAGACTGACAAGGCGTCTTTTGATGAAGAGTCCAAGGTGGAAGGTACCGTGCTGGCTTGTTTCTACAGCGAGAACGATGAGATACCTTGCTTATCCAACGTCATGGTCATCGGCGAGCCGGGAGAATCTTTCGAGGAGTTCGCCCCTGCAGCGTCGGCTGCTCCGGAGACACCGGCTGAAGCCGGTCCTGCTCCGTCTGCAGAAGTGAATGTAGTTGAAGCCGCGCCTGAAACAGTAGCTGCCGCAGTAGTTCCCGGCGCACCGGTATCCCCGCGTGCGAGGAAACTTGCGAAGGAAAAAGGACTCGATCCCGGACAGGTCGCAGGCTCCGGCCCTCACGGCAGGGTAATAGCACGTGACATTGAAGCAGCCCAGGGTGCACCGCTTTCTGGACTCGCAAGGGCGATGGCTGCCGCAGGCGGCTTGCAGGCGCCGTCATCCGGCTCCGGTCCTGCCGGGATGGTCAAGGGTTCCGACCTCAAGGAATGGACTCCGGTCACTTCCGGTATCTCCGGTGAGGGTGAAGATTTCGTCGTCGAGAAGATGTCCAACATGCGCAAGCTCATCGCGAAATCGATGTACAATTCCCTGCAGAATTCAGCCCAGCTCACCCATATGCTCGGTGCTGATGCGAGGACCATCCAGGCTCTCCGCAAGAAGGCGAAGAAAGCCCTGGAAGAGGGTAGGATCGATGCTAACATCACCATCAATGACTTCGTGTGCTACGCCGTCATCAAGGCTCTGCAGAAATTCCCGAAGGTCAATTCCCATTGCCTCGGAGATTCCATGAGGATATTCAATACCGTCAATCTCGGTTGCGCGGTAGATACTGAAAGGGGCCTGATGGTTCCTTGCATCCCTCACGCCGAGAAACTGGACATCATCGCTCTGAGCAAGGCCCTCAAGAAGGTGGCCGATGACTGCAAGAAGGGAAGTATCAATCCTGACCTGCTTTCTTCCGAGGCCGCTTCTTTCACGGTGTCCAACCTCGGAGGATTCGGAGTGGAGTGGTTCACTCCTGTGATCAATCTCCCTCAGAGCGGCATACTCGGAGTCGGCACCATCGTTCCGCGTCCGAAAGCCATCGACGGGGGAATGGCATTCGTCCCTTATCTCGGTCTTTCGCTCACTTATGACCACAGGGCGCTTGACGGTGGCGAGGCGACCCGCTTCCTCAAGCAGGTAGCTGTCGAGATCGAAACTCTCGACGTTGAATTCTGAATCTGAAAAACAAAAGATATGGCAATGTACGATCTTATGATTATCGGTGGCGGCCCTGGCGGATACGTGGCTGCCGAAAGGGCCGGTGCTGCTGGCTTGAAAGTGGTTCTCTTCGAAAGGAAATCCCTTGGCGGAGTATGCCTCAATGAAGGTTGCATCCCGACCAAGACCCTCCTTTATAGCGCCAAGGTTTACAATTACGCCAGGACGGGCGACCATTACGGAGTCTATACCACGGACCCTGCCTTCAATTACGGCGAGATAGTCGCCCGCAAGAACAAGGTGGTCAAGAAGCTCGTAGGCGGAGTGAAGGCCGCCATGAGAGGCAACGGCGTGGAAGTCGTCGCCGAGAGTGCAAATATCCTCAGACGTGATGCCGAGGGTATCCATGTTGAAGCTGCCGGGCAGGAATATGTAGGCCGGAACCTCTTGATATGCACGGGTTCCGAAGCTGCAGTCCCTCCTTTCCCTGGCCTGAAGGAAGCCGGAGATGTCATAGTGACCAACCGCGAGATCCTTTCGCTCACCGAAAGGCCGGAGGAACTGGTGGTGATCGGCGGAGGAGTGATAGGAATGGAATTCGCTGCCTTCTACAACACTCTCGGAACCAAGGTGACCGTAGTCGAGATGCTGCCGAAGATCCTCGGCCCTCTGGACGACGAGATCAGCGCCATGCTGCAGAAGATATATGCCAAGAAGGGTGTCACTTTCTGCCTGAAGAGCAAGGTGACGGGCATCGAAGGGAATACGGTGGTCTATGAGGATCCGGAAGGCAACGTGCAGAGAGTATCCGGGGACAAGATCCTGGTTTCGGTGGGCCGCAGAGCCAACCTTCAGGGCTTCGGCCTGGAAAATCTCGGCGTGGCATTCCTCGAGAACAAGGCCGGGAAGCCGGTCGGTATAAAGGTGGATGACAAGATGCGTACGAACATCCCTGGAGTTTACGCCGCGGGTGATGTCACCGGTTTCTCGATGCTTGCCCACACAGCCAGCCGCGAAGGAGAAGTTGCGGTCAACAATATCCTCGGGAAGGAAGACCATATGCGTTACGATGCCATTCCTGGGATCGTCTATACCAACCCTGAGGTCGCCGGAGTCGGACTTACCGAAGAGCAGGCTGCCGCTTCAGGAAAGGAATATTCGGTCGTAAAGCTTCCTATGGCTTTCTCCGGCCGTTTCGTCGCAGAGAACGAGGGTGGCGAGGGAATATGCAAGATCATCGTGGGAAAGAAGCATCACGAGGTGCTTGGAATGCACATGCTCGGCAACCCTTGCTCCGAGATCATCCAGAGCGGATGCATCGCCATCGAGACGGAAATGACCCTCGAGCAGCTCAGGGAGATAGTATTCCCTCATCCGACAGTCTCCGAAATCATAAAGGAGGCCGCTTTCTCAATCAAGTAAAACCAAAAAACACAACGATATGCCAAAAGCACTTTACATCGATCCCAACGAGACGCTGCGTCCTCAGGAGCACGTGATGAAGCTTCCTGAAATCCCGGTGATGCAGTACAAGAAGACGGTGAAGGAAGAAATCGACGGAGGACATTACACCAAGGAAGACCTCCTGCGCATCTATCGCGACATGTCATACATCCGCGAGTTCGAGACTATGCTCAATTCGGTCAAGACCACCGGCGGTTACCACGATGTCGCAGGGACTCCGTTCAATCCAGCTTCTCCCTGATGCTGAACTCCTTAAGGTTATGGAGGACTTCTGGGACGGAGCTACCCTGAACGTAGCCAGGAAGGCATATTCCGGCAAGGACGTGAAGGAACTGGGAATCCGCTTCCTGCTCTATGGTGCCATGGCAGAGATATTCGCCCGTACCACTGGTTTCAACAAAGGACTGGGCGGTTCGATGCACACATTCTTCACCCCTTTCGGCATCTATCCGAACAACGCGATAGTCGGTGGTTCCGGTTCGATCGCGGTGGGTGCTGCCCTCTACAAGAAGGTCAACCGCAAGAAGGGTATCGTGGTGGCCAACCTCGGTGATGGTGCAATGGCCCGCGGACCAGTCCTTGAAGGAATGACCTTCGCATCGATGGACCAGTTCAACACCCTTTGGGAAGGCGACATGAAGGGTGGCCTGCCTGTGTTGTTCAACGTCATGGACAACCAGTATGCGATGGGTGGCCAGACAAAGGGCGAGACGATGGGATATACGTTCCCTGCACGTTTGGGCGCCGGTTTTAAGGCCGACGCGATGAACGCCGAAAGGGTGGACGGATACAATCCTCTCGCAGTAATAGATGCCTTCGAGCGCAAGAAGGCGTACCTCCTCGAGAAGAAGGGACCTGCGCTCCTGGATGTCGTGACCTACCGGTATTCCGGACACTCTCCTAGCGACCAGAGCTCTTACCGCACCAAGGAAGAGATCGCGGCATGGGAGAAGGAAGACTGCATCGTCGCCTTCGGAGAGAAACTCAAGGCTGCCGGACTCGTCAGCCAGGCAGACCTGGATGCGATCCGCGCCGATGTGGATGCGAATATCTTCGAGTGCTACAAGCTCGCCATCGATTTCGACCTTTCCCCAAGGATGGACCTTGTTGGCAAGGACGAACTCCTGGGCGACATGATGTTCTCCAACCAGAGCGTCGATTCCATGAGCGATGCCAAACCGGAGGTGCTGATGCCGCTTGAGGAGAATCCTCGTGTCAAGCAGATAGCCGGCAAGGAAAGGTTCTACCTCGACAAGGACGGCAAGCCGGTCAGCAAGATGAAGGTTTACAATATAAAGGATGGTCTTTTCGAGGCTATCGTGGACCGTTTCTACAAGGATGCTTCCCTGGTCGCTTACGGCGAAGAGAACCGTGAGTGGGGCGGAGCGTTCGCAGTCTATCGCGGCCTTACCGAAGCCCTGCCTTATCACCGCCTGTTCAACTCACCGATAGCCGAAGCAGCTATCATCGGCACCGCCATCGGATATGCGATGTGCGGCGGAAGGGTGATTCCGGAGATCATGTACTGCGACTTCCTCGGTTGCTGCGGAGACGAGATATTCAACCAGCTTCCGAAGTGGCAGGCTATGTCCGGGAATATCCTCAAGATGCCTGTGGTGGTCAGGGTTTCCGTCGGATCCAAGTACGGCGCCCAGCACTCTCAGGACTGGACATCCCTCTGTACCCATATCCCTGGCCTCAAGGTCTGCTTCCCGGCGACTCCGTACGATGCCAAGGGTCTTATGAACTCTGCGCTTCAGGGTACCGACCCTGTCATATTCTTCGAGAGCCAGAGAATCTACGACAAGGGCGAGATGTTCCACCAGGGAGGTGTACCGGAAGGATATTACGAGATTCCTATCGGAGAGCCTGACATCAAGAGGGAAGGCAAGGACATAACCTTCCTGTCCATCGGTGCGACCCTTTACCGCGCTCTCGAGGCAGCCGACCTGCTGAAGGAGAAGTACGGAATGGAGGCCGAGGTCATCGATGCCCGCTCCCTCGTTCCTTTCCGCTATGAGAAGGTCCTTGCATCCGTAAAGAAGACAGGCCGTATCATCATCGCCGGAGATGCCTGCGCACGCGGTTCATACCTCAATGACCTTGCGGCCAACATTACCGAGATGGCTTTCGACGACCTGGATGCGGCTCCTGTGGTACTGGGTTCCCGCAACTGGATCACCCCTTGCCACGAACTTGAAGAATCGTTCTTCCCTCAGCCATCCTGGTTCCTGGATGCCATCAATGAGAAGATCGTACCTCTCAAGGACTATGTCCCTACGAGCAACCAGACTTCCGCTCAGCAGGTGATCCGCGCCGCCAGGGGAGTGTAATAAATACTTTAAGACAATGAAAACCAAAGCAGTAAGATTATATGGAGTCGAGGACCTCAGGCTTGAGGAATTCGAGCTTCCTGAAATGAAGGATGACGAGATCCTGGCAGAGGTCATAAGCGACAGCCTGTGCATGTCCACCTGGAAGGTGGCTCACCAGGGCGCCGCCCACAAGAGGATCCCTGACGACGTGGCCGAGAATCCGACCATCATGGGACATGAGTTCGCAGGCAGGATCCTGAAGGTCGGGAAGAAGTGGCAGGGCCAGTTCAAGGAGGGGGACAAGTTCTCCATCCAGCCTGCCATGAACCATCCGGAGGGACCTGTAGGCTTGCTTTCTGCGCCGGGATATTCATACCGTTATGCAGGTGGCGATGCTACCTATATCATCATCCCACGGGAGGTGATGGAAATGGGCTGCCTGCTTCCGTACACCGGTCCGGGGTTCTATCCGGCCTCCCTCAGCGAGCCTCTGTCCTGCGTCATCGGTGCGATCCATGCTTGCTATCACGTCAATCAAGGATCGTATGTACATCAGATGGATATCCGCGAGAACGGCAAGATGGCCCTCCTCGCAGGAGTAGGACCGATGGGACTTGCGATGATCAATTACGTGCTTCACCGCGAGGACCGTCATCCGTCCCTGTTCGTCGTGACCGACATCGACCAGGCTCGCCTCGACCGTGCAGCCGAGCTCTATTCGGTGGAATATGCCGCGTCCAGGGGTATCGAGTTGAAATACATCAATACCGGCAATATCGAAGACCCGGTCAAGACCCTCAGGGAGATTTCCGGAGGGACCGGTTATGACGAGGTCGTCGTCATGGCCCCAGTACCGGCTGTAGTCGAGCAGGCCGATGATATCCTCGGCTTCGATGGCTGCCTGAATTTCTTCTCCGGTCCCGGCCGTGCCGATTTCAAGGCCCCGTTCAACTTCTACAACGTCCATTACGCCCTGACCCATGTCGTGGGGACCAGCGGTGGCAACACTGACGACATGAAGGAGGGTCTCAAGATGATGAGCGAGGGTCTCGACCCTGCCGGCCTGGTGACCCACATCGGCGGACTGAACGTGGTTCCGGAAACAACCATCCACCTTCCTGAGATCAAGGGTGGCAAGAAGCTGATCTACACTCATGTGGAGATGCCTCTGACCGCGATTGCCGATTTCGGGGAGAAGGGAAGGACCAATCCGGTCTATGCGGAACTCGACCGTCTATGCAAGGCTCATAACGGGCTTTGGAACATAGAGGCTGAAGAATATCTCCTCTCTCACTCCGACCAGCTGCTCTAATATGATGGACAGGAACGATTCCTTGATGGTCCTGGCGACGAGGTTCGACGATCTGGGAGACTGGACCGTCGAGCAGCAGTTCGTACTCCAGATGGGTTCAAGCTATCTGCTTGCCCATGGTTTGGGCCGTCCTCTCGAGAAAGATGCCAGGACAACGATCGAGATAGCCGGCGAAGGGGATTATCATCTATGGGTCAGGACCAAGAACTGGACTGCCTTCTGGAGCGATGGAAAGACTCCCGGAATATTCCGTGTAAGGATAGACGGGCAGGAGGATCCCGCTGAATTCGGAATCGGATGCGGTGGGGATACTCCACGTGAACGTGCCGGATGGTGCTGGCAGCCGGGCGGGAATTACCATCTCGGGAAAGGTAAACATGAGATTGTGCTGCATGATCTCACCGGCCTGGACGGGAGGTGTGACGCCATACTCCTGACTACCAGCAGTGAAACCCCGGGCAGCAGTCTTGAGTCGTACCGGGAACTCAGGGAAGAATTGCTCCCAACCCCTGTCGAAGACAAGGGAACATTCGACTTTGTGGTGGTAGGAGGAGGAATGTCCGGCCTTTGTGCCGCCATCGCGGCCGCCCGCCTTGGAATAAAAGTGGCTTTGATCCAGGACCGCTATATCCTTGGAGGGAACAATTCCTCGGAAGTCCGGGTTGGATTGGGAGGACAAATAAATGTAAATCCTTATCCTTCACTTGGTTATATATTAAATGAAATAGGCCCGGACCGCTACGGGAACGCTCGCGGGGCTCATCATTACCAGGACTGGAAGAAGTGGGACGTGATCGCAGCCGAGAAGAACATCACCCTTTTTGCCGGATACACCGTGGATTCCGCCTGTACGGAAGGCGGCAGGATCGTGTCAGTCACTGCAGTTGAGGCGACCAGGCAGAACAGGATACGTGTCTGCGGATATACATTCGCTGATTGCACCGGCGACGCCCACCTGGCTGTGATGGCTGGTGCGAGGACCATGATGGGCCGTGAAGCAAGGTCGGAATATGGGGAATCACTGGCTCCTGAAAAAGCAGATGGCTACACCATGGGTGTCAGCATAGAATGGTATTGCGAAGACAGGAATACCCCATGTTCTTTCCCGGATTCACTTGACTGGGGATTGAAACTGGATGAAACGACCGTCGAGCCTGTCCACCGGGCCAACTGGTACTGGGAAGTCGGAATGAACGATGACCAGGTCGCAGATGCCGAGAAGATCAGGGACTATGGCATGTACGTGGCCTACAGCACTTTCTCTTATTGCAAGAACCGCCTCGCCAAGAAGGAAGACTGGGAATGTACCCATCTGGTATGGGTCTCCCATGTCTCTGGGAAACGCGAAAGCCGCAGGATTCTCGGAGACCTTGTGCTCCGCGAGCAGGACCTTACCAGGCCGATCCCTTACGAGGATGGTACCTGTACTACCACGTGGCGCATCGACCAGCACTTCCCGGACCCTCGCAATGCGGGCAAATATCCTGGAGAGGAGTGGATGTCCGTCGGAGTCCTGACTCCTATCGATCCTTATGCCATCCCATACAGGTGCTTGTATTCCAAGGATATAGCCAATATGTTCATGGCGGGCAGGGACATCAGCGTGACCCACGTTGCCCTAGGTTCCGTAAGAGTTATGCGCACCTGTGCAATGATGGGTGAGGTGGTCGGAATGGCTGCCAGCATCTGCACAAAGAAGGGCCTCCTGCCTCGTGACATCTACCAGACTGCCTTCCAGGATCTGGTGGAACTTATGAAGAAAGGAACGGGACGTACAGATGTCCCATACACCCAGTTCTATCACCAGATCGACCGTACCGGACATCAGGCTGAGGATCGTTGACGTCAGGCGCCATGGCAATCATCGATTGGATTATCGTAATCCTTTTCATAGGGGCCCTGATTACCATCGGGTACGTTTTTTCCAGGAAGAGCCGGAATATTGAGGATTATTTCCTTGCCGGCCGTTCCATGCCGGGATGGCTTGTGGCTATTTCCGCGACCGGTACCGCGATCAGTGCCGGGACTTTCGTAGGATCCCCGGAACTTGGATTCAACACGAACCTGACGTACGTCATGAATCTGATCGGGGCTGTCATCGGTGGTACTCTGGTTGCTGCACTGATCCTCCCGAAACTGTATAATGCCAAGACGATTACAATCTATGGATATATAGGAGACCGCTTCGGAGAGACTGCGAAGAGGGCAAACAGCCTCATGTTCCTGATCGGTCAGCTTTTCACTTCAGGCTCCAGGCTGTTCATCGCCGCCATAGCAGTGTCGGTAATCCTCTTCGGCAACATACATTTCAGTTTCCTGGTGTGGTCCATCATCATCCTTGGGGCGGTATCGACGTTCTATACCATCATGGGAGGTATCAAGGGCTTGATATACATCGATACCTTCCAGACGATCCTGATCATCCTTACCGGCCTGATAGCCATGGTAATGATCTATTGCTCGATAGACGGAATCCCTTTCAGGGAAATATGGCATACCCTCACTGCCGGAGGAATGGTCAAGGATCCGGGAGCAACAGGCGGGATGGCAGCAGACGGCACTCTTTATGGCTGGTCTTCGGGAAGCAAGGTGAAGATGTTCGACCCCTCGCTCAGGATGGATCTCCCTTACACCATCCTCGGCGGAGCGATCGGAGTCGCCTTTTTCAAGATAGCCCAGTTCTCCACGGACCATGATTTCGTCCAGAGGCAGCTCGCCTGCAAAGATGTAAGACAGGCCGGTCGTTCCCTGATCCAATCACAGCTCCTTGCTATGCCGATCGTGCTGACCTTCTTGTTCATCGGATCCCTGCTGTTCGTAAAGTACGTCAACGATCCGTCTGCCGCTTCTTTCGTCGACAGGGCCGGAAACGTATCAAGTTTCTTCACTGATGCCAGGGACATATTCCCGCAGTATATCAAGAACCATATTCCTACTGGAATCAGGGGATTGATGATAGTGGGAGTGCTGGCGGCGGCGCTGTCTTCCTTCAATTCCGCGATCAATGCGATGGCCTCCAGCTTTGTCTCCGATCTCTACCTCCCGATCCGCAAGGAAAGGGGGAAGGAGATCGAAGGATCTTCCGGACAGCTTTCTTCTTCCCGGAAGATGGTTGCCTTGATGGGAACTCTCCTGACCGCATTCGCCATCCTGACGGTGGTCATGCAGCAGAGCAGCGGACTCAATCTGGTCGACTTTGCTACAGGCATCATGTGCTTCGCCTACGCCGGAATGGTCGGAGTCTTCCTGACGGCACTGTTTACGAAAAGAGGTAACACCAGGAGCGTTGTCGCCGCACTGATTATCGGAGCCTTGATAATACTTCCGCTCATGTTCCAGAAGGAACTGTTCGGGAAAAACTACATCGCATGGACGTGGTGGTGTCCTATCGGTGGAATCATAAGCACATTGGTGTGCATGTCAGGCAAGCCCGAAAAGGCTTGATACAAGGTCTTCCACGGAAGTTCCTTGGAAATATGATGGGACATCCGCTTCCTTCAATACATTCATGATTTCAGAAGCTTCGAAACGTTTCCCTTCGAGCCTGCGTGCGAGTTCGCCGGAAGGTTCGTCGAAGAGGTAGTCTCCATAGAACGTCAAGCTGCATATCCTGCCATGATCGAGCTTGAATGCTGCCTCCACGGTGCCGCAGGGCAGCTTCGCCTTCCTGGAGAAGTCAGCTTCGCGGGAGTGTCCGTAAATGAAATCCCATGTGGAGAACTTGGTTTCTGCCATCAGTTCCACTTGCCTGATATCTTCAGGCGGTAGTTCCATCTGAGCGTCACCGTCGGAGAGTATCCTTTGAAGAGCCTCCTGCAACTCGTCCAGGGAACCGTATCCCGGCAGATAATCCTTCAGGTTGCAGACCCTGCTTCTCACCGAAGCTATCCCTTTCGCCTGCATCTTCGATCCCGGAGCATTAAGGACATGCGCCAGGGTTTCCAGGTCGACGTCGTACATCAAGGTCCCGTGGATGATTTCACGGCCGTGGGAAACCCTTCTGGCGTAGCCTGAGCACTTCCTCCCGTCCACGAACATGTCGTTCCTGCCGGTCATCACGACATCGACCCCGAGGGTCCTAAGGGCGTTGGCGACAGGTTCCGGGGACGGCTCCTTGCCGATGATGGTGTAATTCAGGTTCTGCAGGTCGTGATATACGGCTCCGCCTCCGGTCACCCTCCTGGCGAGGGTTATCCCGTGTGAGTCCAGGTACTGGAGGTTCACTTCGGCGAATACGTTCTGGTTCAGTCCCACGATGACGGCCGGCCGGTTCCTCCAGAGGAAGAAATACGTTTCCTCCTGCCTGACGTTCTCGAGGCAGTATTCGTCGAATGCCAGGTTGAAATAGGGATCAGTGGATGTGTTGTTCAGGAATCTCATTCAGGATAACCGGAAGTATGTATCGTTTAGTGTGCGGATAGTCGGGGAGATGCGTTCCGGGATAGACATGGCTCCTTCCCGGATAATGGAGCTCGAATTCCGGGCGGCAGTCCACCATTTCGTCCCTGTCGGCAAAGATTCCGGTGGTGAGGGCGGCCTCTTCCGGACCGATGTCCTTGAACTGGCCTTCTTCAAGTTTGCGGTATCCGTCGCATATCCCTTGGGTGATGGAGAAGTATTCGGCTCCGTCGGCTCTCGGGGACAGGTACTTGACTTCCCCAATCATGCTCTCCAGCAGGGCTGATATGTGGAAGTCCGGATTGATCAGGATCTTGCGGCGTCCGCGCAGTTTCTGTGCCCAGAAGCCTCCGAGCGAAAGGCCGACCACGAGGTCCGGGTCTTCGTCCCGGCATATTCCTTCCAGCAAGTCCAGGGCTTCATCCGGTTCGATCGGCACGTCGGGGGATATGACCTCGCTGCCCTTGATGAGTATCCTGAGGGTAGAGGCCATCTTGTAGGCTCCCGAAGATGCCAGTCCGTGGATGAAAAGTATCTTCATCGTCAGTCCTTGCGGCTTTCCAGGATCATGTCGCCGAGTTCTTCGAGGTCCCGGCATATGAAGTCAGCGGTTCCGACTTCGAGGGCGGTTTCGAGGGTGGTTTCTCCGGAGAGGACCAGTACGCTTACCGCGCCGGCACGGCGGCCCATCTCGATGTCGGTGTATATCCTGTCTCCTACCATCGCGATTTCGTCCGGGCGCAGGCCGTTCCTGTCGCGGATGCCGTCCAGCATCGTAGGATCAGGCTTGCCCATGACCTTGTCTGGCTTGCGGCCAGTGGCGGCTTCGATGCATTTCTGCAGTGAACCGCAGTCCACAAGGATGGTCCTGGCGTCGGTCGGACAGACCCAGTCCGGATTGGTGGCGATGTATGGGATGCCCTGCTTGGCCCACCAGGCAGCGCGGCAGAGCCTCGGATAGACCAGGGTGGTGTCGAAGGCGACTATGAGCATGTCCGGAACATCGTCAGGATCGTCTGCACAGGCCTCGAAGCCGGCGGCGACGAACTGCTCCTGCATGCTCGGAGTACCCAGCATGAACAGCCTCCTGACTTCAGGATAGGCTTTCTTGATGTAGTCTATCGTGGCGATCGGAGTCGTGTACATGTTCGCCACCGGGCAGTCTATGCCCATCCTGGCAAGTTTGGCGATATAGTCTCCGACGGATTTCGTAGGGTTGTTGGTCAGGAACGAATGATCCACACCGTTGGCCTTCAGCGTGTCCAGTGTAGGGATAGTAAACGGGAATATATTGTTCTCCATATAGATGGTTCCGTCCATGTCCAGCGCCAGATGCCTGATCTTGCGCAGCTTCGCCTTCTGTTCCGCCGAAAGCGTCTTGTTGTAGTCGTCAGTCTTGTTCATAGACACAAAAATAGCAATTATCTTCGATATGCAGAGGATGTTTCTGAACAATCCATTGTTGATAAATAAAGAATATGGAGGATTCAGGGACTTAATATATTTATTATTTTTGTAAATGACCGGAATTGTATGGTTCAGAAAGAGAGATATTTCTTGATGGCTGCCCTCGCGGCCTGTTCCTCCGTTGCCCTTCGGGCGGCGGAGGCAGGATGTGCGCCGGGCAGGCGGCCCAACGTCATATTCATAATGATGGATGACGCCGGTCACGGTGATTTCGGGTGCTACGGGCAGACGAAGATA
Source organism: uncultured Bacteroidales bacterium (assembly GCA_900319685.1). Lineage (GTDB taxonomy): Bacteria > Bacteroidota > Bacteroidia > Bacteroidales > UBA932 > Cryptobacteroides. Next base: position 25,296 of record ONPI01000036.1, read on the forward strand.
GAGACTCCGAACATAGATGCCCTTGCCCGCAACGGGATCTTGTTTACGGATATGTGCACGGCTTGCGCCCTTTCCGCACCGTCACGCTGCTGCCTTATCACGGGTCAGCATACGGGGCACGCGCAGATAAGGGACAACAAGGAAGGTTCCGGCGCTCCGGATCAGGCCAACATCTGGGACTACCGCGCCGTTGACCTGGACCCAGCACTGGAAGGCCAGGCCGGCCTTGCCGCAGGGACTCCGACCCTGGGTACCATGATGCAGCAGGCGGGTTATGTCACCGGAATGGTGGGCAAATGGGGGCTTGGAGGACCCGTATCGGAGAGCGTGCCATGGAAGATGGGATTCGACTACTACTTTGGCTGCATCTGCCAGAGGGTCGCCCACAACCACTATCCTCAGTACTATTGGGAAAATGACAGGAAGGTTTACATCAACCCTGAAGCCCCTGTCCCAGGCACCGCCCTCGACGAAGGCGCTGATCCCCTGGACGAGCACAGCTATGACAAATACAGGGCTGGAGGTATATACGGCCCGGACGTGATGTACGAGAGTGTCGTACATTTCATCGACGAGAATGCCGGGAATCCTTTCTTCCTGATGTGGACGACCCCGCTCCCGCATTCGCCTCTCCAGGCACCGAAGGAATGGGTGGACCATTATGTGTCCAAGTTCGGTGACGAGGCTCCTTACAACGGGGAGTATCACATCGGCTCGTGGCCTCACAACTATTTCCCTTGCCGTTATCCTCACGCTACCTATGCGGCGATGATCAGCTATTTCGACCATCAGGTAGGCCAGCTGGTCCGGGAGCTCAAGGACAGGGGACTTTACGAAAACACCCTGATCATATTCACTTCCGACAACGGCCCTGCCAACAATGCATCCTCTCCTACCGAGTGGTTCGACAGCGCATTCCCATGGCGATGCGGAAAGGGTTGGGCGAAGACCACCGTACAGGAAGGCGGAGTGAGGATGCCTTTCATCGTATCCTGGCCGAAAGTCATCAGGGAGGGCCGTGTGAGCCACCATCTGGGCTCCTTCGTGGATGTGATGCCTACCCTCGCGGAGCTTACCGGAGTCCAGGCACCATCCAACGACGGAATATCCATTCTCCCGACCATCAAGGGCAAGACCCGCAAGCAGAAGGAGCATGAATATCTCTATTGGGAAGCTCCTTTCGGAAAGGGGCTCGTCGCCGTCCGCATCGGTAAGTGGAAGGGTATAATCCGGGGAGTGCGGAAGGGTAACCGGAATATGGAACTTTATGACGTTTCCGTGCCTGGCAAGACGGTAGAGAACAGGGAGAACGACCAGGCTGCGCTGCATCCCGAGATAGTGGAAAAGATGTGGGAGGTGATACGTGAAGCCCATTCAACCCCTTCGGATCCGGATTTCGACATACCTATCCTGAATTAAGATAATATCAAACGCAAGACTAAAATGGATCAAGCAACCCAGAAGAAATACAACTACTGGCAGTGGAGGACCCTCATCCTGCTGATGATAGGGTACATGCTGTTCTATTTCGTCAGGAAGAACTTCAGCATTACGATGCCGGCACTCGAGTCCGAACTTGGAATAAGCAAGACCAAGCTCGGTCTCTTCCTGACCCTTAACGGAATCATCTACGGTGTTTCCCGGTTCATCAACGGCTTCCTTGCGGACAGGGTTTCCCGCAAGAAGATGATGGCCCTCGGACTCCTGCTTTCCGCTGTGGTGAACATCCTGATAGGTCTCAGTCCTGAGATGAACGGACTCTTCCATTTCCTCGACGGATCCGGAAAGGCTACCGCCGGAATGATTATATTCATCGGAAGCCTTTGGATGATAAACGGTTACACTCAGGGTATGGGTTATCCGCCGTGCGGAAGCCTGATGGCACACTGGATCAAGCCGTCAGAACTTGCATTCAAGCAGTCCATCTGGAACAGCTCCCATTCCATCGGAGCCGGCCTCGTGGCGATAATCTGCGGCTCACTTATCCTCAAGCCTTTCGGATATGAGGCCTGGCAGTGGTGCTTCTTCATTCCTGCCATCCTCTCCATCGCCGGTGCCGCGATGCTGTTCTTCGGACTGAAGGATACCCCTGCCTCGGTCGGGCTGCCGGATCCGGAGACGATCGACGAGAATGCTCCCGAGAAGGAAGTCGTGGTGGAGGACCCGAAGTTCACCATCATGTGCTACAACAAGCTCGTCAAGGAGATGGTATTCAAGAACAAGATCATCTGGATCGTCGCGATAGCCAACTTCTTCGTATATGTCCTTAGATTCACCATCCTGGACTGGGGGGCTACGTTCCTTACCCAGGACAGGGGACTGAATATCAGCACCGCTTCCACGGTTGTCGCTGCATCAGAGCTGGTAGGAGGCATCGTGGGAACCTTGCTGGCCGGTTGGGCGACCGACAAGTTCTTCAAGAGCAAGGCGCACCGGACCTGCCTGATCGGGCTCGCAGGTGCTACCGTCTGCTTCTTCCTGTTCTGGCTCACCCCTCACAGTCTCAACGGACTTGCCGTGGTATGGATAATAATGGCAAGTTTCTTCATATATATGCCGCAAGCCCTTGTGGGCATTTCTCTCTCAAACCAGGCTACCAAGAGAGTGGCTGCTTCTGCCAACGGATTGGCAGGTATTCTCGGATATGCCAGTACGGCCGTTTCCGGTCTTGCTTTCGGTGCGATAGCTGACAAACTCGGATGGAACTCAGTATTCGAGGTGGCGATCGTCATAGGCATCATCGGAATCATCCTCTTCGCTACCGTGTGGAACGCTCCTGCCAACGGCTATGCCAAGGTGGAGCCTATCATCGAACAGGTCAAGGCCGAGTTCGAGGCCACCCGGAAGGAATAGGTTCTTGGAAATAATCTTTTAATCTTAATTCTTATGAAACGTTTATTATCAGTTTTGTGCCTTTCCGCAGCCCTCATCGCAGGAGCTCTCATGAGTGTCTCCTGTATCGATGAACAGGGTTCCTGCGGCGACTACGACGAGTTGAAGGCAAGGCTGGAAGCGCTTGAGAGCTCCGAAATCGTGAGCATCAAGTCCCAGTTAGCAGCCTTCAGCAGCTCCCTCGAGGCTGTCCAGGCCAAGGTGGACGGCATCAAGGAATGTGACTGTGCCGCCGATATGGCTGCCGTCAAGACCACCCTCGAAGATCTCCAGTCCAAGGTAGGTCTGCTTCTTACCGAGGAAGAGTTCAACGCCTACAAGACCAGCAATGACGCTGCCGTGGCTCAGATCCTCTCTCAGCTTGCCGGTTTTGTGTCCAAGGAAGATTACACAGCGTTCACATCCAAGTACAACGGGGACATGAATGCTCTCCTCACGATTGTCAACGGCAAGGTCGCAAAGAATGACTTCGATGCTCTCAAGGCTGTCTATGACTCAACCTTGACTGACATAAAGAATAAACTTGCAGACCTCCAGGGAGCTGTCACCAAAGAGCAACTGGATTCCTTCAAGGTCGAAGTGACCAAGGCTCAGCAGGATATGCGCACCGAACTCGACGAACTCGGGCCAAAGGTTGCCAAGCTTGATACACTTGTCATCGGACTTGGTACCGACGTTCTTATACTCCAGGGACAGGTTGAGAACCTTACCACCAGGGTCACTGCCCTCGAAACGGCACTCGGAGTCTTAAAGACCCAGATGGAGGCCCTTATGAACAAGATCAACTCCGTGGTCTATGTCCCTGAATATTCCGACGGCATGATCAAGATCAAGGTCATCCCGGAAACAGTCGAGATGAAGTATGACATCAGGCCGGCCGCCCTTGCTGCATCCCTCGCCAAGGCCATTGCGGAAGAGAAGGCTTCGGCTTCGTTCGTGCTGAGGTCTGTTGCTACCAGGGCTGTCAATCCTGCCATGACCATCAAGTCCGTGACCTGCCCTGAGCCGGGCTCCATCCTTGTCACCGCCGTCGTCTCAGGCGTGGCCGCCGAGCAGGCTGTGGCAGTTTCACTGCTTGTCACTGACACTTACGGTAACGACACCTCCATCAGCTACGCCTTCGATGCCAACTCCTATATCGAGAACGGAGTATGCTACGGAGAAGGTGTCGAGAAGAACGGTGTCATCTGGGCTCCTGTCAACTGCGGCTTCGAGCCTGCAACCGATACGACTCGGGGATATCCTTACGGCAAGTTCTACCAGTGGGGTAGGATCTACGGACAGGGTTCCGACGCCGAGTTCGACCAGACCGTTCCTGAGGTGGTCACCGGAAGGGTATCCGTGGAACAGGGACAGCTGGAAGGCAACAAGGGCAAGTTCTACGCCCAGAATGAGGAGCCTTACGACTGGAACAGTTCTCCTGATGCCAAGCTCTGGAATCTCGGTACCGTCGAGGTTCCGGTCAAGTCGGAATACGATCCGTGCCCTGTAGGCTGGAGGCTCCCTACTGAAATCGAAGTCCAGAGCATCTTGGGCGACAAAGAGTTCCTTCCTCTCGCCGGACGCAACGACTGCACCAACGGCAGGTACGCCCAGAGGGATGAGATCGGTTTCTACTGGACATCCACTACTGACGGTGCCAAGTCCAAGTTCTTCTTCGTCCATGCCACCGGTACCGGAGTGTCCTCGAACCCTAGGGCAAACGGATATACGGTGCGTTGCGTCAGGGACGGACAGGCTTCAGTTACCGGAGTTATCATCAGCCGGCCGAGCCTTGCTCTCTCTGTAGGACAGAGCGAGACAATCACCGCAAAGGTAGAGCCTAATGACGCTGCCAACAAGCAGATCAAGTGGTCTTCCAGCGACGAGACAATCGCGATTGTAGAAAACGGCAAGATCACCGCTATCAAGGCTGGTACCGCCACCATCACCGCTACTTCGGTCGACGGCAACTTCCCGGCATCCTGCTTCGTGACTGTCAATCCGGTCTATTACGT
>ONPI01000082.1 GCA_900319685.1 uncultured Bacteroidales bacterium
AGATATATTGAAACTGTAAAATTCAACGAAAGATGAAGATGATATCCGAACCCGCAAGGGAAACACCGGTAAGGACACAGGTTGACGTCCTCGTGGTTGGAGGCGGCCCTGCCGGAATAATGGCAGCCGAGGCTGCTGCCGGAGATGGTCTGAAAGTAATGCTGATCGAGAGCAGGGGTTACCTGGGAGGCAACCTCACGATCGGCCTTCCGATCCTTTCATTCCTGGACGTGAACGGCAAGCAGTGTGTCAAGGGCCTGCCTCAGGATTTCATAGACAGGCTGAGGAAGCGCGGCGCAGCGACCTCCCATTTCCCATGCAAGCTCCACATGAGCTTCACGATGACCGACCCGGAGGCTGACAAGGATGTCGCCCTGGAGATCATGAAGGAAAAGGGCGTGGAAGTCCTGTTCTATGTCTTCTCGACCGATGTCATCAAGGAAGGCGACCAGGTCAAGGGCATGATCATAGAGAGCAAGGCCGGCCGCGAGGCCATCCTGGCTAAGACCGTGATCGACTGTACGGGAGACGGAGACGTCGCCTTCAGGGCAGGAGTCCGTATGTTCAAGGGAGACAGCGACGGAGGGATGCAGCCACCTACCCTGATGTACAGCATGAGGGGAGTGGACGTGGCCGCGCTCCGGGATGCGATTGTGAACCATCCGGAAGAATTCGACATGGATACGATGCCTCACGAGCAATTCAAGCGGGAGAAGTTCATCACGGTCGGTCTCAGGAACCAGATCCTCAAGGCTCAGGCCGCAGGACTGGATATCCCGGTTGCCCGCACCATCCTCATCACCGGACTCGCCAGTGATGAAATCTGGGTCAACATGACCAGGGTCAGCGGCACCGATTCCACCCTCCCGGAGAGCTATACCCGCGGCGAGATCGTAGCGCGCGACCAAATGCATGTGATCACCGAATATCTTCGCAGGTTCGTTCCTGGCTTCGCGGATGCCTGGGTGGACAGAGTGTCTCCTTTCATGGGGATACGTGAAAGCCGCCAGACCGAATGCGAGTATATGCTCACCGGAGACGACATCATCTCCAGCAGGAGGTTCCCGGACTGCATCGCGGTCGCAGGATATCCGCTCGATATCCATCATTCCACCGGAGGCGACTGTACCATGGTCTTCGCGAAGGACAATTATGACATCCCATACAGATGTCTGGTCCCGAAGGGCGTTGAGAACCTCCTGGTGGCCGGCCGCTGCAGCGGATATACCCACGAAGCGATGGCCTCCACCAGGGTCATGTCCACCTGCATGGCGGTCGGTGAGGCTGCGGGAAGGGCTGCAAGGCTCGCGTTGAAGCAGGGCGTACCGCCTTCCAAGGTGGATGTGGACGTTTTGCGTGCTGAACTGAAGGATACGGGAGCCTATCTTGGATGACACCATTCCTGCAGCAAGTAGTACGGCATTATTTTTCTGCGGGGGACATCTCCCGCAGAAAATTCATATTCCCTAACCGCCGCAGCCAGGTATTCTTCAAGAAGTACCTCGGGGAAGAGGTGAAGGCATCTGGAATCCCTTCCGTGGCTCCGGGTATGATGACCATCAATGACTTCTTCTATACCCTTTCAGGCTTTCAGGCCACGGACAGGGTAAGCTTGCTGCTGGAGCTTTACGATTGCTACAGGGGGCTGTTTCCCAAGGCCGAGCCTCTGGACGAATTCATCTTCTGGGGAGATGTCCTGCTCGGAGACTTCGACGATGTGGACAAGTATCTCGTGGACCCTGGCCAGCTGTACACCAACGTGGCAGACCTGCGGGCGATCCAGGACACGTAGAGCTTCATCCAGCATTTCAGGGACTCGGGCCGCCTGACGGTCGATCCGGATTCCGACAACCCCAACGTCAAGGAACGTTTCTTCCAGATTTGGCAGATCCTCCTGCCGCTTTATCGCAATTTCCGCAAGTCCCTGATGGACAAGGGAATGTCTTACGAGGGCATGGCTTACAGGAGCCTTGCGGAAAGAATCAGGACCGAAGCGGCCTCCGATATCCTCAGGGAGACCTTCGGAGATGTCGAGGAATATGTTTTCGTGGGCCTGAATGCATTGAACGAGTGCGAGAAAGCGGTGATGCGCAGGATGCGCGACGCCGGCCTCGCAAGCTTCTGCTGGGACTTCTCCTCCGACATGATCAGGGACCCCGGGAACAACTCCTCGTTCTTCATGTCCGCCAATATCGCGGAATTTCCCCAGAGCTTCCGTCCCGACCCTGATGGCCTCAAGGTTCCGGAGATACGAGTTGTCAGCACCCCTTCTTCTACGGGCCAGGTCAAACTGATACCTTCCCTGGCCGGCAGCGATGGATATGCCATCGTACTCCCGGATGAGAGCCTGCTGATGCCGCTGCTCAATTCGATTCCTCCGGAGATCAAGGACATCAACGTCACTATGGGATACCCGATGAGAGGCACGGCCTTCTTCGATTTCCTGACACTGGTCTCCGCCCTCCAGATGCACCTGCGCCAGAAAGACGGGAAATGGTATTTCTACCACGCCCAGGTCTGGGCCATCTTCTCTTCTGGAATATTCAAGGAAATAACCCGTGATGACGGGGAAGCCGCACAGATCGTGGCCCGGGTCAAGGCAGGAGCGAAGTATTATATCCCTAAGGAAGAGTTGAACGGGCATCCTCTCTTCGACCTGATATTCCAGCCTGTGGTCAAGGATCCGAAATCCACCTCTCCAGGTCAGATCGGTGGATTCGCGGTTTACCAGAAAGCGTTGATCACCGGCATCGCCTCATACATGGCGAAAGATCCCGAGGCCGCCCTCGAGCTGGAATTCGCAAGGAAAGCGCACAATGCCATCAACCAGCTGGAAGCCAAGGAGCTGGAGGTCCTTCCGGCGACCTACGCCAGGCTCGTGGGCCAGCTGCTCGGGCCGGTTTCGGTGCCTTTCAACGGGGAACCGCTGCGAGGCCTCCAGATCATGGGGCCACTTGAGACCAGGGCGCTGGATTTCAAGCACTTGATAATCCTCTCATGCAATGAAGGCGTATTCCCGCGCCGGAGCGTGAGTTCGTCTTTCATCCCGCCTGAGCTGCGGAAAGGCTTCGGCCTCCCTACCTACGAATACCAGGATGCCATCTGGGCATATTACTTCTACAGGATGATCCAGCGGGCCGAGACGGTGACGCTCGTCTATGACTCCAGGACCGAAGGCTTGAAGAGCGGCGAAGAAAGCCGCTACATCAAGCAGCTGGAATATCATTACGACCTCGATCTGGAAAGGTGTTTCGTCAAGTCCGAGGCGAAGGTCCGCCAGGACAGTACCGATATTCCCAAGACTGAGGAAGATGTCGTAATTCTGAAGGACACCACCCTTTCGGCATCTGCCCTGAAGTCCTATCTCGACTGTCCGGCCATGTTCTATTTCTCGAAGATCGTCCGTCTCAAGGAAGAGACTACCGTGGCTGAGGATCTGGACGCCGGAATGATAGGTGACGTGTATCATTACACGATGCAGGCCCTCTACATGGGCGAGGGAGCGATGGACCCGTCCTACGACATGAGCGACAGGGACAGGAACGCTGCCTTCCCGGGAGCCCTGAAAGTGATTACCAGGGAATATATTGACTCCTGGATGAAGCGCAAGGAGAACATCCGGAGCCGTGTCAGGAGCCTGATCCTTTCTAAACTCAATACACTGGAGGTCACCGGAAGGGACCTGGTAACAGAAAGGGTCATCGTCCAGTACGTGCTCAAGACCCTGCAGAGGGACCGGGAACTCCTGGACAGGCTCGGTATGGATTCGTTCCGGATAATCGGCCTCGAGAAGAAGTTTACGATGGAGTTAGACGGATTCAAGTTCATCGGCTTCATCGACCGCATGGACAGTTTCCTTCCGGGAGAATTGAGGATCGTGGACTACAAGACCGGAAAGGTGGAAGACAAGGAGGTGGAGATAACCGATGCCAAGGCAGCCGCGCTGGCCGAGGCGCTGTTCGGGAACGACAATTCCAAGCGGCCGAAGGTCGCGTTCCAGCTGTTCCTTTACGACATACTCGCAGGCGGCTCGGAGGAGGCGGAAGGGATGACCTTGGTGAACTCCATCTACCAGCCTTCCCGATTCTTCACCGAAGGGGTCAGGAACGTCCCGGTGTCCGCTGAATTCAATGCGGAAGTGGAAGGGAGACTCCACGGCCTGCTCGCGGAAATGGCTGATACAGAGATACCTTGGAGGCGGACATCCGACCTCGGGACCTGTTCCTACTGTGATTTCAAGATGATTTGCGGAAGATAGGAGGGAAAGGATATGGTCAGGATACTGAAAGCATCTGCAGGCTCAGGCAAGACATATAAACTGGCGGAAACATACATCCGCCTCCTACTCGGGAACGAAGATCCCCGGGCCTATCGCCACATACTTGCCGTAACCTTCACCAACAAGGCTACGGACGAGATGAAAAGCAGGATATTGAAGGAGCTTTACACGCTGTCCAGGGAGCCGGACTCATCCCCGTACAACCCCGCATTCGTTCCGGAATTGTTCCCTTCTTCAATTGAACTCAAGGAGAAGGCCAGGGAAGTCCTCGTCAACATCCTCCACGACTACGGCGCATTCGCGGTAAGCACCATAGACCGGTTCTTCCAGCAGACCCTGAAGGCATTCTCACGGGAGATCGGCCAGTTCGCCTCATATCAGGTTGAACTGGACAAGGATTCCCTAGTGAAAGAGAGCGTGGACAGGATCCTGGACTCCTTGACCGAGGATAATACCCAACTGCTCAACTGGCTCAGCAACAGCATGCTGGAGCAACTGGAGCAGGGCGGCAAGTTCAATCTGGGCAAAGGCCTCCAGGAAATGGCGGTCCGCCTTAAGTCGGACCAGCACCGGACGGTGGTCGAGCAGCACGGGATAGACGAGGTGAAGGCATATTCAAAGGAGAACCTTGCGAAGATGAAGGCCATCCTGAGGGGCTTCAACGCCTCCTTCTCTTCGAAACTCAAGGAAGTAGCCGGCGCGGTGCAGGATGCCTTCGCCCGTTGCGGCATTTCGCCCGGTATTACTTCTCGCGGCTTCATGGAAAGTATGCTTTCCAAGATAGCAGTTATGGACGGCCGGTCCGAAATCCCGGAGATGACACCTTCTTTCCGGAATAAATGTTCGGATTTCGGGACATGGTTCAAGAAGGCGGACCAGGCTAAATACGCCGGGCTGGAAGAGGATCTGATGCCACCCGTGGAGAAGCTGGTGAAAGTTTATGACAGCGGGAAACGCCTCTATGAGACCGCCCGGATACTACTTGGGCAGATCAACGACCTGGGCATAGCTTCCGACCTGTCCCGCGAGTTCCGGGACCTTATGAAGGAGAAGAACGTCCTCAGCCTGGACGACTCCAACATCATACTCAAGGACATAATCGATGGATCCGACGCCCCGTTCATCTACGAGAAACTGGGCGTACGCTTCGAGCATTTCCTCCTGGACGAGTTCCAGGATACCTCCCGCGTGCAGTGGGAGAACTTCAAGCCCCTGATTGCCAACAGCGACTCCCAGGGCTTCGAGAATCTCCTGGTAGGAGATGTCAAGCAGAGCATCTACCGCTGGAGAGGCTCGGACTGGAACCTCATGGCGAGGGAAGTCGCACAGGATTTCCCTGAAAGCGCCCAGGGCAGCCTTCAGGAAAACTGGAGGAGCCTTTCCAACATAGTGGAATTCAACAACGGTTTCTTCGAATATGCAGCCACCTACCTGGACGGCCTGTACGGCGAGAATACCGGAATTACGATCTCGTCGATCTACGGAAAAGGCGCGGATGGGTTCGAGAAGCAGCTGGTCAGGAGCAAGGAAGCCGCTCAGGGCAGCGTAGAAGCCATATTCTGCCTCCCTGACGAGGAACTTGACTACGTTCTTGCGACCGTGGAAAAAGTACTCGCGGCAGGAGCCCTTCCGGGAGACATCACCGTCCTCGTGCGGGACAACAATGCAGGCTCCGAAGTGGCTGCTTTCCTCATGGAAAAGGGTTACGACGTGATATCCGACGATTCCCTGAGGATCAAGGCATCCCCGGTCGTCCGGAAGCTGGTCTCCCTGCTCTCATCGGTAAGGAACCCGGAAGACACGATCGGTTCATACCTGGCTGCCCGGGAAGGACTGGACATAGGGCAGACCGCCTATCACTCCTTGACCGACCTGTGTGAACGCCTGGTCAGGCTTCTCTCCGAAACGGAAGAGAGTTTTGCCGACGAGACCCTCTACATCCAGTCCTTCATGGACTATGTACTGGACTTCGTCAACGTGAACGGCAACTCCCTCGACGAGTTCCTCAAGGCTTGGGAAGCAGCCGATCCGAAGGTCAGCTCCCCGTCCGACGTGAACTCGGTGAGGGTCATGACCATCCACAAGTCCAAGGGACTCGAATTCCCTTATGTGATATTCCCGTTCTCGGAGAAGGTGGAGCTTTTCCGCAGCGGCCACGTCTGGACCGTGCCGGACCTTGAAGGAACTCCTGTCGAGGGCGCCGGGAAAGCCGCATTCGACGTACAGCTGTCGTCAAAGAGCTCAGGAACGCTGTTCGAAGAGGACTACAAGAGGGATCTCCTCCTCCAGTACATCGACAATATCAACACCTACTATGTGGCCTTGACAAGGGCTTCCAAGGGGATGACCATAATCTCCGAGATCGGGTGCAAACCGGACAAGAGCCTTTCAGGAATATTGCTATCCTTCCTCGACGAGAGCGAAGACTTCGAGAGGGAAGTAACGGAGGATGAGTCGGTCATATACACCAGGGGAGAACTTTATGACTTCTGTTCCATGGGCCGCAAGGTGGAAGATATCGGGAAACTGGAGCCGGGCTACCCGTCCTTCCCGCTCAATCCAGAGCCGGGACCGGAAGACACCGATGTCCGCGAAAGGGGAAGGCTGAAGTTCACTGCTGAATCGGTGGATTTCTTCACCGAAGAGGGCGCCGCCAGATTGGAAGCCAGGCACAACGGTACAGTGATGCACGACATCCTCTCCCGCGTCGTCGTACCGTCCGACCTGCCGTCTTCCGTGCGCAAGGCGGTATTGGACGGCGAAGTGGAACCTTCCCAGGAAGAGGAACTTGTGAGATTCCTTGCCTCCAGGATAGCCTCGCATCCGGAATGGTTCCCGGCCGACGGTGAAGGCATATTCAATGAAGTCTCCCTCATCGACACCGACGGCAGGGAATGGCGTCCGGACCGAGTGATCGTCCGTGACGGGTCCGTGACCGTGGTGGATTACAAGTTCGGCGAAAGGGATCCCCGTTACGCCAGGCAGGTCGGCAGATATGCCTCGATTTACCGCAGGATGGGCTGGAACGACGTCCGTACCGCGATATGGTATGTCAATTCGGACTTGGTCGAATAATTTTGTATATTTGCATGATTATACTCTAAATAAGGAATATATGGAAGCTAACGATAATTCAATCAAGCTCTACTATAACACGGAAAGGGAGAAACTTCAGATGCCCGAATATGGCAGGAACGTCCTGCGTATGGTCGAGCAACTCAAGGAGATTCCTGACAAGGCGAAACGCAGCGAACAAGCCAGGGCGGTGGTGAAGACCATGGAACTGCTCAACCCGCAGGTACACAGCCAGGAGAACTACGAGCATAAACTCTGGGACCACCTTTACATGATCGCAGGCTACGACCTGGACATCGACGCTCCGTTCCCGGCACCGCTTCCGGAAGCCAAGGCTGCACGTCCGATGGTAATTCCTATCGACAAGTCCCCTGTCCGCGCGAACCATTACGGACGCAACATCGAAAGCATAATCGACCTGATCGCGGGCGAACCTGACGGTGAAGTGAAGACGGCGATGATCCGCTCCCTCGCCATCTACATGAGGCAGCAGTACCTCATCTGGAACAAGGACAGCGTCGCCGACGAGACTATATTCAACGACATCGAGAAATTGTCGGACTATCGTATAAAAGTCCCTGAGGGACTGGAACTTACGAAGATCTCTTTCGACTCGGGCAATTTCAACCGTCCTGGCCTTAACCTGAATATGGGCCAGAACCGCAAGAACGGCAAGAAAAACAACAGGAAGAACAGGAAATAATGTTCAAGTTCTGGAAGAATATGGATGAGGACGACAAGTCCAGGCTGGTCAAGGCTACCGGTCTGGTAATAGCCTTGTTCACCCTCTTCACGCTCTGTTCCACCGTATCGTATTTCTTTACATGGAAAGCGGACCAGAGCCTCCTCACCTCCCGGATTGCGGAGACATCTGCAGATGCCAGCAACATCGCTGGGAAACTGGGATTCCGTTGGGCCAACCTCCTTGTACGTGAATGGTTCGGACTCGGCAGCCTCGTACTGATTATCGCGCTCTTCGCCATTTCGGTGCGGCTGCTGCTCGGAAGGTGGCATTATTCGATGCCGAAGACCCTTCTGCTGACACTTTCGGGAGGCCTCCTGCTTTCATTCATCCTGGCCTACATATCCGGCCTCTTCGGTCTGGGAAACCTCTTCGGAGGCGGTCTGGGAGGAGAATGCGGCGAGTCGGTCGTGAGCTGGAGCCGGAACCTTTTCGGCGGCTTCCTGACAGCCTTCATCCTGATAGCGTTGGTCATCCTGTGGCTTTTCCTGGCCAGCAAGCGGTTCACGCTCTGGTTCAATCAGCTCGGCAGGAAGATGGAGGACCTGGTAGATGAAAGCCAGGCGGAGGAGGCAGCACCTGCCCCGCAGCCTGTCCGCCAGACGCTGCGCACGGAGCCGGCCCCGCAGCCGGTAACGAAGCCTCAGCCGGCGCCGCGGCCTGTTCCTGGACCGCAACCTGCGCCGCAACCGGCACCTCAGCCTGCCCCGAGGCCTCAACCGGTACCGAAGCCTGATCCGGTTACCGTTGGCGGTGCCAGCCAGCTGGAGGTGATCAAGGGTGAGGATCTCAAGACGGAGGTGACCCACGAACTTGAACGGATCAATGTCCGCGACGAGCTTCCTAGATATGAGATTCCGTCCCTTGAACTGCTGGAAGAGCATTCCGGAGGCCGTTACGAAGTGTCCGACGAAGAACTCCAGAGGAACAACGAGAAGATTCGCGCTACTCTGGAGAACTACAAGATCCAGATCAATGATGTCACCGCCGTGGTGGGTCCGACCGTGACTCTGTACAAGGTCAACCCGGCACCCGGTGTCAAGATAGCTGAGATAAAGCGCCTGCAGGACGATATCGGAATGTATCTCCACGCAAAGGGTGTCCGTGTCGTGACCCTGACCGACTCTGTCGGAATCGAGGTTGCGAACGACCATCCTTCCATCGTTCCGATGCGTGCGGTCCTGAACGACGAGGCTTTCCGCAAGGCGCAGACCAAGATGGAACTTCCTATCGCAATCGGATCCAC
>ONPI01000101.1 GCA_900319685.1 uncultured Bacteroidales bacterium
CATGTTCGTGGGATCCATGCTTACCGTGGCTGGATATCCGCTGATATATCTTTTCGAGAAGATGTTCAACCTGGTGTCCGATTCGCGCCTGAGGGAACTCTGTGACACCAACAACCAGCTCCTGAGGGATCTCGAGCATAAGGCTCCGGGTACATTCCAGCACTCCTTGCAGGTCATGAACATGTGCGACGCAGCTGCCAGGGCGATTGATGCGAACGCTTTACTTGTCCGTGCCGGCGCACTATACCACGACATCGGAAAGATGGTGAATCCGCTCTGCTTCATAGAGAATGAAAGCATGTCTCCGGGAGGTGCCCGTTATCACGAGGGCCTGTCTGTGCAGGAGAGTGCCACGGCTATTATCAAGCACGTTTCCGACGGACTGGAACTGGCTGAGAAACATAAGCTTCCGGATGTTGTCAAGGATTTCATCAGGACACATCACGGGACTTCCAATACAGGATATTTCTATAACAAATATCTCAATGCGGGAGGAGATCCGCGGGATGCGGACTGCTTCTTCTACAAGGGAGGTGAGCCGAAGACCAAGGAGCAGGTCATCCTTATGATCTGCGACAGTCTGGAGGCGGCTTCCAGGACCTTGAAGGATGCGACTCCGGAGGCCTTCGACGCATTTGTGGAGAATATCGTCGCAGGTAAGATGAACATCGGCCAGTTCGACAAGGCCGACATCACCATCCGGCAGCTGAACATCGTGAAGGGAGTCCTCAAGAACTACCTTTCACAGGTTTACCATGAAAGGATAGTTTACCCTAACAGGCAGAAATAATTATTCAAAAAATACAAATTATGGAAGTAATCAAGAATCAGATTGATGACCTGAACATCGAACTAACCATCGCCCTCAAGGCTGAGGATTATGCCGAGCAGGTAAGGAAAAGGCTTGCCGCTTACAGGAGGAACGCAGATTTCAAAGGTTTCCGCAAGGGAATGGTGCCTCCTCAGATGGTGAAGAAGATCTATGGCGACCAGGCCCTTTACGAGGCTATCAACGGAATCCTTTCCGACCAGCTGGACAGCTTCATCAAGGATAATGACCTCCACATCCTCGGCGAACCGCTTCCTAGCGAGTCCCAGAAGGAGAACGAGTGGGTGGACGGCAACGATTTCGAATTCAAGTTCGACATGGGGCTTGCCCCGGATATCGATCTCGAGGTCGGCAAGGAAGACAAGGTTGCCCGTTACAAGATCGAAGTGACTGACAAGGCCAAGGCTGACATGAAGGAGAACCTCCTCCGCCAGTACGGCGAACTCCAGGAGGCAGAGGCTGCAGGCGAGGATGATTATGTCATCGTGGACTTCGAGCAGGGCGAGCGCAAGGCCGAAGGTGTCTATGTCCAGGTCAACAAGGTTGAGGGTACCGCGAAGAAGAAATTCGTCGGAGCGAAAGTCGGCGACAAGTTCGACGTGGATGTCACAAAGGCTTTCACCAACGAGACGGACAGGGCTTCTATGCTCAAGATGAAGAAGGACGAGCTTGCCGGGTTGGCTTCGAAGTGGAAGGTTACCATCGTGAATGTCAAGACCTTCGTTCCTGCAGAAGAGAACCAGGAGACCTATGACAAGGTTTTCGGCAAGGATGTCGTCAAGGATGCCGAGGGGTTCGATGCCAAGATCGCCGAAAGGCTCGAGGCCAACTATCGCCAGGAAACCGACTACAGGCTCTCACAGGACATCCGCAAGTACCTCGTAGGAAAGGCTGACGTGAAGGTTCCGGAAGCATTCCTGAAGAGGTGGCTCTATGAGAACAACAAGGAAAAGTTCAGCAAGGAGGATGTCGATAAGGAATTCGATGCATTCCTGGAGGACTTCCGCTGGCAGCTCGTGCGCGGCTATCTGATGAAGAAGTTCGACCTCAAGATCGAGGACAAGGATATGGTCGAGGCCGCCAAGGCATATGCAGCCTACCAGTACGCCATGTACGGAATGGGCAACGTCCCTGAGCAGATCCTTACCGATGCCGCGATGGAGATGCTGAAGGACGAGCGTCAGATCCGTAATCTCGAAGAGAATGTGGAGAACGAGAAGGTCCTGGCCGCGGTGAAGGAGAAGATGTCTTTTACGAATAAGAAAATCACCGAGGAGAAGTTCCGCGAATTGAAGTAATATGGACAAGGAGTTCAAGAAATACGCCGCCGGGGAAAGGAGACTCAGTTCCCTGACCCTCGACAGGTATGAGAGGGCGCTCGATGCCTACATCAACCCTACGATCATCGAGGAAAGGAAGCTGAACGTTGCGTCGATGGACGTCTTCAGCCGCCTCATGATGGACAGGATCATATTCCTCGGAGTCCCGATCGACGACGATGTCGCGAATATCATCCAGGCCCAGCTGCTCTTCCTCGCATCCACCGATCCAGGTGCTGATATATCCCTGTATATCAACACTCCGGGAGGTCAGGTGACTTCAGGCCTCGCCATCTACGACACGATGCAGCTCGTCGAGCCTGACGTGGCTACCATCTGCACGGGCATGGCAGCGTCGATGGGTTCCGTGCTGCTCTGCGCCGGAGCCAAGGGCAAGCGCTCCTGCCTGCCTCATTCCAAGGTCCTCATCCATCAGCCTCTGGGCGGTGCCCAGGGCCAGGCTTCTGACATAATGATTGCCGCGAAAGAGATCGAGAAGACCCGCAAGGAACTCTATGACATCATTTCCGAGCATTCGGGACAGCCTTACGAGAAGGTGTTCGCAGATGCCGACAGGGATTACTGGATGACGGCTTCCGAGGCTCTGGAATATGGAATGGTGGACGAAATCCTGTCGAAGAAAAAGAAGTAATGTCCCAGAAGGAGAAGACACCGAAGCATCACTGCATGTTCTGCGGGAGGTCGGAGGATGAAGTTCCTTTCCTCCTGCAGGGGATCGAGGGTTTCATCTGCAGCGACTGCGTCCAGCTCGCCCATGATTATCTGAAGGATACCGTTGAGCCACAGTCGGCTGCAGGGGGTCCGGAGAGACTGGAGAACCTGAAGACTCCTGCTGAGATCAAGGCATTCCTGGACCAGTACGTAATCGGTCAGGACCGGGCAAAGAGGATGCTTTCGGTTGCCGTCTACAACCATTACAAGCGCATCAACCACAATCTCGTCGACGGGATCGACGACGAGGTTGAACTGGAGAAATCCAATATCCTGCTCGTCGGGCCTACGGGTACAGGCAAGACCCTGCTGGCCAAGACCATAGCTAAGATGCTGGATGTCCCGTTTACCATCGTGGACGCGACCGTCCTGACCGAGGCCGGGTATGTCGGAGAGGATGTGGAGAGTCTGCTTACCCGTCTCCTCCAGGAGGCGGATTTCGATGTCGCCAAGGCTGAGAGGGGAATCGTATTCATAGATGAACTGGACAAGATCGCACGCAAGGGAGACAACCCTTCAATAACCCGTGACGTATCGGGTGAAGGCGTCCAGCAGGCCATGCTCAAGCTCCTGGAAGGCAACGTGATAAACGTGCCGCCGAAGGGAGGCCGCAAGCATCCGGAGCAGGAGTTCATCCACGTTGACACCCAGAACATCCTGTTCATCTGCGGCGGAGCTTTCGAAGGGATCGAAAGGCATATCGCCCAGAGGCTGAATACCCAGGTTATCGGTTTCGGTGCATCCAAGAAGCAGAAGATCGACAAGGCCAACCTCCTGAAATACGTTGATGCCCAGGACCTTCGCGCGTATGGACTGATCCCTGAGATCATAGGTCGTCTTCCGGTCGTCACTTACCTTGACGCCCTTGACAAAGATGCCCTGCTGAGGATCCTCACGGAGCCTAAAAACGCCATCCTGAAGCAGTACAAGAAGCTTTTCGAGATGGACGGTATTAATTTGAAGATCGCAGAAGGGGTCAAGGAACTCATCGTGGACACGGCCATCACCAACAAACTTGGTGCACGCGGTCTACGTTCGATCTGCGAGCAGATATTCGATGATGCGATGTTCGATGCGCCTTCTTCCGGGAAGAAAACCTTCACGGTTACGCTCGAATATGCGCGCAAGAAGCTTGAAAACAACATCCGGACATGAAAAGATACATCCAAGAGAACAAGGAACGTTTCTACGAGGAGCTGTTCTCGCTCCTGAGGATTCCTTCGATAAGTGCGAAGAAGGAACACAAGGAAGATATGCGCCGCTGTGCCGAAAGGCTTGCCGTCCTGCTCATGGAGGCCGGAGCCGATGAGGCCGAGGTCTATCCGAGCGAAGGCAACCCCGTGGTTTTCGCCAGGAAGACCGTAGACCCGAAGCTTTCCACAGTGCTCGTTTACGGGCACTATGACGTGCAGCCACCGGAGCCGCTCGAGAAATGGGATACGGATCCTTTCGAGCCGGTCATCAAGAAGGACGCTACCGGGCGCGAGGCGATATTCGCCCGCGGAGCCAACGATGACAAGGGGCAGCTTTTCATGCATATCAAGGCTTTCGAATATCTTGTCCGTACCGGAAAGCTCAGGCATAACGTGAAGTTCGTCTTCGAAGGAGAAGAAGAAATCGGCAGCCCGTCCCTTCCGCAGTGGGTCCGCGAGCATAAATCCTTGCTGAAGTCCGATGTGATCCTGGTCTCCGACACCACGATGATTTCGGAGAAGGTCCCTTCCATCAACTGCGGTATGCGTGGAATGGCTTATCTTGAAGTCACACTCACAGGACCTGACAAGGATCTGCACTCAGGCCATTACGGCGGCACTGTTGCCAATCCGATCCAGACCCTCTGCGACATAATATCCGGTCTCATCGACAAGGACGGCAGGGTGACCATTCCAGGTTTCTATGACGATGTCGTCGAGCTTTCGCGCAAGGACAGGGCACAGCTTGCCAGGGCACCGTTCGAACTCAAGGAGTTCATGGACTCCGTCGGAGTCAAGGCTCTCCGTGGCGAGAAAGGCTACAAGCCTCTGGAGCGTATAGGAATCAGGCCTTGCCTGGATGTCTGCGGAATATGGGGCGGCTACATCGGAGAGGGAGCCAAGACAGTATTGCCTTCCGTCGCCCACGCCAAGATATCGATGCGCCTCGTTCCGAACCAGGACAGCGCCAAGATTACCAGGCTCTTCAAGAAGCATCTCGAAAAGATCGCACCTAAATACTGCAAGATCGAGGTGAAGCCTTGTGAAGGAGGCGAAGGTTTCCTCATCCCTATTTCGTCTCCTGCCTTCCAGGCGGCCTCAAGGGCGATGGAGGAAGTATATGGTATTCAGCCGGTTCCGAGCCGCGGGGGCGGCAGTATCGCAGTGCTTGCACAGATGCAGAAGATCCTCCACGTGGATCCTCTCCTGATGGGCTTCGGCCTCGAAAGGGACACTATCCACTCGCCGAACGAGAGTTATCTGCTGAAGCAGTTCTTCGCCGGCATGGAGAGCATTGAAAAGTTCTACGAATATTATGACTAGTGAGCTCCTGTATTCCCGGATCCTTCACAAAGGCACGATGCTCTGCGTCGGGCTGGATACTGATGTGAGGAAGATCCCGGAGTGCGTGAGGCAGGGCAGGACGGCCCCGGAAGCCGTCCTCGAATTCAACAAGCGGATTATCGACGCCACCCAGCCTTACTGTGTCGCTTACAAGCCCAATCTTGCTTTCTACGAGAGTCTCGGTCCGGACGGACTGCGGGTCCTCGACAAGACGGTGGAATACCTGAGAACCAATTATCCGGACCAGTTCCTGATCGCGGATGCCAAGCGCGGAGACATCGGGAACACCGCCAGGATGTATGCCGGCACCTTCTTCGAAACGTTCGACTTCGACGCCGTGACCCTGTCCCCGTATATGGGAAGTGAAACGGTTGCCCCATTCCTGGAATATCCCGGTAAGTTTGCCATTGTCGTAGCTCTCTCATCCAACCCCTCTTCGGCTGATTTCCAACTCTCCGTCAAAGACGGTAAACCTCTCTATCAGGTCGTCATCGAGAATTGCATGAAGATTTCGAACCCGGACAACATGATGTTTGTGGTAGGAGCGACAAAGGCAGATAAACTCAAGGAAATCAGGAGTTTCTGCCCGGACAACTTCTTCCTCGTCCCGGGAGTGGGAGCCCAGGGAGGCAGTGCTGAAGAGGTCATCGCGAACGGAGCCAATTCCAATGGCGGCCTCCTGATCAATTCTTCCAGGGGAGTGCTATACGCCTCGAGCGGCGCTGACTTTGCCGAGGCGGCCGCCAAGGCAGCAGCCATGACGGCCCGGTTTGAAAGATAATAACAAGGAATACCATGAATAGAGTGATTATCCATCTGACAGCACTCCTGTCAGTCCTGCTGATGCTTTCTGCGGTTTGTCCAGCATCCGCCAAGCCAGTATATACGATAACGTACGATCCTTCCTTTGAAGCGGAAGAAGGC
>ONPI01000038.1 GCA_900319685.1 uncultured Bacteroidales bacterium
AGTTCCCTCAGGCGCGAATCGGACACCAGGTTGAACATCTTCTCGAAAAGATATATCAGCGGATATCCAGCCACGGTAAGCATGGATCCCACGAACATGAAAAGGACGGCCTGGTACGGATCGTCGTTGACCATCCCGATCAGCCTGAATCCGAAATAGGTGACCACCAGGCTGACGAATACGATGGCTGCGGTTATGAACTGCTGCCATCCCCTGTTGAAATACTTGAATGCGAATACCGCCACCACGCAGGCAACGGTGAACATCACGAAAAGCACCACTCCGTTGTTGGAGAATATCAGCAACGGCATCAGGGACATGATGCACATCGGAAGGTTCATCTTGTTCTTGAAGAACGCCTCCAGGAACAGCGCCGTAAGGGTGAATGGCACCATGTAGAGGAACTTCGGTGCGAACTTGTTTACCACCAGGGTGGCGACAGTAGTGATCAGGAAAACGAGGAGCAGGTACCAGAACCTGTTGCTCTCCTTGAATATCCTCTTGTTCAGGAAATATGTCAGCAGGTACAACAGTACAGTAAGCACGAGGGCGATGGTGGCGTTGCCGAGCCAGTAAAGGATCCTCGGACCTCCGTAGCCCATGCTGCTCTCATATTCGACTTTGTAGGAATCCAGCATCTGCGCCACTTCGGACGTGACTATCTCGCCTTCGGAGACTATCAACTGTCCGGCGCTGACGAAACCCTGCGTGGTGGATATCTGCGCCGATGATTCCGAATTTACCAGGTCGGTGGTCCTGGAATCATAATCCAGGTTGGGATTGACCAGGTCGTATATACCCGTCGAACGGAAGACGGAGTCCACGTTGACGGAAGGGTACTTCTTGGACACATCAGCAAGGAGCTTGGCCTTGGCCTCGGACTCCTTGAACACTTCCGAGACCGGACGCTTGGAAACCCTCTTCTCACGATGGATGTAAAGGACCGCGTTGGCAGGGTCCTCGCCCTTGTCCAGTTTCACTCCCTCGTCGGAAACCACTCCGCTGGAATAGATCCCGTCCATGGAGGACACGATCTGCGGCCGCAACTGGGAATACCGTCCCAGATCGACCTCGTCCAGTCCCTTCTTGGTGTTGTCAACCACCTCCTGGCGATACCTGTAATAAGGAATCGCAACGGACTTGTTCTTGCTCCTTTCCTCCCTGAGTTGTTCATCGGTCTTGAGGATCGGAAAGTCGAACTGGGCGATCAGTGTCTCGTAAGGCCATGGGGACCCCTTGCGGTAGTCATAACTGAATTTGGCCGCCCTCGGGAAAAGGACGGTCAGTATCGCAAACACTATGGCCAGCGGAACGAAAACCCGGTAGTTGATGGTGAGTCGAGGGAACTTCATAGCACGATCTATTTGAAAGGACTTCCGGCCTCCCGGGCTATGTACTTGTAAGTCAAGGCATCAGTCAGCCTCGGGAATAAGTTATGGGCAAGCACGGTCAGTTTTCCAAGACCTGTAAGCACCACCTGGGACTTACGTTTCTCCAGACTCCGGGCAAGGTGCTCGGCGCATTCTTCGGCACTCATGAGTTTATCCTCATTGAGCGGAGTTTCACCCTGAGGGCTGCCGTCGGCGGTCAAGGCTGCCTTGCGGACATTGGAATCAGTGTAACCCGGAGCGAACACAAGGACATTCAAGCCGTCCTTCAGGTGCTCGATCCGGAGCGTGTCCAGGAAACCGCGGACTGCATATTTGGAAGCCGAATATCCGGTCCTGGCGGGCAGGGCCGAGAAGCCGGCCACAGAGATGACACCGACAACCTGACCTTTCGATTCCAGGAGATATGGAAGGGCGGCCTTCGTACACTGGACCGTACCCCAGAAGTTGACATCCATCAGTGAACGGATGACGCTCAGGTCAAGGTCAGCGAACATGGCACGCATCGATATTCCGGCATTGTTGACAAGGATATCGATCCTGCCGAACCGTCCCACTGTCTGCGCGATGAGATTCTTGCAATCTTCATCCTTGGTAACGTCAGCCTTGACACACAGCACCTTGGCGGCGTCAGGGCATACAGACGGAGCCAGTCCGAGCAGCTTTTCATAAGAACGAGCCGCCATGACCACGTTCGCTCCGAGGGAACCGAACAGGCGGGCAGAAGCCAACCCGATACCCGAGCTGGCTCCCGTTACGATTACCACCTTATCCTTGAAATAGCTTGACCGCATATCTATTCCATTACAGTCATAGCAGCGATGTCGTCTCCGTCATAGAGACCGGCATCGAGTTTCTTCTTGATCTCCTTGAATGCGTTGAGAGTGTATTCGACGTCCTCCATCGAATGGGCGGCGGTGGAAACTATCCTGAATATGATCATTCCCTTAGGGATGACCGGATAGATGACCATCGAGCAGAAAATCTTGTAATTCTCCCGCAGGTCCTTCGCCATCTTGGTAGCCTGGGCGACTCCTCCCTTGATATGGACAGGGGTCACGCAAGCTTCAGCTTCGCCGATGTCGAAGCCTTCGGCCTTGAATCCGTCCTGGATAGCGTGGGTGATCTTCCAGCATTTCGCGCGGAGCTCGTCTCCCTCCGGAGAATCGATGATCTCCATCCTCTTGATGTTACCGAGTACCAGAGGCATCGGCAGGGACTTGGCATACATCTGCGAACGCATGTTGGCCCTGAGATAGTTGATGATCTTGTGCGGTCCGGCTACGAAACCTCCGATGGAAGCCATGCTCTTCGCAAATGCTCCGATGTAGAGGTCGATACCGTCCATCACGCCGAAATGCTCCGATGTTCCCCGTCCGTGCTCCCCGAGGAGGCCGAATCCGTGGGCGTCGTCGATCAATATCCTGAAATTGAACTTCTTCTTAAGAGCGACTATCTCGTCCAGTTTGCCCAGTGCGCCGGTCATACCGTAAACGCCCTCGGTGATCAGGAGCACGCCGCCTCCGTTCTCATCAGCTTCCTTGCAAGCCCTGGCGAGCACTTTCTCGCAGTCCGCCATGTTGTTGTGGCGATACTTGTACTTGCTTCCGATATGCAGGCGGATTCCGTCCAGCAGGCAGGCATGGCACTCGGCATCATATACGATGACATCGTGACGCGCGGTGAGGGCGTCGATGGTGGAGACGATGCCCTGATAGCCGAAATTGTAGAGGAATGCATCTTCCTTCTTCTCGAATTCAGCGAATATCCGCTCCAGCTTCTCGTGATAGCGGGTGTGGCCGGACATCATCCTGGCGCCCATCGGGTAAGCCAATCCCCAGTCCGCCGCAGCCTGTGCGTCTGCCTTCCTGACCTCAGGGTGGTTGGCCAGTCCCAGGTAGTTGTTCAGGGACCAGTTCAGTACCGGGATGCCGTTGAATGTCATATGCGGTCCCAGTTCACCCTCGAGACGAGGATACATGTAGTAGCCGAAACCTTGCTCGAAATACTGGCCTATAGGGCCTCCGGAATCTCTCTCGATCCTGTCGAAAATATCTAGCATATCAGTATGGTTATTAAGCGTCGATGTTTGCGTAATGTGCATTCTCTTCAATGAACTGCCTTCTTGGCGGCACGTCGTCACCCATCAGCATCGAGAAAGTCCTTTCGGCCTCGGCCGCATTCTCGATCGTGATCTGGCGCAGACGTCTCTGGTTCGGATCCATCGTAGTATCCCACAGCTGCTGGTCGCTCATCTCACCGAGACCTTTGTAGCGCTGGGTGTTGATACCCTTCTCCGAACCCTTTCCAAGACGGTCTATGGCCTGGAAGCGCTGTTCGTCCGTCCAGCAGTAAACCTCTTCCTTGCCCTTGCTGACCTTGTAGAGAGGCGGAGTAGCCAGATAGACGTATCCGTTCTTGATGAGGTCGAACATATAGCGGAAGAAGAATGTCAGGATCAGACACGCGATGTGGCTTCCGTCCACGTCGGCATCGGTCATGATGATCACCTTGTGGTAGCGCAGGCGGCTGAGGTCCATCCTCTTGACCCCGTCTTCATCCTCTTTCGCCACGGTGACTCCAAGGGCGGTGTAGATGTTGCGGATCTCTTCGCTGTCGAATGCACGGTCGCCGGCGGCCTTCTCTACATTGAGAATCTTTCCCCTCAACGGAAGGATCGCCTGATACCTCCTGTCACGTCCCTGCTTTGCGGTACCGCCTGCGGAATCTCCCTCCACGAGGAAGAGCTCGCACTTCTCAGGATCCCTTTCGGAGCAGTCCGCCAGCTTGCCCGGCATGCCGGCGCCGGTCATGGCGGTCTTGCGTTGGACCATCTCGCGTGCCTTGCGGGCAGCGTTGCGGGCGGTAGCGGCGAGGATGATCTTTTCGATGATCACCTTGCCCTCCTTCGGATGCTCCTCAAGATACTGGTCCATTGCGGCTGCAGTAGCCTGGGAAACCGCAGATGTGGCCTCCGGATTGCCCAGCTTGGTTTTGGTCTGGCCTTCGAACTGAGGTTCAGCGACCTTGACCGAAATCACCGCGGTCAAACCCTCGCGGTAGTCCTCCTGGGAAAGGTCCCCCTTGAACTTCGCGAAGAGGTTGTTCTTCTCGGCGTAGTTCTTCAGGGAACGGGAAAGACCCATCTTGAAGCCCTGAAGGTGCGTTCCGCCTTCTATTGTGTTGATGTTGTTGACGTAGGAATATATCTTCTCGGAGAAACCGTTGTTGTACGAAAGGGCGATGTCGATAGGGATCACCTTGTCGTTCTGGACGCAGACCGGCTCCGGAATGAGCTGGGTCGCACCGGCGTCGAGATATTCGATGAACTCCTTCAAGCCCTCTCTGGAGAAGAACTCATCCTGACGGAAAGTCTGCCTTCCGGTGGCCTTGGAATCGCCGTTGGCATCTATCTCGAACTCGTCCACCATCTCCCTCTCATCCACGAGTGTGATCCTGATGCCCTTGTTGAGGTAGGACAGCTCGCGCATCCTGGCTGCGAGTGTATCGTATTTGTAAACAATGGTCTGGGTGAAGATGGTCGGGTCCGGATGGAAGGTGATGATAGTTCCCGTGTCATCGCAATCACCCACGATCTCCACCGGTCCGAGCGGCTTGCCCTGGGAATATTTCTGGACATGGATATGACCCTCGCGGTGGATCTCGGCGACAAGACTGTCGGAGAGAGCGTTCACGCAGGAAACACCGACTCCGTGCAGACCGCCGGAAACCTTGTAGCTGTCCTTGTTGAACTTTCCTCCTGCGTGGAGTACTGTCATGACGACCTCGAGGGCGGACCTGTGCTCCTTCGGATGCATTCCGGTAGGGATACCACGGCCGTTATCGGTCACCCGGATGGAATTGTCCGGAAGTATGGTCACGCCGATCTCGTTGCAGAAACCGGCCATAGCCTCGTCGATACCGTTGTCAACTACCTCATATACAAGATGGTGCAAGCCCCGCTCTCCTACGTCTCCGATGTACATCGACGGTCTTTTCCTCACTGCCTCAAGGCCTTCCAGCACCTGAATGCTACTCGCGGAATACTGCTCTTCCGCCTTCTTCATCTCTTCGTTTTCAATCATATGCCTAGTCAAAATCGCCCGTTCCGGAGGGCATTCCTTAAAACAGACAAATATACGAAAAAATCTACAAATTCAGGGTGATCCCAGCCGTGATCCACAGGTCTTTTTCAGCATAGAAAAGATTCCTCTGGACGTTGTCGCAAAGAAGGTTTCCTGCCTCGGCCCAGAAGCCCAGCCTGCGGTTCAGCTGCCAGCCTGCCAGGAGGCCGAGATCGACGTATCCAGGGACAACTGCGGTGACAGGATCTTCTCCGATTTGATACACAGGTATTCCTCCATAAGTGCCATAATTTGGAGTCTCAGAAATATTGAACCGCATAGTACGTTCCCTCCTGGAAGTAACTTCCACTACCGCACCTGCATACAGCCTTTGCCCGAAATGATATACCGCACGGAAGTTACCGGAGAACAGAGGAAGCTTGAACGGTGTCAGAGAACAATACTGTATACTCGTTCGCTCACCTACAAATTCCTGCTTGCGGACCCTGGCAGAGGCATCGAAATCAAAGTTGCCTGCTTTCAAGCCAAGGAGCACGTTCGCATATATAAGGCTGTAATCTTGATAGCTTGCCAGAGGAAATGCACTCAGAGATCCGGAATCGTCACAAAGGCCGTTCTCAACTCCGGAGACTCCTCCGTTTATATCAAACTGCAGCTTGGATCCGAGATTTCCCTTCACTCCTGCCTGAAGGTTGTATCTCTCGATGGAATTGTCCATCAGAGTCCCTTCAATGGAATACAGCGGGTTGAAATGATGGTTGTATGATAGCTGCTGGCAATACGCATTGATTGACGAACCGCCAGTCAGGTTGGCATAAAGAAGTACATTGTCCGAGGCGGTGAAGCCGATCCGGATTTCAGGATACAGGGTCCTGCCTTTCTTGTTGTGCATCGGCCTGAAAGCCGTCGTGTCACTTTGGCCGCTGTGACTCAGCATCTCTATCCTGAGCCCCAGACTGAGATCCCACCTTCCGGTCTCAAACTCGTATTTCGGAATCAACGCGATACGGCCGGCATTTCCGTCGAAAAGGTCCCCGCCGTAAGAAGCAGTCTCAGCCTCAAGGCCTAAAAGGATGCGATGGAAATAGTCGAGCTGAGGTCCGAATTCGCCCTTGAGCCTGAACCATCCTTCACGGATATCGCTCTTTCCCGATGGCAGGAAAACCGGAAGGACATCACTTAAGTAATTACCCGGCATGATCCAATAGGTGTCAGCATAGTCCAGCCTGTCATTTCCAATGCGTCCGTCCAGGGACATATCATAATGGAAATGAGACGCATCCGAATTGTTTGAACGCACCCTGGCATTGAAGTCGAATCCATTGTACATCCGCTTGGAACGGTTATCCTTGGTCATCAACCCATAGTATCCCACCCTGAATGACGCGATGGTCTTTTCCCAGTTGTAACGGCCCTCGAAACCGGCGGTCGTCAGGGCATCATATCCCTTGAAAGGATCCAGGGTTGAATCATACCTCCAATAATCATTCTCTTGAGACAAGTCGAAGGTATTGTATTTCCCGAAATAGGACTTGTGCATCGCATAGACGCTCATCTGGAACGGTCCCCTCTGCTCCGGGCTGAAAACGAATTCCAGCTGCGGATGCAAGGAATATCCCGCCCCGGTCTTGAGGTATATGCTCCGGCCCCTGTAGGCGTCCTTGTCCGGCCTCATGTTCAGCTGGTAAGGCTTGAACTTGTATGCTCCCTGGTAAGGCTTCTCGAAGACAGTGTAGTCGAAGTCCATGTCGAAACGGAGGAGCGAATCAGGCACGTTCATCTTCTGGACCGGCTTGAGCACGTCGGAAGGATCGCCCTGGTAGGTGTTGGTCACCTCCACGGTAGGGTTGATGTTCTGTGCCAGCGATGCGGTGCAGACCAGCAATGCGGCAACCGCTATATGTATCTTTCTCATATCCTTTACTGCTTCATCAAGTTCGTAAGTTTCGCAAGTCTCATCCTGACGTTGTCAAGGACGTCGTCCGCAGTTCCCTCGGCAGGAGTATAGCCGTTCAAGATACTCTCGAAGGTGGCCTTGGCCTGCTTGTAGTTCTCCTGTTCGGCATAAGAGTCGCCGAGGGTTATGAAAGCCTTCGCAAGCCAGTAGTCCTGGCCTCCTGCCTTCTCGGAGAATGCGAATACCTTCTTTTCGACGGCGCCGTATTCACCCTTGTCGTATGCGTCCTGGATGATCATGTAAGTGGCTTCAGCACCCTCCGGAGTCGATGGATAAGCACTGAGTCCTCCGAATAACGCAAAGGCTCCGTCACGGTCGTTCATCGACAGGTAGGACTTGGCCTTGACATAATCGGCTTCCCTCTTCTCGGCCGCGGTGCACCCAGCATCCGAGGTAGCCTTGTCTGCGTTCGAGATCGCAGCCGGGAAATCACCGTCCTTGTAGGCGGAACGCATCATGCCGAGCCTTGCTGCGTGCCTTCCGGAATCCGAACTGGCTACATCGCCGAGGTCGGAATAACCGTTGAACGCATCCTTGAAGCGCTCCATGCCGTAGGAGAGGTCGGAATAGTTGAGCAATGCCGTCTCCACGAAGGAACCTCCTTCGGCGATGGCCTTGCGGTACCAGTCGCAAGCCTGCTCCCTGTTCCCGAGGTTGCGGTTGCATTCCGCGATATAGAAGGCAGCCTTGGCCGAACTTCTGCCCTCAGGATATCTCTGGAGGTAGTTCTGGAGGGAAGGAAGGGCCTTGCTCCAGTTCTCGGACAGGTAAAGCTGCTCGGCAGCATTGAAGTACATCTGTTCCTTCTCGCTGTCGGTCTTGCCCTTGATGGCTCCTACCTTGTCGGCATAGTCGAAATACTCATCCATGCGTCCCTCGGACTGGTAGATGGATTCGATGGCCGAGAGGGCGTCCCGGGCATATTCGGTGCCGGGCATCTCGGAAATCACCTGCTTGTAATACCCCAGGGCCTTTTGGGATTCCGAGTTGTTGCGCGCGATCATGCCCAGCTCGATCAGGGACCGCGCAGCTATGGACTTGTCATCCGTGTTGGAACGGAGCTTGAGGAAGGTGCTCTGCGCAGAAGCGTCGTCTCCGGCGGAAACATAGGCCCTTCCGAGCTCGTACATTGTTTCGGAATAATAAGCGGCCGACGGATCGGCGTCCAATACGTTGGAGAGCATGTCTATCTTCTTCTCCTTCCTGCCCTGGAGGCCGTAGGCAATCCCCGCCTTGTAGAACGGATACAGGTTGTCCGAATATTCGAACCTCCTGATCGCCTTCTCATATTTGCTGACAGCCTCGGTGTAATCCTTCCTGATGAAGTCACAGTCGGCCAGCCTGGAGGCAGCATCCTCGCCTTCGAGAGGGTTGCGCTCCTGCAGGTACTCCTCGAACCACTTCGCCGCAGAATCGTAATCTCCCTGGCGGAAATAGCTGTAAGCCAGATTGTAAGGTATCAGCCTGCCCTCTTTCTTACCCTCGAGGGCGGAATTGTTGTAGAGGTCCGTGAAAGTCTCCACCGCATCCTCGAAGCGATCGCTGCGGTAATAGGACTCTCCCAGCCAGTACTTGGCCAGCTGGTTGAAAGTTTCCCTCTTGTCCGAATAATAGGCAGCGGCCTTGAGGAGCGGGATGGCATCCTTGTAGGAGCCGTTACGGATCAGCTGGTTGGCACGCAGGTAGTTGGCCCTCATATAGTTGGACTTCTGGTTCTGGTCCAGCATGTCGATATTCGAATAAGCTTCCACCGCTCCCGCGTAGTCGTGGTTGTAAAGGGAGGCTAGGGCGATGTAGCTGTAGATCATATCCCCCTTCTTATTGTCCGGATACTTCTTCAGGTAGTCCTCGAAGACGGAAGGATTGTGGTTCAGGTCGAAGGAAAGCTTCGCGTAGTTGAAATGGGCATCCTCCCTGATATCCGGATTGAACGGCTGGACGGAGGCATCCTTGAAAGCGTCCAGGGCGGCCACCTTGTTGCCCGTCTGGACCAGGCTGTAGCCCATCTGGTAGTTCGCGATCTGGCCGATGGAATCGTTCCTCGCCGTCATCTTGGAGAAATTATCTATAGCTCCCTTGTAGTCTTCCACGGAATAAAGGACCGTGCCGGAATAGAAATAATCGTCGCGGTCCATGTCTTCTGTCTTCTTCTGGATCTTGTCATAATACTCCTTTGCCTTCTCGTTGTCGCCCAGGGCGAGGTAGGACTCAGAAATGATCCTGGCGAGATGAGGCTTGCGCTCCTCAGGGACGCTGGAATATATCTTCGTACCGTTCTTCACAACATAGTTGTAATCCTTGAGCATGAAGCGGCACTCCATCCCGTAATAGTTCGAAATTTCCGTGAAACGCGGATCCTTGCCCGCCCTTTCGAACCAGTCCAGAGCTTCGCGGAAATTCTTCTGGGTGTAGTTCACATAGCCCAGGGAATATCTGGAAGGAGCGGTATAGTCAGAATACGGCAGCTGCTCCGACACCAGGAAGAAGTCCTTGGCATCTTCCAGCCAGCCTTCCTCGAATAGGGAATATGCCCTCTTGAATGAATATTCAGCCAGCTGGTTGCCGTGGAGACTCTTGTCTGGGATCTTGGCGAACTCATTCGCCGCCATGCGGTATTCCTCCTTGTCGAAGTAATTCAAGGCACTGTAGAAATGGATCTGCGGGACCAGTTTCGAATATGGATATTCAGTCACATAGTCGCTCGCCAGCTTCTCGCAGCCCCTCTCCAGCAACCTGAGTGAGCAGAGGGTCTCATAGCCCTTGGCCATCACGTCCCCTGTAGAAGCGGAGATTTCGCTGAAGATGCTCTCGGCTCGCTCGAAGATGCCCTTCTCATAGAGCTCGACTGCGCGGAGATAACCTTCCGGGACCTGGTTCTGGGCGAAAACACCGGTCGCCGGGCAAAGGAACAAGGCGGCTGATACCACCGCGATGAGTTTGCTTTTCATATGTATTACGAAGTTTTTGTTATCTGTTTACATAATCTACAAATTTACTTAAATATACCCGAAAATTAAAGTATATTTGCGTAATTATGGAAGATAAAGAGCAAATGGCATCAAAAAGCGAGCCGCTGGTTTCCTTCAGGGACGCCGACATCCTGAACGGCGAGAACGTGGTCATCTACGGCCTTGACATGGAAGTGTTTCCGGGGGATTTCGTCTACATCGTAGGCAAGGTCGGAACAGGAAAGACATCCATCATCAGGACGATCATCGCCGAGAATCCGCTCGAAAAAGGCTTCGGCGAAGTGTGCGGTCACAAACTCAATGGCCTGAAGGACAAGGAGATACCTTATCTCAGGCGTAAGATCGGGGTCGTTTTCCAGGATTTCCAGCTCCTGACTGACAGGACCGTGGAACAAAACCTTGAATTCGTGCTCAAGGCCACTCGCTGGAAGGACAAGGACGCTATCGACAAGCGCATCCGTGAAGTCCTCCATGATGTCGGCATGGAGAACAAGGCTCACAAGATGCCGCACCAGCTATCGGGTGGAGAGCAGCAGCGCATCGCCATCGCCCGCTCCCTACTGAACCGCCCGAAGCTCATCATCGCAGACGAGCCGACCGGCAACCTGGACAACGAGACGGCAGACGGAATCCTGAAGCTGCTCACCGGCATCAACAAGGAAGACGGGACGGCGATCATAATGGTCACCCACAACAGGAACATTTTCGAGAAATATCACGGCAGGGTCTTCGTCTGCAAGGACGAGAGCTGCGAAGAGAATGTCAACGACGAGGTCATCGACCTGGCCCTCACCATTTAGCTTCCGATGTTCAGGAAAGACAGATATTCAAGGATCCTGTCCTGGTTCGAGGCCAACCAGCCGATGCCGGAGACAGAATTGCATTTCGACTCGGCATTCCACCTCCTCATAGCCGTGATACTGAGCGCGCAATGCACCGACAGGCGCGTGAACATGGTAGTACCTCCGCTTTTCGAGAGGTTCATGGAGCCTGCAGACCTGGCTTCTGCTTCGTTCGAAGAGGTATTTCCGTACATCAAGAGCGTCTCCTACCCGAATTCCAAGGCTGCCCATCTGATAGCCATGGCCAGGAAACTGGTGGATGATTTCGGAGGCGAGGTCCCGTCTGACATAGACCAGCTGATGAGCCTCCCGGGGGTCGGCCGCAAGACAGCGAACGTGATTGCCTCGATCGTTTATGACAAGCCCGTCATCGCGGTCGACACTCACGTGTTCAGGGTTTCGCACCGCCTCGGATTGTCTGACGGCAAGACGGTAGATGCCGTGGAAAAGGACCTTGAATCATATATCCCGGAAGCATTGAGGCCGAAGGCGCATCACTGGCTGATCCTGCACGGGCGCTACATTTGCACCGCAAGGAACCCTAAGTGCGCCTCCTGCGAACTCAGCTCATGGTGCCGGGAATATGAGCGCAACAACCGAAAGATTTAGTATCTTTGCCGACCGTAGAAGAATCAATGTTATTTTATAAGATATGAAAAGAATAGTTCTCATCCGCCACGGCGAGAGCCAGTGGAACAAGGAAAACAGGTTCACAGGATGGACCAACGTCGATCTCAGCGAAAAAGGTGTGCAGGAAGCTTTCGATGCCGGGAAGGCACTCAAGGAAGCCGGCTTCACGTTCGAAGTAGCCTATACTTCTTACCTCAAGAGGGCTATCAAGACCCTGAACAACGTCCTCGATTCGATGGATCTCGACTGGATCCCTGTCAAGAAGACCTGGAGGCTCAACGAGAAGCACTATGGAATGCTCCAGGGACTCAACAAGGCCGAAACCGCCCAGAAATACGGTGACGAGCAGGTCAAGATCTGGCGCCGCAGCTTTGACGTCGCTCCGGGGAACCTTCCCGAGGACGATCCTAACAGCGCTACCCAGGATCCTCGCTACGCCCTTGTCCCTGACCAGTATGTACCTCGTACCGAGGCCCTCAAGCAGTGCATCGAGCGCGTCATGCCTTACTGGGAGTGCGAGATATTCCCTGCCCTCAAGGACCATGACAACATCGTGGTCGTAGCCCACGGCAACAGCCTCCGCGGTGTCGTCAAGCACCTCAAGGGTATTTCCGATACCGATATCATCAGCCTGAACATCCCTACGGCTACTCCGTACGTGTTCGAATTCGACGACGATCTCAACCTGGTCAACGACTACTATCTCGCTGACCCTGAAGAGCTCAAGCGCAAGCAGGAAGCTGTAGCCAACCAGGGAAAGGCTAAATAAGCAGGAAGATGCCGAAGATTTCCGCACGCGGGACAGTCATCCCCGCTTCGCCAATCAGGAAACTGACCCCATTCGCCGACGCCGCCAAGGCGCGCGGCATGAAGGTCTATCATCTGAATATCGGGCAGCCTGACCTTCCGACGCCTCGTAAGGCGCTGGATGCTCTCAAGGCCATAGACCGCACCACCCTCGAATACAGTCCGAGCCAAGGTATCAAGTCGCTCAGGGAGAAACTCAGTTCCTATTACGGCAAGTTCGGGATCGATGCCAAGCCGGACGATATCATCGTCACGGCAGGCGGTTCTGAAGCCTTGCTGCTGACTTTCATGGCCTGCCTGAATCCGGGCGACGAAATCATCATGACAGAGCCTGGATATGCCAACTACCTGTCCTTCGCCGTAACGGCCGGAGTGACTGTCAAGACAGTTACATCGAGGATTGAAAATGGCTTTGCACTGCCTTCAGTCGAGGATTTCGAGGCGGCTATCACTGACAAGACAAAGGCCATCCTGATTTGCAATCCAAACAATCCTACCGGATACCTTTACTCTTCCGAAGAGCTCTTCAGGCTCAGGGACATCGTGAAACAGCACGATCTTTTCCTGTTCTCCGATGAGGTTTACAGGGAATTCCGCTACACGGACGCTCCTTACCTTTCGGCTCTCAACCTGGAAGGGATCGAGGACAACGTGATCGTCATCGATTCCGTGTCCAAGAGGTATTCCGAGTGTGGAATCCGCATCGGAATGATAGTCAGCCACAACAAGGAGGTCATGGGAGCGATCCTGAAATTCTGCCAGGCAAGGCTGAGTCCTCCTCTGCTGGGACAGATCGTTGCGGAGGCTTCGATCGAAGGTACGGAAGAGTATTCCAAGGAATGCTTCGACGAATATCTCGGTCGCAGGAACTTTTTCATCGAAGGCCTGAACAAAATTCCCGGAGTTTATTCTCCGATGCCGAATGGAGCTTTCTACACAATCGCTTCCCTTCCGGTCGAAGATGCCGAGGATTTCTGCAAATGGTGCCTTACTGATTTCTGCTATCACGATGATGAATCCGGATGCACCGGAGAAACAGTGATGATGGCTCCTGCCCAAGGGTTCTACAGCACGCCCGGACTTGGGAAGAACCAGGTCAGAATGGCTTACGTATTGGAAATCAATAGCTTAAAACGAGCTCTCATGGTGCTTGAGAAAGCCCTTGAGGCCTATGGTTCAAGAGGCTGAAGATAGTTTCGGCATCATACGCGTACTGGAGAGGGTGACCCTGTGGTCATCCTCTTTCTTTTTCCGTCACCCTGAGCAGGCGGTCAGCGGTCTGCGGCATAGTGCCACCGGAAGGCGTGCCCACCCTCGGGCACGTCAGAGGGAGGGGCCCGGCGGATACAAGCCGTAGCGCAGCGATGGCGCTGGAGACGTCGGGAGGGATGGAGCGAGAGAAGCGAGCGGAACCTTCAGGTGGCACTATGCCGCTGACCGCCAGATGACAGGACATAAATAAAAAGAGGCTGACTCATTTCTGAATCAGCCTCTCGAAGAACGGCGGCGACCTACTCTCCCAACTGGTGGGTCAGTACCATCGGCGCGGATGAGCTTAACTTCTCTGTTCGGGATGGGAAGAGGTGGGACCT
>ONPI01000026.1 GCA_900319685.1 uncultured Bacteroidales bacterium
CAAGGGAATATGGTCAAGCCAGTTCAAGAAGGAGGATTCCAGGAAAGAAGACTTCAAGGATATCGAAGGGAAGAAGCACAAGGTCAATATGATGCATCAGGAAGATCGATTCGATATAGGCTTTATTCCGAACATTTGCACGGCATTGAAGTTGCCATTTGGCAATCAAGCGTACCATATGGTGTTTATCCTTCCTTACAATGCTGATGGTTTCAATGATTTGAAGAAGAACCTGGACTTGAACTTATGGAACGATCTTTCCTCAAAGTTTGGAGGAATGAAAGTCGATGTCAAGATCCCTTCTTTTGAGACGACCTTCGGAGCTATTGACTTGAATAAGAGCCTCCATAATCTTGGAATGATTGACGCTTTCAATCCTAATACTGCAGATTTTAGTCCAATGTGCGATACTCCAGGGCTTTATATCAACGCAGTCCTTCACAAAGCCAAGATAAAGGTGGATGAGCAAGGTTCAGAGGCTGCCGCGGTGACGGATGTTATTATTGGCTGGTTAGGAGCAGGTCCTAACGGCCCTTCAGAACTGCCAGTCGCCAAATTCTACGCTGACCGTCCTTTTATCTACGCGATAACCGAAGTCAGCACCGGAGCAATCCTCTTTATAGGGCAGTATACCGGGAAATAAATAGTGGCTACTCGCCATCCTGAGTATAATAGACGTGGTCCTGGGCATCATATGCAAAGACCACGTCTTTGAGTCTTGCCTTGTCGGCATCGCTCCAGGCCCCGTTCAGACGGATATTCATTATCGCGTGGCAGGAAAGCTTGTGGAGTATCCTGCAAACTGTGGTTTCCCAGTCTTCAGAGGAGTCGAGATCGAAAGATATCTCTTGGATTCCGTTGGCAACCGCGGCACCCAGTTCGCCTAGGTCGTTGCTGTGGAAACAGCTTCGCTCAGCCGGAGCCTCTGCAAGAGGTGGTACTATCGCACTGCCGCCCGGACGGTATTTCCACGGCCTTCGCCCGATTTCGATATACTCCGAATGCATTGCGGGAGGATTGCCGTAGCCGGCCGGCTTGAGGTATTTAGCCTTCGGGTCAAAGGTCACGTCAAGGGTCTTGATCTTCGAATAAAGGTTGCCCAGGATCTCCCCGGTCGGAGCCACCACGCATGAACAGCCTCCGAGCTCCGACTTCTTTCCCATTGAAACAGACGCACGCACCAGGTATGCCCCCGTGTTGTATGCACAGAACATATTGATTATATCAAGTGCCCTGTGGGTATCGCTGCGCTGATGGGAACAGCCGATGATCACATCCGGTTTCCAGCGGGCAATCGAAGAGAAATTCTCATAGAAATAAAAATCATAGCAAGTCAGGAACATATACCGGACACCCTCTATGTCAAGCAGGTAAGGCTGGCTCCACTCTTCAGTGTAGGACTTGTCCAGCCCGTATTTCTGCCACTCGCCCGCCGTCAGATGCTCTTTGTAATATTTCCCAAGCAAGGCTCCGTCACGCCCGAACACGAATGTGGTGTTGCGCGGCTTCTCACAGGAAGTATCTATCGCACCGACGAATACGAGGGTGCTGCAACGCCGGGCTGTCTCCCTGCAGGTTTCCAGCAGGGTCGGACCGTATTTGGCTACGGTCTCAAGGAAACCTTCATTGCTGGTCTTGCCGGGTACTTCGCTGAATTCCGGAAGCACCACGATGTCCAGCGAAGGATCGCATTTCCGGAGCTCTCGGAGAGTCCACTTGAAACTCTTGTCCAAACCCGCCTCATCCTGGGCGAACAAAGGCTGGATCACACGCGCTTTCATCGGAGCAGCCCCGGCGCAGAACCCCGCCAGAAGCAGCAGGATGCCGGAAAACAGTATCTTTTTCATTTCTTCTTGAATATTTTATCTATCACTATGGCGATCGCCCCGTCACCGGTGACGTTACAGCCGGGGCCGTAGCCATCCAAAGCAAGATAAAGGGTCATCACCAATGCCGTCTGGTCAGGAGTGAATCCCATTATCGACTCCAGAAGACCCACGGAGGCCATCAGCACTCCACCCATCACTCCGGGAGCCGCCACGGCAGCTATCCCCTGCATCAGGACGAAATGGGCATATACCGGGAAAGGAAGGTCGACTCCGAAGATATAAGCCACGGCGATTGCCGAAACGGCCAGCTTGATGGTCGAACCGCACATATGCACTGTGGAACACAGCGGTATCGTGAAGTCCACGATGTCGTCGCTCAAACCGTTCTTCTTGGCACAGGAAGACGTGACCGGGATAGCCGCGGAGGAAGAGCAGATCGAGAATGCCGTCAGATAGGCCGGAACCATGTTCCAGAGGCACTTGAACGGATTCTTCCCGGCGATTGCTCCGGCGATGCAATACTGGATGACCAGCCAGATGAGGGTCAGCACGATGCCGGTCAGGATTACCTTGGCCCCGGAACCCAGGACCACCGCGATCACTCCCTTGGCGCTCATCTCGCAGATCATAGTGAATATATACCACGGCAGCAGAGGTATTATCGCCTTCTCGATCGTAAGCTTGACGATTGCCCCGAACTCATCGCAACCCTTCTTCAAGACTTCCGCATTCGTGAATATGATGCATATTCCTACCATGAAAGACAGGACCAGTGCGGTCATGATGTCGCACAGAGGCGGAATCTTGATGTCGAAGTACGGCAGGAATTCCTTCGCGGAAACGGCCTCCTGGCTTAGTTCTCCGGCCTTCAGGTAGTGCGGGAACGCATTGGAGGCGCAAATATGCGCGAAGAAGCCGGAACATATCGTGGACAGATATGCGATCGCGATCACGATCAGGAGCATCTTTCCGGCACTGCGCCCCATGTTGGCTATCGCGGGCGTAACGAGTCCAAGCACAAGGAGCGGAATCATGAACTTCAGGAACTGGGCGAACAAGA
Organism: uncultured Bacteroidales bacterium; assembly: GCA_900319685.1. Taxonomy (GTDB): domain Bacteria; phylum Bacteroidota; class Bacteroidia; order Bacteroidales; family UBA932; genus Cryptobacteroides. The sequence continues at coordinate 2,890 of ONPI01000026.1, forward strand.
CATTGAAAGTCTTGAATATGCGTACAAGCACATCCGGTGCTATGAGTCCCAGCAGGGCTCCCAGACAGATGGCAATGAGTACTTTAACGAAAAGTCCGAGCTTTATTTTCATAAGCGTTGATCTCTGAAACAAATTTAAACTTTTATTCTGATATTTGTATTATGAATAGGATCAATAGCCCAACCAGAAGGAAGTGGTTCATCGTTGCCACAATGTTCCTTGCTATCATCTGCAATTATCTTGACAGGCAACTGCTTTCCATCCTGAAACCGGAAATCCTGAATCATTTCGGCATCGGCGACATGGAATATGCCTGGATCGTCAACATATTCCTGATCTGCTATGCGGTCATGTACCCCCTGTCCGGGATGCTGGTGGACCGCTTCGGGCCGAAGAAAGTCCTGTTCGGAGGAATCACAGTATGGTCCCTTGCCTGCATCGGAGGCGGCCTTGCACCGAATGTCGGGATATTCACCCTCTGCAGGGGAATCCTCGGCCTCGCGGAACCTACGATCTTCGCCGGCCAGCTTGTAGCCGTCACCCTCTGGTTCGAGAAGCGGCAGAGAGCCACAGCCAACAGTCTATGTACCGTCGGAGGCTCGCTGGGAGCAGTCGTGGCCCCGCTGCTGATCGCATGGCTGATGAGGCTCCTCGGCAACTGGCAGCATGTATTCCTCATTTCGGGAGCCATCGGACTGGTCCTGGCGGCCGTGTGGCTGTTCGTTTACAAGACTCCTTCCGAGGACATCCTGGCGCTGACCGTCGGCAAGGATAGCGGAACCTCCTCTCCTTCAACCAAATTCAAGTTCAGGGAACTATTCGGTACCCATACGCTGTGGGGAGGGATCCTCATACGTCTCGTAAGCGACCCTGTGTGGTATTTCTGCTGCTTCTGGCTGCCCGGATTCCTGAGGAACATGGGCGCTTCGCAGGGGCTTTCCACACAGCAGACCCTCGACATGATCCAGTGGATAGGAGGCATTCCGTTCCTGGTTGGAGCCATCGGCGGAATCCTTACTTCCGCCTGGTCTGACAATATGATCAAACGCGGCCTCCCGGCACTTAAAGCCCGCAAGAGGATGATGGTCATAATCGCCTTCATCGCCCCTCTGTGCATGCTGGTTCCTTTCATATATTCCTCATCCATCGGCTTCGGCCTGAAGGTAGGTCTTGTTACGGGAATATTCAGCCTCGTGGCGGTGATGTGCCTGAGCTGGCTCTACACCCTGCCGGTAGTCCTGGCGGAGACCTTCCCGATCGGAAATGTCGCCACGGTGATGGGCCTTTCCTGCGGAGCAGGAGCCCTTGGCAGCGTAGTTTTCAACCTCTTCACGGGCTCCATACCTGAGAGCAGCTGGAAGTGGCTGTTCATCCTGATGGGCACCCTGCACCTTATCGCCGCGATCATCCTGACCCGGATGGTGCGCCCAGAACAACCTGACAATCAAATTGTTTCCAATGAATAAAAGAATAATCACCCTCTGCCTTATGGCAGTCTTGCTGCCGATGGCCGCCTTTGGTGCGAAACGTCCCGCGGGCAACTACCGTGTAATGTCTTGCAATATCAGGATCACCGGACTCGCAGACGACGCTCCGTATCCCGAGAGAGTCTGGGAGAACCGCCGCGACCTGTGTATCAGTACGATAAAGGGAAAGGACCCGGATATCATCTGCCTCCAGGAAGTCATATATGACTCATATTCCTGGTTCCTGAAGAAATTCGGAAAGGATTATTACCATTTCGGGTTCGAAGGCCCTGAGATGGATCCATGGACTGAAGGTTACCACTTCATCGGCAAGAACGTGATTTTGTTCAAGAAGAGCCGCTTCGAGTGGGTCTCCTCCGGCAGCTACTGGCTCTCCGAGACCCCTACCATCGCCGGCTCGATGTCCTGGGGGACCAACCGCGCAAGGCATTGCAACTGGGTGAGGATCAGGGACAGGAAAACCGGCAAGGAATTCCGGGTGGTCAATACCCATCTCGACCACAAGAGCGACCAGGCCAGGCTGGAACAGATGAAGATGATAGTCGAGGAATGCGGCCAGTATTCCAAGGATATGCCTCAGATACTGTGCGGAGATTTCAATTCCGGAATCAAGAATGCTCCGATCCAGTACATCCACTCGGACGAAGACTGGAGCGAGATGTATGAAGATATACACGGGAAGGAAGAAGCCGGATTCACATGCCACAATTTCCTGGGAGAAGCCCGTGGGAAGGGTCGGAGGATCGATTTCATCTTCCACCGCGGGCCGGTTGAAACGACTTACGCGGAGATCGTGAAGGACCATAAGGGCAATATGTATCCCAGCGACCACTATTTCATATTGGCGGATTTCAGGATTTAACCGTATATTTATCAGACACTAACATAATCATCGACAATGGTTTCGAGAAGGAATTTCATAAAGGCATCGACCCTTGCCACCGCCTCCATGGTGGCAGGCGTCGGAAAGGGTGAGGCTAAGAGCCTCTTCGAAAAGATAGGCAAAACCGCCCCTGAGGCCCAGAAGGTCAAGCTGGCCTGCATCGGTATAGGCAATCGCGGGGAGCAGAACATCAAGCAATTCGTAAAGACCGGGCTGGTGGAAATAACCGCCCTGTGTGACGTGGACCTGGATGGGAAGCAGTGCAAATGGGCACTCGAGAGCTTTCCGAAAGCCAGGAGGTTCAATGACTGGAGGGAGCTGTTCGACAAATTCGGCAACGGATTCGAGGCTGTGTGCGTATCGACTCCGGACCATTCCCATTTCGCCATCGCTATGCTCGCGCTCAGCCAGGGCAAGCACATCTATCTGGAAAAGCCGATGTGCCGCACCTTCTTCGAAGCCGAACTGATGATGGCGGCCGCCAGGAAGCGTCCGAACCTTGCGACACAGGTAGGCAACCAGGGTCATTCCGATGCAAACTACTACCAGTTCAAGACATGGAAGGACGCCGGAATCATCAAGGACGTCACCCGGATCGATGTCCATATGAACAGTGCCCGCCGCTGGCACAGTTTCGATTCCAATATCAAGAAATTCCCTGATGCAGAGCCGCTTCCAAAGAATATGAACTGGGACGCCTGGCTCGGTCCTACACCTTGGCACGACTACAACGCCCAGTTCCACCAGGGTAACTGGAGGTGCTGGTACGACCTGGGTATGGGTGCCCTCGGAGACTGGGGAGCCCACCTTATCGACACCGCCCACGAATTCCTTGAACTGGGCTTGCCTTATGAGATCGAGATGAAGAAAGCTGAAGGCCATAACGATTTCTTCTTCCCATATTCATCGACCATTTTCTACCGTTTCGGACCGCGGGGAGAGATGCCTCCGGTGGACCTTACCTGGTACGACGGCGTGACCAACTTCCCTCCGATCCCGGAAGGATTCGGCAAGTCCCAGTTCGTGTCGGACATCCCTTCCACAAACCAGGGTGATTACAAGGATGAGAAGCTGAATCCGGGCAAGATCATATATTCCCGGGACCTCACGTTCAAGGGAGGCAGCCACGGCTCCACCCTGTCGATAATCCCGGAATCCAAGGCAAAGGAGATGGAAAGCAAGCTTCCGGAGGTGCCTAAGAGTCCTTCCAACCATTACGAGAACTTCCTGAAAGCGATCCGCGGAGAGGAAAAGACCCGGTCTCCTTTCGAGATCAACGGCGTCCTCAACCAGGTGTTCAGCCTGGGAGTCATCGCACAGAGACTCAATACCAGGCTCTTCTTCGACCCTGTGACCAAGAGGATAACCAACAACAAGTTTGCCGATGCGATGCTCACAGGTGTACCACCTCGCAGCGGCTGGGAGTATCTTTATGAATTGTAAATCATTGAATATGAAAAAGTTCCTGTTCTCCATCCTGCTTATTGCCGGAACCTTCCAACTGGCCGGTGCCCAGGAATGGACCGACCTCTTCAACGGACGCAACCTCAAGGGTTGGAAACAACTGGGAGGCAAAGCGAAGTTTTCGGTGGTCGATGGTACCATCAAAGGAACCACGGTCTGCAATACTCCGAATTCCTTCCTCGTGACCAGGAAGGACTACGGCGACTTCATCCTGGAATTCGATTTCAAGGTAGCTCCCGGAATGAACTCCGGAGTCCAGTTCCGAAGCGTAAGCGAGAAAGACGTGGACAACGGCAGGGTCAGGGGATATCAATTTGAGATAGACCCTTCCGACCGGGGCTGGTCCGGCGGAATCTACGACGAAGGCAACGAAAAGATGCGCGCCTGGATATATCCCCTGGAATTCAACCGCCCCGCAAAGACCGCATTCAAGGCAGGGGAATGGAACAAAGCCAGGGTAGAATGCCTTGGGAACAGGATACGGACCTTCCTCAACGGAGTCCCGTGCGCCAATATATTCGACGATGGAAGAGCTTCCGGATTCATCGCCTTGCAGGTCCACAATATAGGAGATGACGAAACCAGGAAGGGCCAGGAAATATCCTGGCGGAACATCCGCATAATGACCAAGGACGTGGCGTCCTTCATCACTCCGGAAGAAGGATGCGCGCCTCTGTTCAACACTTCCTTCAATATCCTTACCCCGGAGGAGGAAGCCGACGGCTGGAGACTACTGTTCGACGGAAAGACCTCGAAGGGCTGGACGAGCGCGAAATATGAAGGATTCCCTAAAAAGAGCTGGGAAATCGCCGACGGGCTGCTGATGGTCCACAGGACCAATGGAGAAGAAGGCGGCTACAACGCCAAGGACATGGGCGGGGATATCATCACCGACGTCCCTTACAAGAACTTCATCCTCAAGTTCGATTTCAGGATATTCAAGGCTTCGAACAGCGGAGTGAAGTATTTCGTACAGAAGGGCACCAACACCGGGATCGGGTCTGAGATCGGCTGTGAATTCCAAGTGCTTGACGATGAACACCATCCGGATGCCAAACTGGGAGTGAACGGCAACCGGCGGCTAGGCGCACTGTACGACCTGATTCCGGCACCGGAAGACAAGCCTTTCGTGATGAGGGCCTTCAACCAGGGAATGATAGTCGTTTGCGGCAACCACGTGGAGCACTGGCTGAACGGAGTCAAACTGCTGGAATATGAGCGCGGCAACCAGATGTGGAATGCCCTTGTAGCCTACAGCAAATACAAGGTATGGCCGAATTTCGGGAACTTCGAAACCGGCCATATACTTCTCCAGGACCACGGTGACGAGGCCTGGTACAAGAATGTGAAAATCAAGGTTCTGGACCCCTGATCAATCAAAGATTATCTCCTCCGGATCCCATCCGAAATCCTGATAGACAGTGACGTCGAGGTCGTGCTTCAGGGCATATGCCGCGATAGCCCTGTTCCTGACCTCCTCGCGGTCCGCTTCATCCGATACCATCTTCTGGAAAGCGTCGAACTTGTCTTTGAATATCCTTTCGGCAGAAGGGATATTGTCGGCGCCGTCAGCTACGGCATTGAAATCGGTCACTTCAAATTTGCCATCGACCTCCTTGAGATGAAGGAGTCCCGGGTGGCTGCCTCCGGAAACGGTCTTGAGAGTGTCCCCGGACTGGACGTAATTGTAAACGCGGAAATCTCCCCATACCTTGATGTCTCCGGGATCGGACTCGTCAACTTCCAGGATCAGCGGGCTCGGGATACAGTGGTCGCCCTGTGAATACTGGCTGCCGAATTCTTCGGCAACGTACTTGTCAATCACGTTGAAGATGGATTCCTGCTCCTCGATGTCCGCCTCAGCGGTCTTGGCTGTCTTTCCCTTGCAGGAGTCGAACATCACCAGACAGGACGCGCAGAGAATGAAGGCACACGCCAATGATCCTAATTTTTTCATAACGTCAACAAGGTTTTGATTCTCAAATATAGGACTTTCTTTTTATTCGGGCAAAAGATTGGCTGTCAGATGGAACCACTTCGCAGGAGTCTTGATGCTGCCCTTGCTCCAGCAGTTCCCGAACCAGTAGGTGACGGTCTCGCCGCTGCGGATGGTCCTGGTACAGACCAGGTGCGATCCGTCTGCGGTCGTCCCGACCCATCCGGCATCAGGCATCACGACTGCAACTCCTATCATCCCGTCCTCCTTTTCCTGCGCCTGGTCGGAAGCTTTCTCCCAGATTGCGCAGCTCCTTGAATCGGAATATTCAGAAGCCACGGTACCGAGATCCTTGTGGAGGGATATTCCAGCAGCTATGGAAAGGGTATCTCCCGGAAAACCGGAGAAGGTATAGGTGTCTTCCGCCTTGAAGAAATACGTGTTCGGCACCACGGTGACCTTCTTGTCGAGGGCTATCTTGCCGCCGCAAACCTCCCACTCCGGGTAGTGGAGCACGAATACGACCTTTTCAGGATTGTCCTCGAGTACCTCGTATGAGCGGTAGTTGGTGGCAGGGAATGCCACGTTGCCTCCCACCATAGGGGCTGAAGCACCGCCGCCGAGGGATATCCCCACCTGGTAGCAGTCCTTGCCGTTGCCCCAGTCCTTGTGGAAGGACCTGCCTTCATGCGTCCCGGCATACCGGCCGTCGGCGACCAGGCCTCCAGGGGTCTTCACCCAGATGTCGACTCCCGGAGATATGATGCTGTTCTCCAAGGCTTTACCGTAAATCCTGCCGCAGGACAGGTTGTTCTCGAATATGAAGTCATCCTCCCTTTCAGGAACGAAACGGGCCATGACCATCTTCCTGTCCCGGCTTTCCGAATTAGGAACGAAACGGCTATGCGCAGCGTCACGGCCCTGGAGCAGATACCGCGGTTGCTGGTTGTAGAGAGAACGTATAGGATCCGTCCTGTCCAGGTTGATGATGAGCCCGCACTGCATATCCGGGAAATCAGTAAGCATTTTATAATCGCCGTTGCTGTCTCCGCCGACAAGGACAGGCCCCTTCCCTCCGTGCAACGGAGCGATCCTCTTGAGGATGGTCTCCGTCTTTCCGGCGCCTGCGGTCAGGACCCATTCCGGGTCGTACTCATCCGTGAAACGTCCGGAAGCATCCTTCAGCAATTTGACTCCGAATATCCTTTCCTCAGGAACCTTTATCCCGAGCGAGCCGTCACAGGCGACAGCCGTGACATTTTCTTCAATCGACGCCGTGCATATATAAGGAACGATTCCGTTGGCTTCCAACTTGGCATACAAGTCTTTCATATTCTTGGAGATACCAAGGCCGTATTCGGTGGTCACGGTGACATATCCGGCTTCACCCATCACGGGACTCGTCCATGTCTTCGGCGCGTTGCCTCCTTTGGTGAAGGAATATGCCGTAGATTCACGCACCAGGGCCTTGAACTCCTCGACTGTCATTCCCTCGGTCTGCAGTCTCTTCAGCCACAGGGCGGTGTTCTCGTAAGAGATAGTCCTGACCAATGCGTAATACATCGCCTTCAGTTTTGCCCTGAAATCCAAATATTCCAAAGTCCCTTCCACTTCCTCGAACGGTTTCCCGAAAAGGAACCTGTAGTCGGAAACGATGTCGTTTACCAGAGCCCTGACGGATACTTTCCGACCTCCCCCCATATCCAGAATGAAGTCCGCACTCGGAAGGCTGCTTGTCAGGAGGGAGAACATCTCGTCCGGAGCTGTGCGGTATTTCAGCTTCTCGATCTTGTAGTTGAACAAGGCGTGCTCGATGTCGCCGATTATGGTAGTATTGTCGAAATCGAACACTGCATATGGCTTGCAGGAAGGATCATAGTCCGGCGATGTATTCCCGACCCGGGCTATCATTTCCGTGAGGCCGGCATAGACAGAAGGCGCCCAGCCTTCAGGATCGAGAGTCTTCTTTCCGATGGCCGGCTTCACCTTCTTCCCGTTCAGTTCTATGACTGCCTTTACAGGGAAATGGTCCGAAGGAGTGCGGGCCTCATAAGCCTGGAACGACACCTCCCTCGGGAAGTTGCCGTCCTTGTACTTGGCGGCCTCTTCCGTCATCGTGCGGTAAGTGTCGGTGAGGACTCCGTACCGGATCACCCTGGTCTCCGGCGAAACGAACACGTGGTCCAGGCGGCTGGAGGTGAAACTCGAAGGGTTGAAGTTGTTCGGAGTCCCGTCCCAGGCGTAACGCAGCTCGCAAGTCTCATAGCTGTCCTGAAGTTCCTCGCTTCCAACTATTTCCGAATATATTGAATTGGTCTGGTCCACATTGAAATCGCCCGTCAGGATTACCGGCAGCCCATGGCTTGTCTCACGGACCTTCCGCACCACCAACTTCGCACTTTCCATACGGGCCTGCACTCCCACATGGTCCATATGCAGGTTGAAATAGCAGAACTCCTGGCCTGTGGCCTTCACCTTGAAGCGCCCCCAGGTGCAAATTCTCGGAAGGGCAGCATCCCATCCCACGCTCGGAACCTCGGGAGTCTCTGAAAGCCAGAAGTTTCCGCTGTCACGCAGTTCGAACAGGTCCGTGCGGTAGAAAATCGCCGCATGCTCTCCTTTCGTCTTGCCATCTTCCCTTCCTACACCTATGTAATCGAATCCCGGAAGCATGGAACGCATCTGCTCAAGACCCCTCTTGCTCGCCTCCTGGGTTCCGAATATTTCGAAATCATGGAACCTGATGAGCGAGGCCATCACCGGACACCTCCTTCCCCACCCGTTCCCGTTCAGGGAATCTCCCTTGTTCTCACAACGGAGATTGAAGGTTCCCGCATTGATGGTTGCTGTCGAATGCCTGGCGGTCTGGCAGCCAGCAAGGCACAGGGCGATGGTCACAATGTAAAGGATTCCGTTTCGCATATGGCTCGATTTTGGTTGCATTAGCAAAGATACCAATAAATAAGGCGAAATGGAAACAAACAAATTCCAGGGCAGGCAAGCCCTGAAACTCCTCTTCGTGGCAGGACTGTCCCTGCTCCTCCTCATTCCTGTATCCTTTCTGAAGGATACCATACGGAGCCGTTCGCATACGGCGGATGAGGCTATTTCCGAAGTCGGTTCCTCATGGGGAGGACGCCAATTCATCACAGGGCCTTACATCGAGTTTAGCAAAACAGTGATCAACCAGAAGGAAGAACAGAAGAAATACCTGTGCGTTTTCCCGGAATCATTCAATGCCGACATCGATCTCACTTCGTCAACTTTGAAAAGGGGAATATTCAAGGTCCCTGTGTACAGAAGCAACGTCAAGGCCGGCGGCGCTTTCACTTTCGGAGAAGAGGTCAGCAATTTCCTGACTCCTGACACCGAGGCTCGGCTCTGTCTGAGCCTTGGAGACCTCAAAGGCCTTGAAGACCAGGCAGATATCCTGCTTGGAGGACAGAGCCTGAAGTTCTCCAACAGAGTGAAAACGGACAGGATGAGCAACCAGAATCCCGAACTGGTGGCGGTGATTCCGGAAGGCTTGCTGAACGGAAAGGATTCCCTCGAATATTCCTTGCTGCTGAACCTCAAGGGAGCGGCTTCCTTCAATGTGGCACCTGTCGGAGAGACCAACGTTGTCAAGATGACCTCCGACTGGCCGGATCCTTCCTTCTCCGGTGCTTTCCTGCCTTCAGAAAGGAACGTGGACGACAACGGATTCTCTGCAGTGTGGAAGGTGAACGCGCTCAACAGGGACTACCCTCAGGTCTGCGAGACAAGCAATGTCCACAGTCTCACGGGGTCTTCGCTGTCGGGTGTCGGGCTCATCGATTCCGTATCGCAATACAGACTTTCGGAAAGGGCTTGCAAATATGCCCTTCTCATCATCCTGATCACGATGCTGGCAATCTTCCTGATGGAGATATGGACAGGGAAAAAGGTCAACTACCTGCAGTATATCCTGACAGGAGCTGACCTTGTGATATTCTACACCCTTCTGTTCTCTTTCTCGGAGCACATCGGCTTCGGCTGGGCTTTCCTGATTGCAGCGGCGATGACTATCGTGCTGATGGTCCTCTATATGAAATCAGTCCTTGGTTCGTGGAAGGATTCCCTTGCCCTTGGCGGCCTTGCCACCTTGCTGTACGCCTATATATTCGTACTCCTCAAGATGGGAGACTTCGCCTTCCTAGCCGGCTCCATCGGCCTCTTCATCCTCCTCGCCATCGTGATGTTCTTCTCCCAGAAAGCCTTCGCCAAAGCAGGACAGGAATAGTCCGGGAGCTAGGAAGCCATTGATACTGACGGAACTACGTGTATCTTTGGTGGCTGGGGTTGTACCTGAGAGACCTGTCCACCCCCGGACAGGGGCAGGGGGTGGGGCCGGAGCGAACGAAGTGAGCGTAGTTCTCTCAGGTACAACCCCAGCCACAAAGAATAAAAGGTTATTCGTGAATCAATACAAAAAGAGGCCGGCCTGATTGGCTGACCTCTTATTCATTAATTTCAAAAAGACCTAGCGGATCATGTTCTTCGGGTCGAGGGCTTCGTCGAGCTGCTCCTGGGTGAGGATGCCGTGCTCAAGGACGATGTCATAGACCGAACGGTTGGTCTCCAGGGCCTCCTTGGCAACCTTGGTGCTGGCCTTGTATCCGATGATCGGGTTCAGGGCAGTCACTATTCCGATACTGTTCTTCACCATGTCGAAGCAACGCTCCCTGTTGACCGTGATACCGTCGATGCACTCAGTACGGAGGGTATTCATGACATTGGTCAGCCAGGTGATGCTTTCCATGATGGATTCTGCGATGACCGGCTCCATCACGTTGAGCTGGAGCTGACCGGCCTCGGCCGCGAAAGAAACGGTCATGTCATTACCAATCACCTTGAAGCAGACCTGGTTTGTAACCTCAGGGATGACAGGATTGACCTTTCCAGGCATGATTGAAGATCCCGGAGCCTTTGGAGGAAGGTTGATCTCCTTCAGACCGCAACGAGGACCGGAAGTCAGCAGACGCAGGTCGTTGCAAATCTTGGAAAGCTTGACTGCAAGCCTCTTCAAGGCACCCGAATAGCTTACATATGCACCGGTGTCAGGCGTAGCTTCGACAAGATCAGGAGCTGCGATGAACTTCTCCCCGGTGAGTTCCGTCATCTTCCTGGCGCAAAGCTCGGCAAAGCCCGGCTTGGCATTCAGTCCGGTACCGATGGCAGTACCACCCATGTTGATTTCATAGAGGAGGTTGACGTTCCTTTCGAGGTTCTGGATCTCTTCGGAGAGGTTGGTAGCATATGCATGGAACTCTTGGCCGGAAGTCATAGGAACGGCATCCTGAAGCTGTGTACGTCCCATCTTGATCACGTCTGCGAACTCATCCCCCTTCTTCCTGAAGGAATCGATCAGGTCCTGGAGGCTCTTCTCGAGCTTCCTGTTCATCCTGATGAAAGCATAACGGAATGCTGAAGGATATGCATCATTCGTGGATTGAGCGCAGTTGACATGGTCGTTAGGAGAGCAGAACTGGTACTCACCCTTGTTGTGTCCCATTATTTCAAGGGCGCGGTTCGCGATGACCTCGTTTGCATTCATATTCACGGAAGTACCGGCTCCTCCCTGCATCATGTCCACCGGGAACTGGTCATGCAGCTTGCCGTCGATGATCTCACGGCATGCAGCGATGATGGCATCGGCGATTTCCGGGTCAAGGGCACCGAGTTCCTTGTTGGTCTGGGCGGCAGCCAGCTTGATGCAAGCCATCGCTATGACATATTCCGGATAATCGCGCATCCTGGTGGTGGAAATCTTGTAATTGTTGAGGGCCCTCTGGGTCTGCACACCATAATACGCATCGGCTGGAACCTGGAGTTCGCCGAGCAGGTCGGATTCGATCCTGAATTTCTCTTCGCTCATAACTATCAGTAAGTAAAATCAGTTTTTGTGTTATTAATTATATTATGCAAATGTACTTCTAATATCATTCATAAGCAAATATGAAAAAGCAGAAGGTGGCCGTGTCGGCCACCTTCTGCAATTCTTATGTATGTATCCAGAATTACTTCTTGGAAGACTTGCCACCCTTGACAGCCTTCTCGGCCTGACGCTTCTGGGCGGAAACGGTTGCGTCGTACATCACAGGGGTACCGATGAAGATCGAAGCATATGTTCCGATCAGGATACCGAGGATGAGGGCGACTGCAAGACCCCTGATGGACTCACCACCGAAGATGGCGATTGCGAGCATGGTCACGAGGGTCGAGATGGAAGTGTTGACCGTACGTGTCAGGGTCGCATTGAGAGCCAGGTTGGTGTTGGTCTTGAGGTCGGTGTTCGGATGGTTCTGCCTGTATTCACGGATACGGTCGAAGATAACCACGTTATCGTTGATGGCGTAACCGATGATGGTCAGGATAGCCGCGATGAACGTCTGGTCAACGTCGAGGTTGAACGGCAGGATACCGGAGAACAGTGAGAAGAAACCGATGACGATGATGGCGGTATGCGCAAGTGATACGACACCACCGAGACCCCAGGTCCAGCCCTTGAACCTGAACGCGATGTATGCGAAGATAACCAGGAGAGCGATGATCACGGCGATCACGGCGTCCCTCTTGATGTCGTTCGCGATGGTAGGACCAACCTTGTCGGATGAGATGATACCGTTCGCGTTGCCGAGAGAGGACTTGAATTCATCGAGAGTCAGGCTCTGGTCCTCGAAGTAAGGGAGGAGAGCCTTGTAGAGCTTGCCCTCGACTTCTGCATCGACGTCTGAAGACTCTTCGTCGTTCTTGTACTGGGTCGTGATCTTCATCTGGCTCTCACCACCGAACTGCTTGACCTCGACAGCTCCGTCGAACTCTGCGATGGCTGCCTCGCGGATCTGCTCAGCGGTCACAGGCTTGTCGAAACGGACGACATAGGTACGGCCTCCGGTGAAGTCTACACCATAGGAGAAGCCCTTGGTGAAGATGGAAACCAGGGAGATGAGGATCAGGATACCCGAAATGATATAGGACCACTTGCGGGCTCCGATGAAGTCGAAGTGGGTGTTCTTCAGGAAGTTCTTCGTCAGCTTGTTCTCGAAGGTGATGTTCTTGCCCTTCTTGATGCGGTCGTCGAAGATCAGACGGGTGATGAAGATGGAAGTGAGGACGGAAGTGATGATACCGATGATCAAGGTCGTGGCGAAGCCCTGGACAGGACCCGAACCGAAGATGAAGAGCACGATACCGGTGAGGAGGGTGGTCACCTGACCATCGATGATGGCTGAATATGCATTCTTGTAACCATCGGCGACAGCCTTGCTCAGACCCTTGCCTGCCGCAAGCTCTTCCTTGATACGCTCATAAATAATCACGTTCGCATCCACTGCCATACCCATGGTCAGGACGAGACCGGCAATACCAGGCAGTGTCAGGACGGCTCCGAATGAAACGAGGACTCCGAAGAGGAGAAGCACGTTGCACAGAAGAGCGCAGTCAGCTGCAAGTCCTGCTCCCTGATAGAAGAATATCATGTAAAGGAGGACGAGCAGGAAGGCGATCAGGAAGGAAATCATACCTGCCCTGATGGACTTCGCACCGAGGGATGGTCCCACGACCTGCTCCTGGATGATGGTTGCAGGGGCAGGAAGCTTACCGGACTTGAGGACGTTTACAAGGTCGGTAGCCTCTTCCGGAGTGAAGTGACCGGTAATGGAAGACTGACCTCCGGTGATAGGAGTGTTGACGTTAGGATAGGAATATACCATACCATCGAGTACGATGGCGATCTGGCGTCCTACGTTGTCACCGGTCATGCGGGCCCAAATGTTGGCGCCTTCGGCGTTCATGCTCATCGAAACTGACGGCTCACCGTTGGAACCATGGTCGTAAACCACGCGGGCGTCGGTAACGACACCACCGTCAAGCTTGGCCCTTCCGTCACGTGAAGTGGACTTGATGGCGACAAGTTCGAAGATGTTGTCGGAATCGATAGCCTCTGATGGCTTGACCGTCCACATAGGCCTGAATTCTGAAGGGAATATCTCAGCGACCTGAGGCATAGCCAGATACTTGTTGATCTTGGCCGTGTCGATTGCAGATGCGTAACCGATGCAAGCACTTCCGTTGTACTGAGCCGGGGTAAGGAGGGCGAAGAGAGGATTCTGCTTCTTGTAAGCCTCGAGTTCCTCGCTGTTGGTACGGTTCTGCGCGATTTCGGCGTTCAGCAGGGAGTCGGTACCTTCAGTTGCAGGAGCCGGTTCGGCTGCAGGTTCTGCTACAGGAGCGGCTGCCGTGTCGGCAGGTTCTTCAACGAGGATCTGAGCGAGCTTGGCATTGGCCTCAGCAAGATATCCGGAAACCTCCTGGTTGGTGAAGGTCTCCCAGAATTCGAGGGAGGCGGTACCCTGGAGGAGCTTCCTCACACGCTCAGGCTCCTTTACACCAGGGAGCTCGACGAGGATCCTTCCGCTGTTTCCAAGCTTCTGGCCTCCTCGCGGATGACGTTGATGACTTCGGCATCGGTGGACTCAGGCTTTACCTTGTCCTTCATCTCGTAGGTTCCGAAGATCTGGGCAAGCCTCTGGCCGTTGGAAACTTCCTTCCAAGCGTTGGCGAAGAGGGTTATATAATCGTCCCTGGAATTGACGCTGCGCTCCTTTGCGAGAGCGAGGGCCTTCTGGAACTCAGGATTCATGTTGTCTCCGGAGAGAGCCTTCACGAGGTCCTGGAGCTGCACCTGCAGCATGACGTTCATACCGCCCTTAAGGTCAAGACCGAGGTTGATTTCCTGGGTTTTGCAATCCTTGTAGGTGTTCCAGAGATAAACCTTCTTGTTTGAAATCGAATCGATGTAGACCCTGTTCTGTTCTTTCCTGATAGAATCCAGGTAATATGCCTGATTCTCGACAGGGATCTGGGCGAAAGCTGCGGCTTCCTGGGCTGCGACGGCTGCCTTTTCCGCGAACTTCTCCGCCTTCTTTTCCTGGATGGCTGTCACTGCAGTGAAAGAAAGCTGCCAGAGGGAAGCAATCGCAAGCAGAATGGCGACGAGCCTGATCCAACCTTTACTTTGCATAACTTTTTACTTTTATTTTTTATTGTTTTAGTTACTTCGCATAAAAATAAGGGTACAAATTTAGCATTTTTTTCTTAGAAAGAAATTATCTGCCAAGTATTTCTTATTTTTGCAGATGCATTGACTGCGATTTTCCGAGATGAGAAAGAAGCTATCCTTAAGCATTTCCGCCTTGCTTGCAGCGGTCCTGACCTGTGTCGGAACATATGCCCAGACCACCCAGAAAAGACTGTTGGCCCTTTCCGATTCCGCCAGGATGGCCTACGATTTCCCGGCAGCCCTCGAATTCTGCCAGAAAGCGATACGGCTGGATTCCACTGCACGCTCCAGGTACGAAGAACCTCTCATCCTGGCCCAGAACGGCCTTAGCATGATGGGCTATTGCAGCCAGCCTGCGGTCATCGCCAGGAAGGTTGTCTCCCTGAAGGATTTCTTCCTATACTATCCGCTTCCGGAAGGAAGCTGGAGGCCTACTCCGAACCAACTGGATTCAACCGGGAAACACTTGATGGCCAGGGCTGTATATATTCCTGACAACGCCAGCGAGATCTACTATTCGGCAAACGACGACGACGGCATCCGCAACATCTACAAGACCACTCTCGACGGAGATCTCTGGTCTGCGCCGGCACTGATCGGAGAACGGCTTACAAGCGCATCCGACGAGATCTACCCGATGCTGTCGGCCGACGGCCAGACCCTGTACTTCGCTTCGAAGGGCCTCTACGGAATGGGAGGATACGATCTCTACGTTTCGCACTGGAACAAGGACACCAAGGATTGGGACGTGCCAGTGAACATGGGCTTCCCGTATTCCTCGCCATACGATGACCTGCTGTTCATGAATTCCGAAGACGGGAAATATTCCCTCTTCGCCTCCAACCGCGATTGCCCGAAGGACAGCGTATGTATATATGTTCTTGAATATGACGAGGTTCCTGTCAGGAAGTCGATAGATGACGTGGACGAACTCCGCCAACTTGCCGCCCTGGAAGTGATGTACGAAGGGACAGAGGAAGAAGAGGCTGGCGGGCAAGGCACGGAACCGCAGAACGAAAGTACCCGGAGGTATGTCGCCAAGCTGAAGGAAGTCCGGGCTTTGCGAGACTCCCTCTCGGCTTACAGGAAGCATATGGATGAGCTAAGGACAATGATGGCCACGGCCGATCCGGAGAGGAAGGAGAACATTGCCGATGTCATCGCTTCAAGGGAGGAAGAGCTGCCTGCCCTCAACGAGGCCCTTCAGAAAGCAGTCGGCCAGCTTCAGGAAATCGAAATGGAATTCCTGTCAAAGGGCATTGTCCCGGATGAGAGGAAACTTGAGGCCGAAGCCAGTCGGACTGACGGCGGAAACACTTCGCATTTCGAATTCACCAGACGCGAAATGGGTCCGAAGCTCCAGCTCCGGATGAGCAGCACGAAACCGAAGATCAACTATTCTTTCAAGATCCTCAACGAGGCCCGTTTCGCCGACAGCAACACCCTGCCGGACGGATTGGTTTACCAGATCAAGCTGTTCAGCCAGCCAAGGAAGGCTTCCCTGGCTGACCTTAAAGGACTGAGTCCGGTTTATGAAAGGAAGACTTCTTCCGGTTACAGTTATGCCGCAGGGTTGTTCAATTCATACAGGGACGCCCTCTCGAACATCAACAAGGTCAAGAGCAGAGGCTTCCGCAACGCCGAGATAATAGCCTTCAGCAACGGACAGTCCATCGGTGTTTCCAAGGCCAGGAACCTGGAATCGGAACTTTCGGTTTACATCGTGGTCATATATCCGGAGAACGGCCAGTCCCTCCCTGAGGAAGTCATAGCGAGGATACACGATTATTCCGGACAGGATCTCATCAAGACCGTTGACAACGGTGCGGTGATATTCAAAGTCGGGCCGTTCGACGTAAAAGCCGAAGCAGAATCCCTTGCTTCCGACATCAGGGCAGCCGGGGAGAACAGCGTCTCCGTAACCGTCAGTCGCTGAGGCAGCCGGCGACGGCTTTCCTTATACCTTCTCCTCTGAGATCGCGTTTGAGTATCGTTCCGTCAGGAGCGAACAGGATGATGTGCGGGATACCTTCAATCCCATAAAGTGACGTCACTTCCTGTTGAGCGTCAAGTATCTGGTCCCAAGGTATGCCCAATTCCTTGATGGCTGCCATGGTACTTGCCGGACGGTCCCATGAAGCGACTCCGAGGATATCGAAACGATCACCCTTGAACTCGTTCCAGACCTCCTTGAGGTAAGGAATCTCTTCCCTGCACGGGCCGCACCAGGAAGCCCAGAAATCCACGAGGATATACTTTCCCTTGCCGACATAATCGGAGAGGCGGCGGACAGTTCCGTCCGGCTGCCTTACCTCGAAATCGGTGAACATGCGGCCTTCTGCGGTAGCGATCCTGGTCTTGTTCGCTTCCCTGAAACTCACGATGTAGCTGCATTCCTGCGCTTCTTCCGAAAGCTTGGCCATCAAGGAATCGAGAACCTCCGGCCTCCCGGAATAGATTGGCTGAAGTGATGATATCGCCTTGATTCCCAAATAGTTGTCGCGATTCTTGTCTAACAGGGAAAGATAATAGTCCCTGATCGTTTCCCGCTGCTGTGCGTAGAACTCCTGGAACAACTCTTCCTTCCTGGCGTCATCCAGGGCGGTATCCACTCCCAGTTCGTGGAGCTTGTCGCTCAAGGCCTTGGTCATCTTCCAGCGGAACGCCGTTTCGGCAGAAAGCCTGTCGGTCAGGGAACCCTCGAAGGCCTTGACCCGCATCACGTCATATTCATCGATGAAGAAGGTCAGGGTACCCGGCTCGAAGATGAAATGGGCGGAACTGCCAAGCCCGAAAGTTCCCCGACGGGTCTTGTCTGAAGGGAAGGTTACATCCACCTTGCCGTCCACCACGGGAACATAAATTACTGTATCTCGCCTTTCGCCGTCGTAAACCTGGACAATGACTTGCCCCGGGGCGCTGCCGGAAGGAAAGTCTGCGACGAGCCTGGTCTGCCCGTTCGAAAAGGAACATGCAAGCGACAGCAGCATAAGTATGATCGTTCTTTTCATACAATTGTCAGAATTGGAAATATATGAAACTTTGGAGGTCGGCGGTCAGGAACTGGCAGATGATGAATACCGCCAGTGCGCAGACCAGGACCATCAGAGGAAGCGGCATATTCGCAAACCAGATGCGGTAGCGCCGCTTGAAGCGGTCCGGAAGCCAGTGGATGAGCATTCCGACGATGAAGAGGATGATGGCGACCCTGTGCTGAGCGGCTATCTTCGGGATAAGGCTCAGGTCCCACGGTCCTCCTATCCGGGCGATGATGTTCCGGGCGTTCTCCCATGCCTTCGCATTGGCCTCGGCCGGATCGATGTTGGACCCGCTCCGGAAGAACATCATCGTGAATGTAAAGAACACGAACGTGTTGAAAACAGCCCAGGCGTTTGCCAGCCACTTGAATCCGGCCTTGAATCCGCAGGAGTGGTAAAGCATGTGTATAAGGGACCCTGCGAAGATGACCAGGATCCACACCAGGAACAGGTTGAAAGCCGGAGAAGGATAGTTGGTCGCCAGGAAGTACAGGATTCCGGAGACTACCGCCGTCAGCGCGGCACGGACATAGACGTTGCACTTGCTCCAGAAGCGGTAGATTATCATCCCCAGTCCGTTCAGGCCACCCCAGATCATGAAATTCCAGCTTGCCCCGTGCCAAAGGCCTCCCAGTAGCATGGTGTCCATCCTGTTGACGTCCGACACCAGTTCCTTCCGGCTCTTCTTAACGAATATGATGAAGAAAGCCAGTACCGCCGTAAGGGCGAGCGTCGCCCATAGCATCCACCAGCTCTTGTTCAGCGCGGAAGCCAGGAATCCTGTGCAGACCAGGATCAGATAAGACCAGACCGTACCCTTGCGGTTGCCACCCAGAGGGATATAAAGATAATCCTTCAGCCACCTGGAAAGGGATATGTGCCATCTCTTCCAGAATACAGACATGTTGGTGGCCTTGTACGGAGAGTTGAAGTTCTTCGGAAGGTAGAAACCCATCAGCATCGCCGTACCGATTGCGATGTCGGTATAGCCGGAGAAATCAGCATATATCTGCAGGGAATAGCAGAACATCGCGAGAAGATTCTCGAAGCCGGTGTAAAGTGTCGGATTCTCGAACACCCTGTCGCACAGGCTGATAGCGATGAAATCGCTCATTATCAACTTCTTGGCTAAACCGTTCAGAATCCAGAAAATAGCAATTCCGAACTGCCTGCGGGTCAGGAAAAACGGCTTGCGGAGCTGCGGGATGAATTCATCCGCCCTCACGATAGGCCCGGCCACGAGCTGCGGGAAGAAACTGAGGTAGAACCCGAAATCGAAGAAACTCCTTACCGGAAGCAATGCATACCTGCCCCGGTACACATCTACGATGTAGCTGATGGCCTGGAAGGTGAAGAACGATATTCCTACCGGAAGGAAGATAGAATCCACGCTGAATGCGTTGTGCCCTGCGATAAGGTTGCCGGCGACTGCGAAATAATCCTTCACCTCGAATCCGGTCCCGAAGAGGTTGTTGACCACGTCGGTCAGGAAGTATGCGTACTTGTAATAGAACAGCAGCGACAAATCGACCGCAATCCCCAGGAACAGCACCAGACCCTTCCAAAACCGCCTCCTGCAATGAGGCAGGAGCCTGCCTGTGAGGTAGTTGTAAACGATTACGAAGCCGAACAAGATGATGAACAGTCCGCTGGTCTTGTAATAGAAGAAAAGGCTGGCGAAGAACAGGAAGGCGTTCCTCATCAGGGTTTTGTTCTTGAAGAGGCAGAGGAATGCCATCACGAAGGCGAAGAACGCCCAGAAATAGAACTGGGTGAACAATAGCGGATGGGCCTGGTCGAAAGAGAACAGGTTCCTAAGGAAATCCAATGCAACTTCCCTGAAATCACTCATTTCCATTCCTCCCCATATATTCGGAAAACTTGTCCATCAGGGCATTGAAAAAGAGGTCGCCCTGAAGTTCATAGCCTTCATCGGTGAAATGGATTTTGTCCCGTCTTGCCAGGCCGGCTTTCTCCCATTCGCGCATCGAACCGCTTCCGCCCATGATTCCATAGAAATCCCAGACCGCACCGCCGTTCTCGCCGGCTATCCTGAAGAAAGCATCACGCGCAAGGGCGCCGTTGGTATTGACATGGTATCCGCGTTTGCGGGCATACCTGAACGTGTCGTTGTTGGTAATGAACAGGATGGCGCAGTCCGGATTGACCGACCTGACCCTGCGGACGAGGGCCTTGTACCGGGCTTCGAACAGATCGGTATCGAAACTGTAAGCCACTGCATCGTTGACGCCTATCTCGAATATGATCAGGTCTGGAGAAACCACCTCAAGGTCCCTCTCCAAGTCCTTGCAACGGGCATAAGATGGAAGAGAAGCCCCGTTGACCCCTGTCCCCGAAACCGTTATCCCGTGGAAAGGATTATCCAGGTATATGCCGGTAAGGGTGAATTCCCCTTTGTTACCCCTGGTCGCGACCTTCACAGAATCCGCAAGGGACGGCAGAACGAAAGTCCAGCAGGAATCTCCCTTTGAAGGAACTCCGGCAAGGGTGTCCCCGTCTCCATGCAAAACAACCGGAACCCTGTTCCCTCCGTCATGGTATCCGAGTACCTTGACCGTGTCGAACAAGTACCGTGGATCGGTCTCCCTCGCCTTCCTGCCCCTTGACCTTATCGTAACGGAGGCTGCCCCGTCGGAAGTCGTAAGCGACATACCAGTAAGACCGAGCCTGCGCGGAGGCTCCCTCATCGTATTCCTGGCAGCCGTCCATGCTCCGGTGTACTTCGTCACATACCCGTTCGGATTGTTGGTCTTGGCCGCTGAGAACGGGAATACAAGACCGAAACCTCCGTCCGAGAGCGGCCTCAGGGACACCAGGTTGTTGCGAACCTCCTTGACGAAGGTGCCTCCCTGGGTGTGCGAATCACCGATGATCAATATATTCAAGTCACCGGAACCCAGGAAAAGGATGGAATCCAGTTTCCGGAATACCAGGTCGAAACCAGAACTGTCCGCCGGGAAATGGATCTCGTTCTTTCCGAGCTGCAGGAAAGGATGGTCAGGGATATCCTTGCGCATCACCTGTCCGTGAAGGGCAAGAGGCAGAAGGAAGAACAAGGAATATGTCAGGAGTCTTCTCATCGGCGGCTTTCGAAATATTCACTGACAACTTCGTCCGAAATCTCGCGGCGGAGCCGGTAGAAATCGTAATAGAACAAGATGGCGTCGGCAAGGGCTCCTCCGATCTCGTTGGCGCCCTTGGTCGTGAAGTGGATGAAATCCGGGCCCACGAACGCCGGACTGTGGTTGACCCAGGTGCTGACAGAGCCGGTTCCGCCCATCACGTCGAAGGTATCCCAATATGCGACACCGTGCCTCAGGCAGTTGACCTTGAGCGAATCGTTCAGCTCGTTGAGCAAAGGCCAGCTGGTAATCTTACCGCCGCGGCTCTTGCCCATATCGGACGGACCAACGAAGAGCAGTTTCACGTCCGGAGCCACCTCATGGAGATAGTCGAACTGTTCCGTGATCGTGCCCATGTACTGGGATATCCCGCTCCTGGAAGAAATGCCCGGCATCGCGTTGGTGCCGAATTCCAGGATGATGAGGCGCGTCCCCATCTTCCGGAAACTTTCTATGAATATGGGTTGGTCGATCTTGGTGAATACGTTTCCGGCGCTTCCGCGCAAAGCCACGTTGTCCACCGTGACTCCGCCCTGCCCGTCAAGCATCACTCCGTATATCTCGGCATTGCCCACGAAACTGATCGTTCCATGTTCAGCGTTCCCCGGCAGATTCCAGCTGACCAAGGAAACGTCCGCCGATGCCGTGTCGAGTGTGGTTTTCAGCAGAGGATAGGAATCGCACTTGAGGGTCATAAGGAATCCCTTGCTGTTCTGCCCAAGCAGGACCGAAACCCTGGATATTTCCTTCACCCTTTTCTGGGAATAGTTGTTCCGCGTCGCAGCGAAGGAGAATGCCGCCGCACCGGAAACCGAACTGTATTGCGCCATCGGGCCATAGCGCCGGTGCGCAGCCCTGTGCGCCTCTCCGACGATAGCGAAACGGGCAAGGTCACCAGAGGCAGACTGGGCGATCGAGACGGTAGGGACCTTCTGGATCATCGGCAGCATGCCCGTGCCTGACCCTCCGAATCTCTCCTGGAGACGCTCCCTGAGGATGGCCGAAATCCGGTCCATTTCCAGTTGGGAATCCCCGTAATGCATTATCCTTACGATGTTTCCTGTGGTGTCAGCCACCTCCATCTCATGGAACAGGCTGTCGAAATAAGTATAATTGCTGTCCGGGAAATGGATCCTGTTCGGACTGCAGGTAAGATAATCGTAGAAATAACTCAGAGTGTCCTGGGATTCAGCCAGCAGCTCCTGGTTGCGCTTGGTGACCTCCATGAGCGAATCCAGGTTGATATTCCTCATCGGGTCATGCAGTTCCTGGAGATATGACTCGTAAGAAGGAAACTTCACTTTCATCCCGCAGACATGCACCCCTTCCGCCGGCATGAAAAACCAGACGGCGAACAGAAGGGCGAAAACGGAGAGGATGAAAAGAAGTATCTTCGGAGGTCTCATTGAAGCTTTGCTATAGCGGAGGCCAGCTGGTCACCAAGACCTATGGAATAACCCTCCGAAGAGAAAAATACCCTGTTGAAAGTGTCTGCAAGAAGGATTCTAGGCATCACGTGGCCGTCCATCTCCTTCCTTGGCGCAATGCCGAAACGGACGGTTGAAGGCAACTTTTCCGAATATTCCTTCATCCAGTCCAGGCCATCCGGGGTGGAGAGCAGCAGGATAGGCCTGCCCCAGCTTTCAAGAGCTTCCCTGGCGGCGGCAATGTCGTTGATCGCGTGGACCGAAGGTTCATGGCGAGGGGTCAGGAAACAGACAACGAAGTTGCCTCTTCCTGTCGTGGACAGGATGGACACCGGTTCCGTACCCTGGACCCTGAAATACCTTGTCTCGGAATCGAACTCCCCGATGACAGGAAGCTTGTCTTCCGGAATGGTGACAATCAAGTCGAGTACAGTGGTTTCTCCTTCCTTCACGGTGAATTGCTGCATCGTGACCGGGACGCTTCCGTCAGAGAGGCGGTTGCCGCTCACGAGCAGATAATCCCCGACATCAAGGGAAGTCCCGTTCTTGAATACGCTGTTCCAGCTGACTCCGCCGCCCATGTCCACCTGGCCTTCATCGAATGTCAGGAGCTGAGTCCTTCCATCGACTATCTTGCTGATGGTGAAATGGGTATAATATCCCGGGTCCTGCAGTATCCCGGTCGGGGAATACTTCAATATGAGTTTCCCGGCAGGTGCAACCGACTGGCTCGCGTTCCCGAAATCCACGTCCGTCCAGACTCCGGATTCCTTGTACTGGACTTTCCCGGTGACAGGATCCTTCCTGGCATCGATCCCCAGAGTCCTCGCAAGGGAGACGAAGAATATGTCCCTGGAACGAGGGTCCGCGGTCCTGGCTTCATAGACTCCGGCAGGAGACATCGCTATCCTCCAGGCCTTGGTACTTCCCGTGAGCCGGATGCTGTCTCTCACCCACTCGATAAGTTTTTGGGGATCAGACAGTTCTTTCTGTTCTTCAGCCAAGAAGGCCGTGGTGGTGAAGAATGACTTGTAAGGAGTCAGGAACTCGTTCTCTACCCTCGGGCAGAGGACAGGAGGTATTCCGGAAGCGGAAGTTACGGACATATTGTCCTCGAGGATCTCGTCCGTTATGTCCACGAGGTCCTTGTCGGACAGCGAGCGGAGCAGTTCAAGGGCCCTGGATTGATCTTCACCCTGATGCCTGCCGAGGAACGCACTTATGACTTCGTGGTTGCCGGCGGCCTTGGCGAGCAGATCGTTTACCACGGTTCCGTCAGGCTGAATGAAAGTTGCCATGTAGGTTTTGCGTACAAGATCCTCCTGAGCCAACCGGATATTGTTTGCTTTCCGCTGGTCCTCAGTTACTTCCGGCAATACTGCTTTCTCCGGCGGAGGCACTATCGCCAATGCCTGCGGTTCGGAAGGGTGGCTGTCCGAAATGATTATCCGCACTTCCTTGTCCGTCCCGAAGGAGACTTTGGAATATCCGTACTTTCCATCCTTGGAAGCCCAGCACAGCATGTCTCCCTTGCCGGCGGTCAGGAAGGTCTTCCCGTCCGGAAGGGTATATTTCGAAAGTGCCGGATAGAATTCGGCGTAGTTGTAGATCATGAAGTCCACAAGGGCTCCGTCGACGGGATTCCCGGCTTCATCAACCACTTCGAAATCCACCCTCGCGGTTTCGGCGTAGTTGTCTATCAGGTTGATTTCCGTGAAATTCGACCCCTCCATCACCTTTTCTTCCGGGCCGTCATACTTGCCGAACACCCTGGTGTGCATGAGCATGGCGCGGCTCGCCGGGGCATTGAACCAGCCGAGGTTCAGGACCGGCTCCGGTTCGCAGGCACCCATGAAGTACCAGTTCCCGTCCGCCCAGGCTTCCACCCATGCGTGGTTGTCATCGGTGTGAGCCCAGCGCGGGGTATATACCTGCCGGGCAGGGATTCCAACGGCCCTTAGGGCTGCTACGGTGAAAGTAGCTTCTTCCCCGCAGCGGCCGAAGGTACTCCTGGCGCATGAAAGCGGAGAAAGGGTCCTGGCGTCGGAAGGCCTGTAAGTCAGCTTCTCGTGGCACCAATGGTTGACCTCCAGGATGGCATCCTGCATCTGGAGGCCCTCCAGACGAGGTTTCAGCTCACTGTAGAAAGCCACGCGGGAGGTGTCAAGGTTCTCGTTGTTGACCCTTATCGGAAGCACGAAGTGACGGAATATCCTTTCAGGGACATTCCAGCCCATCTCTTCGCGAGCCTTGAAGGAGGCCCTGACGTTCTGCAGGAAATAGTCGGCCGGATAACCGGTCAAGTCCGCAAGCGGCATGTAGGCATACAGGAATTCCAGGGCTTCCAGTTCGGCAGTCGTAAGGTAGCAATCCTTGACATATCCATAGTTGCAGGTGATGCTCCTGTTGCCGTAATCGATGTCCAGGGTCAGAGGAGAGATCTCTTCCATCCTGGAACGAAGGTCATCCTCGACCTGCTTGCGGTAAGCGGTGTCGGTTATGAAATGATGGACTTCACAAGACGACAGGACCGCAATCGCACAGACGGTTGCCGCAAGAATCCTGGAAACGAAGGTTTTACCCATATTATCAGACCGGTTGCAGTATAAAGAGGGCCGACCCTGCCAGAGCCGGCCCTTTCCTGTATGTCAAGAAGATTAGTCCTCTTCCTGCTCCTGTGCGGCGTACTCGGCCAGAAGCTTGGTCTGTACGTCTGCAGGGACCGGCTGGTAGTCAGCGAACTTCATCGAGAAGGTAGCTGCACCTCCGGTGAGGGAACTCAGCGTGGTGGAATACCTGTAGAGTTCTGCGAGCGGAACGCGGGCGTGGAGGATGGTGAATCCCCTGTCCATGTCCTGGTTCATGATCATACCGCGGCGGCCGTTGAGGTCTGACATGCAAGGTCCCACATACTCGTTAGGAGTCATGATATCCACGTTGTAGATAGGCTCGAGGATCTTCGGACCGGCGTTGCGGAACGCCTCCTTGAAGGCGTTGCGGCCGGCGATGATGAAGGCGATTTCCTTGGAATCAACCGGGTGCATCTTACCGTCGTAAACATATACCCTGATGTCACGGGCATAGGATCCGGTAAGAGGGCCTTCCGTCATCTTGTCGTTGATACCCTTGAGGATAGCCGGCATGAAGCCGAGGTCGATGGCACCACCGACGACGCAGTTGATGAACTCCAGCTTGCCGCCCCACTCGAGGTCATAGGTCTCCTGGGACTTGATATTGAGGATAGTCTCCTTGCCTCCGATCATGAACTTGTTGCCTGCAGGCTCACCTTCGACGTAAGGGCAGACGAGAAGATGGACTTCTCCGAACTGGCCGGCACCACCGGACTGCTTCTTGTGACGGTACTGTGCGGTAGCCACCTTGGTGATGGTCTCACGGTAAGGAACCTTAGGGGCGATGAACTCGACGTTGAGCTTATATTCGTTGGTAAGCTTCCACTTTACGAGGTTGATAGCCTGCTCTCCCTGACCGCTGAGGATGGTCTGGCGGAGTTCCTTGGAATATTCCACATTGACGGTAGGATCGAGAGCAGCGATCTTGTTGAGAGCCTCTCCGACCTTTGCCTCATCGTTCTTGTCAGCAGCCTTGACAGCGCAGCGGTACTTGGCATCAGGGAATACCATGTGCTCGATGGCATCCTGGCCAGGAGCGGCGAGGGTGACGTCGGTCTTGCCGGCCTTCAGCTTCATGACGCAACCGATGTCGCCGGCGCTGATCTTGGAAACCTTCTCCTTCTTGTCGCCCGCGACGGCATAGATGGCGGAAAGACGCTCACCGTTGCCTGTCTCAGGATTCACGAGGTCGGCACCCTCGGTAAGGGTTCCGCTCATCACCTTGAAGTAAGAGACCTCACCGAGGTGCTGCTCGACGGAAGTCTTGTAGATGAAGAGGCTTACAGGACCGGCAGGATCGCACTTGACCTCGTCGCCGGAGATGGTCTTGGAAACCTGTCCCGCAGGAGACGGGGTGACGTCGATGACGAACTCCATGAGCTTCTTGACACCGATGTCCTTCTTTGCTGAAAGGCAGAAGACAGGCATGATCTCGCACTTCGCGAAACCGGCGCTCAAGCCAGCATGGACTTCCTCAACGGAAAGCTCCATGGTCTCGAAGTACTTCTCCATGAGAGCGTCATCACCTTCGGCTGCCTTCTCTACGAGCTCCATGTGCAGGGTCTCGGCCTCGTCGGCATACTCAGCAGGGATCTCAAGTTCTTCACGGGTACCGTTCTCGTCCTTGAAGCGATAGTACTTCATGTTGAGGACGTCGATGAAACCGTTGAATCCAAGGCCTGGGTTGACAGGGAACTGGATGAAAACCACCTTCTTGCCGAAAGCTTCCTTGAGGGTGTCACGGGTGTGGTCCCAGTTGGCCTTCTCGGTGTCGAGCTGGTTGACAGCCACCATCACTGGCTTGTTGTACTGCTCTGCATAGCGGGCGAAGATCTCTGAACCGACCTCGACACCCTGCTGGGCGTTGATGAGGAGGATTGCAGACTCGCAGACTTTGAATGCCGAAAGGGCACCACCGCAGAAGTCGTCGGAACCAGGAGCGTCGATCACGTTGATCTTGTTGTTCATGAACTCAGCGTAAAGCGGAGTTGCATAAACGGACTTCTGGTTTGTCTGCTCGAACTCGGTGTTGTCGGAAACAGTGTTCTTTCCTTCCACCGTACCTCTGCGTTCGATCACTTTGCCCTCGTAGAGCATGGCTTCTGACAACGTGGTCTTTCCGGACTTTGCGCTACCGATCAAAACCACATTGCGAATGTCTTTTGATGAATATTCTTTCATTTCTATAAGTTATTAATTATGAACAATTCGAATACAAATGAGCATAACTGGGCAAAAGTAGTAAAAAAAAGGCCCACTACCAAAATAAAGTCATCCGACCTCATCCCTGGACGCATACAATTCAACCAGGTCCTGTCCATGATAACCCAATTCCTCGAACAGCAAGGCATCCAGCGATACAGGATCGGCTCCGATCCGAAGGCATATTCCCAGGAAATCAAGTTTCCGATAAAGCTTTTCCTCTTCCATCGCGCGCTCGAAAGCCGCATAGTATTTTTCAGTCTTTTCCATTTTGCTTGAGTTTCCGGCAAGTTAAGAAACTCCACCGAAAAGTTACCGTTCCTTCGCAATGTTTCAGGGGGAATCTTCCCGGAATAATAACTATTTTATCAAAAATCTATGTTTTTTTATAACCTGTGGTTATCAATAGTAACTTGTAGTTATCGTCAACCTAGGCGATATATCCGTATTTTTGAATCACAGCAAACAACGGGCTTTCGAGATGGCTGAAATCATTGAATTGGACAACCGCATGATGGGGGAAAACCTCAGGAAGGCAAGGACGGCACGGGGAATGACCCAGACCGAGCTTGCCAAGCGGCTGGAGATCTCGCTGCCCGCCTACCGGAAAATCGAATCAGGACAGACCAGGATCATAAACAGCAACTACGAAAAATGCGCTGAAATACTCGGAATCCCTCTCATCGAACTTATCAACGGATTCATGCCCGTCATGGACTCGGCCGGGGTGTTCGAGGACGCCAGGGCTGAATATCTGTCCAGGATAGACCAGCTGTCGGACAAGGTGGCTTCCCTGGAAACCACCCTCCAGGACAAAGACAGGATCATCTACACGCAGGAGCTCTTGATAGAGCATCTCCAGAAATAATTTGTTTAACTTTGTGGCATACTCATTCATAGAAAGGATGCCACGGGAAATCCATCTTCTTCCATACTTTGAAGCCGGAAGGCTCGAAGCCGGTTGCGATGAAGCCGGAAGGGGTCCGCTTGCCGGACCGGTATTCGCAGCCGCCGTAATCCTTCCCGAAGACTTCCGCCATCCCCTCTTGAACGATTCGAAAAAAATGAGCGAGAAGGACAGGGATATCCTGAGACCGGTGATAGAAAAGGAAGCCGTCGCATGGGCCGTCGAAGCGGTCAGCCCCGAAGAAATCGATTCGCTCAACATCCTGTGGGCTTCCGTGACCGGGATGCAGAGGGCTGTCAGGAAGCTGTCTGTCAAACCGGACTTCCTGCTCATAGACGGCAACAAGTTCAGGCCTTTCGACGGATATTCCTTCAAAAGGTACCGCACCGTAGTCCATGGAGACGCGACCTACGCCTCCATCGCCGCAGCCTCCGTCCTCGCCAAGACCTGGAGGGACGAGCACATGCGCGCGCTTGCCAGGGAATATCCTCAGTACGGATGGGAGCACAACATGGGATACCCCACCAAAGAACATATCGAGGCCATCCGGGAATATGGCCTCACTCCATATCACCGGCGCTCCTTCCATCCGAAGGAGCTGGAGCCGACCCTGTTCTGACCGGTCCCGGGATGATTCTTTATACAAAAAGACTATATTTGTACGACGATATAGATATTACAATAAACCAAGAATATGAAAAAGATCCTATGTACTATCGCCGCCGCCCTGCTCCTTGCAGGATCGGCAATGGCAGATGAAGGAATGTGGCTCCTGCCGCTTCTTGAAAAACTGAACGCCGGCACTATGAAAAGCCTGGGATGCAGGCTGACCGCCGACCAGATCTACAGCGCCAACCATTCTTCAATCAAGGATGCGATCGTCATCTTCGGAAACGGTTGCACCGGAGAGATGATTTCCAGCAAAGGTCTGCTCGTAACCAACCACCACTGTGGCTACAGCTCTATCCAGAAGCTTTCTTCCGATGAGCACAATTACCTCGAGGATGGATTCTGGGCTATGAATACCAGCGAGGAAATCCCGGTTCCGGGCCTTTCCGTCAGGTTCCTGGTCAGCATCACCGATGTGACCGCCGCAGTTGAATCCGCCGCAGATCCTGATGCCGTGAAGAAAACCCTCTCGGAGGAAGCAGTTGCGAACAACAAGGGCTGCACGGCCAACGTATACAGCTTCTACAATGACAATCTCTACTATCTGATTGTCTATAAGACCTATACCGATATCAGGTTCGTCGGCGCACCTCCGGCATCCGTCGGTAAGTTCGGCGGTGAGACCGACAACTGGATGTGGCCTCGCCACACCGGAGACTTCTCGATGTTCAGGGTATATGCCGGCAGGGACAACGAACCGGCCGAA
>ONPI01000061.1 GCA_900319685.1 uncultured Bacteroidales bacterium
ATTAAAGCTCTCATATACAATATATAAAACAATATTGTTTAATATTATAACTTTTATGTTACAAAGCTTCCCTCCCGGTTGGCGTCTAACAAATATAGTCAAGCTTGACGAATATTCGGAACTAATTGTTAATTTTGTTGACCAATTTATAAGTGCTATCTAATCACAATGTTCAAGATCATTACAAGAGAAATGCTTACACCGAACATCTGCAAGATGGTGGTGGAAGCTCCAAGGATCGCCAAGGCAGCTTTGCCGGGGCAGTTCCTGATTGTCCGCTCAGACGAAAAGGGAGAGAGGATCCCCCTGACGATCAGCGATTATGACCGTGAGGCCGGTACCGTGACCATCGTTACCCAGCTCATCGGTGCATCGTCAGCCGCAATCATCGCCAAGGAGGAAGGTGAGTTTTTCAACGATGTCGTCGGCCCGCTCGGGAACCCGTCGGCCTTCGTCCATGAGAGCGAAGAGGAACTCAAATCCCGCAGATACATATTCATTGCCGGCGGAGTCGGCACCGCTCCTGTCTATCCTCAGGCCAAATGGCTCCATGACCGTGGAGTCGCCGTGGATGTGATCATAGGAGCCCGCAACAAAGACCTTTTCATCTACACGGACGAGATAGGTTCCGCGTGCGACAACCTCTATCTCTGCACCGATGACGGCAGCGCCGGATTCCACGGAGTAGGCACAGCCTGCCTGGAGAAACTGGTCGCTGACGGAAAGCAATATACCCATGCTGTCGCTATCGGCCCGATGATAATGATGAAGTTCGCGACCCTGACCTGCAAGAAGCTCGGCATCCCCGAGGATGTCAGCCTGAACATGCTTATGGTCGATGGAACCGGAATGTGCGGAGCATGCCGCGTGACCGTGGCCGGCAAGACCAGGTTCGCCTGTGTCGACGGCCCTGAATTCAACGGCTACGACGTGGATTTCGATGAGGCGATGCGCCGCCTGGGCCAGTACAAGAGCGAAGAAACAGAGGCTAAGACAAAAATGGGAATATAATGGCAGAAAGGATACCAAGAGTACCGGTCAGGGAACAGGACCCTAAGGTACGTGCACATAATTTCGAAGAGGTCTGCTACGGCTACAACCTGGAAGAAGCTACAACTGAGGCCACCCGCTGCCTGCATTGCAAGAATCCGCGCTGCGTGACGGCCTGCCCGGTGAGCATCAAGATCCCGGAGTTCATCGCGAAGGTCAAGGAGGGGGACATCAACGGAGCTGCCGCCATCATCGCGGAGGATTCTTCGCTGCCTGCAGTTTGCGGGCGTGTCTGCCCTCAGGAGAGCCAGTGCGAGGGAAGTTGCATCCTCGGCATCAAGGGTGAGCCTGTGGCCATCGGCAAGCTCGAGCGCTTCGTAGCCGACCACACGGCCGGCTCTGCCAGCGGCTCCCCCGCTTCCACGCCGCGGATTGCACGTCCTGAAGGGGACAGCGTATCCCCTGCAAAGAAGGTAGCCGTCATCGGCTCCGGCCCTGCCGGACTGGCGTGCGCTTCCGACCTTGCAAAGGCAGGCTACGACGTCACCATATTCGAAGCCCTCCACAAGGCAGGTGGCGTCCTCGAATACGGCATCCCTGAGTTCAGGCTTCCTAAAGACACTGTCCTCAAGCGCGAGATCGAGGCCGTGAAGGCCCTCGGAGTCAAGATTGAAACCGACGTCATCATCGGCAGGACGGTTACCATCGACAGCCTTATCGACGACGAAGGATACGAAGCCGTGTTCGTAGGTACCGGAGCAGGTCTGCCTAAGTTCATGGGCATTCCGGGAGAGAACCTCAACGGAGTGTTCTCCGCAAACGAATTCCTGACTCGCAACAACCTGATGAAGGCTTTCCGCGAGGATTACCTCACTCCTATCCACGCCGGCAGGAAATGCTGCGTGGTCGGCGGTGGAAATGTAGCTATGGATGCAGCCCGCACCGCCCTGAGGCTTGGAGCGGACACCACCATCATCTACAGGAGGACCGAAGTGGAACTTCCGGCCAGGAAGGAGGAAGTCCATCATGCGAAGGAGGAAGGCATCGAATTCAACATGCTCACCAACCCTGTCGAAATCCTGGGCGACGAGAAAGGCTGGGTAAGGGCTATCAAGTGCATCCGCATGGAGCTTGGAGAGCCTGACGAGAGCGGACGCCGCTCCCCTGTCCCGGTACCGGGCTCGGAATTCGAAATCCCTACCGAAACGGTCATCATGGCGCTCGGAACCGCCCCTAACCCGCTTATCGTCAATACGACATCCGGCCTGGAAGCCACCCGCAGAGGCGGTATCTCTGCTGACGGCGAAGGCCGCACCACCCGCGAAGGTATCTTCGCCGG
Organism: uncultured Bacteroidales bacterium; assembly: GCA_900319685.1. Classification (GTDB taxonomy): domain Bacteria; phylum Bacteroidota; class Bacteroidia; order Bacteroidales; family UBA932; genus Cryptobacteroides. Next base: position 2,330 of record ONPI01000061.1, read on the forward strand.
AGGTGATGCCGTGACCGGAGCAGCTACCGTAATCCTGGCGATGGGAGCCGGAAGGAAGGCTGCCAAGGCCATCGACGAATATCTTAAGACAAAGTAATTGCAAATGTTCACGATTCTGTTCGCAGCGATCGGGCCCGCATTGCTACTCCTCTGGTACGTTTACCGGAAGGACACGCAACCGGAGCCTACCAGGATGATAATCAAGGGTTTCTTCTACGGAGGCCTTTCAGCTTTGATCTCGACGTTCATCTCTGGCCCGCTCCTGAATATGGGTTTCTACACGACCGACCCTCAAAGTTGGCTGGAAGCGGTGAAGATCTCGTTCTTCGGAGCCGCCATCCCAGAGGAATGCGCCAAGCTGTTCATGCTCTGGCTGTTGCTCCGGAACAACGAAGAGTTCGACGAGAGCTACGACGGTATCGTCTATGCAACCTGCATCGGGCTGGGATTCGCAGCCTTCGAGAACGTGATGTATGTGGTGAGCGCCGGCGCCAACTGGGCCGGCGTCGCCACTTCAAGGGCGCTCTTCGCCATCCCGGGACACTTCGCGTTCGCCGTCTGCATGGGCTACTATTATTCCCAGTACCATTTCGGGAGAGGCGACCATAAAGGCGCGCAGATCAAGATGCTGCTCTATCCTGTACTCCTTCACGGAGCATATGACTCCCTCTGCTTCTTCAGCGAACTGAACGAAGCCCTCTCGCTCCTTGTCACCATCTGCCTGATCGGATTCTGCATCTGGCTTTTCAAGTTCACGACGGACAGGATCAAGCAGGAAGCTGCGGACAACGAATATATCGGTTCCGGCAAAGACATCAGACGGAACGGATATGATATCCATCAGGATTGGACGGACCGGCCGGACGACCAGTAGGAACTAGAAACGTATTCCGGCGGAAATAATCAAGTTACGGTTAACCGCCTTAGAATCAGGCTCCAGCACTAGCTCGGAGCCTACTTCTTCCATAGCCAGGTTTGTAAGGCCGATCTGGTAGCCAGCGCTGAACAAGAACCGGCCGACATACAGGCCAAGTCCTATCTGGGCACCGACGTCGAATCTGTTGATCTGGGAATCCTTGAAGAAATCCTGTTTTTCATTCAACACTTCCTGACCATCGTACGATGCCGTGAAAACAGCATCTCCTCCGATACCGTATGCTGCATATGGTCCGGCTTCGAGAGCCAGCGACAGTCCGGTATTTATCGGCAACCTGTAGGAAAGCAAAAGCGGCAATTCCAGGTAAAGAGGTTTGGCAGCTAAGCTGACAGAGACATTAACTTCTTTATTTACACTAGGATAAACATATCCGCCATTATAAAATGCATTAAGTGAGTATTCGAAACCTTTCCGGCTCGCAAACAATCCCGGCTGAAGATAAAGGTTGGAAACCAGCGGAATGTCGGCGATGACTCCTATATGGAAGCCTGCAAGATCCTTAGGGGATATAGACAATCCCGATTCGCTCAACTTGATGTTGGAAAGGTTGAATCCACCCTTGATGCCGAAAGAAACCTGAGCGGAGGCACTGACACAGAACAGGGCAAGTGCAATGATGGTAGTGAAGAAATGCTTTTTCATAATTCATAATAAGTATTACAATGCAAATATAACAAAAACGGCTATATTTGCTATTTATGAATATCTTTCCCGACGACAAGGAACTCAAGAGGCTGATCACCCTCGAGGATCCCGCTCCCCTGCGCGAGACTGCAGACAAGCTGCGCAGGGAGTGGTACGGAACGGATGTCTATGTCCGTGGCCTGATCGAGTTTTCCAACCATTGCAAGAACAACTGCAGGTACTGTGGGATACGCGCCGGGAACACCTCCGTACAAAGATACAGGCTTGCCGAAGAAGAAATCATTGCCCTCACCAGCAATGGATATGGGCAGGGCTTCAGGACATTCGTCCTGCAGAGCGGCGAAGATCCGGCTTTCGACGACGAGAGCATATGCCGGATCATAAGAGGAATCAAAACCTCGCATCCGGACTGCGCAGTCACCCTTTCCATAGGAGAAAAGCCGGAAGAATCATACAGGAAGTATTTCGAAGCCGGAGCTTCCCGTTACCTGTTAAGACACGAAACCGCAGACGAAGCCCACTACCGCAGGCTTCACCCTGAGACAATGAGCCTCGGGAACAGGAAACAATGCCTCAGGAACCTGAAGAAGATCGGTTTCCAGGTCGGTGCCGGCTTCATGGTCGGATCTCCGTACCAGACCCTTGACAACCTGGTCGCGGATCTGCGCTTCCTCCAGGAACTCCAGCCTGACATGATTGGGATCGGGCCTTTCATCCCTGCCAAGGGAACCCCTTTCGAGAATGAGCCGCAAGGTTCACTGCAAATGACCCTGAACCTGATTTCCATCCTGCGGATCATGTTCCCGTACGCCTTGATCCCGGCGACGACGGCCCTGGGATCCGTCGATCCTGACGGAATGATCCTCGGACTGAAGGCCGGTGCGAACGTCCTGATGCCGAACCTCACACCTCCGGATGTCCGGAAACTATACTCCATCTACGACAACAAGTCCAGCATAAAGGAAGAGGCCACCGTCACGGACGGCAGCCTCTCGGAACTCGTTCGCTCGGCCGGCTACAGGATAGTCATAGACCGGGGCGACGTGAAATCACATTCCTAAAGCTTCAGTTCATCTACAGGCTGCTCAGGCAGGCAGGACCTTGTGGTTTTCCAGGAATATGCCTTCCTGAGGTTCAGTTCCAACTCGGCTTCCGGATTGGTGCAGTCCGCTCCGACATGCAACTTGTAGGTTCCCTTGTCAGTCTGCCAGGCAGAAGCCTTCTCATTGAACGACGCAAGTGAATACGCTGTGAAATCCAGGATCACCACCTCGCTCTCCCCTGGCTGCAACAGACGTGTCTTCGCAAAGGCCTTAAGCTCAATCGATGGTTTAGCTATCACTCCTGAAGGAGCTGATACATAAAGTCCTACCACTTCCTTTCCGGCCACCTTGCCGGTATTCGTAACAGTGACGCTGACCCTGAAGGCATTGCCCTCCTTTCCTCCTCTCCGGACAGGAGAGACCTTGGCATCCGAATACCCGAACGTGGTGTAGCTAAGCCCGAAGCCGAACGGGAAGCACACCTCGCGTGAAGCCGTAGTGAAATACCGGTAGCCGACATATATACCCTCAGAATAGACGGTGTAGTCCTCGTTCCTGATCTGTTCCCGCGTGAAATCCGGTTTCAGGCTGCCGTTGTTGGAAAGTTTCCCGTGATAGTCATAAGGGAAATCCTTTGCCGAAGGAAGATCGAAATAATCATTCGGGAAGGTCATCGGGAGACGTCCGGAAGGATTGACCGTGCCGGTGAGGACATCAGCTATGGAATGGCCTGCCTCCATGCCCGGAAGCCACGCACAGAGGATGGCATCCACCTTGTCTTTCCAGGAGGCGACCTCTACAGGATTGCATACATTCAGGACTACCACCACCTTCTTCCCTTTCCCGTGGAAAGCGTCGGAGACATTCGCGATCATGTCCTTCTCGTCGGCGGTCAGGTTGAAGTCGTAGTCCAGGAGGCGGTCCTTGCATTCGCCGGAATTGCGGCAGATTGTTATCAGGGCGATGTCTGACGACTGGGCCAGGGATGTGATGAACTTGACAGACAGCGGGGTCTCCGGAACCAATGCCTTGCCCACATGGACCCGGATCCACTGATTGTAGTCCATATTCTTGCGTCCGAACCTGACATAGTCGGAATAAAGGTCTTCCAGGCGGCTTTCCACTCCGAAGCCGGCGGCTTCAAGGCCTTCCTTGATGGTGACCATATGCTCGGAGAACACGTTGCCTGCACCCCAGCCTGCCCCCTGGGTATCATAGGAACCCACACCGAAGAGGGCGACCTCCTGCTTTGCAAGCGGAAGCACACCGTCGTTCTTCAGCAACACGCAGCCGTCGGCACCGACCCCGCGGACCATCGGAGCAGCCTCCGGAGAAACCTTCTCCGAATACTCATTCCCCTTGAACGTCGGAGTCTTCACCACAAGCTCAAGCACCCGTTTTACTGCCTTGTCCAACGCCTTAATATCCAATGCCCCTGACTTTGCCGCCTCAAGCAATGCTTCATATTCGCCGCTGGTCCCTGGCTGGAAGATGTCGTTGCCGCTTTCGAGCTGGACAACCGGATGCCTGAGCCCGGTCCAGTCCGTGACCACGACATTCCGGAAGCCCCATTCGTCGCGGAGGATGGATGTCAGCAAGCCTTTGTCCTCCTGGGTCCAAGGACCGTTAAGGCGGTTATAGGATGACATCACCGTCCATGGCTGGGATTCCTTGACGCAGATCTCGAAGCCTTTCAGGTAAATCTCCCTCAATGCCCTGGCGCTCACCCGGGTATCGTTGATGATGCGCTGGGTCTCCTGGTTATTGGCGGCATAGTGCTTTATCGAAGTGCCGACTCCCTGGCTCTGGACCCCGCGGACATAAGCCGAAGCTATCTTGCCGGTTATGACCGGATCCTCCGAATAATACTCGAAATTCCTACCGTTCAATGGGTTGCGCTGAAGGTTCATGCCCGGTCCGAGCAGTACGTCCACTCCATGCTCCTTGACCTCACGGCCGAGCACCTGCCCCATCAAGTAGATAAGTTCCGTATCCCAGGTCGCAGCGACTGCCGTACCGATCGGGAAAGCCGTGCAATAATAGCTGTTCGGATCCCCTTCCCTCTTCGGCTCTATGCGCAAGCCCATCGGGCCGTCCGCCATGACCGTAGCCGGGATTCCGAGCCTTTCTATAGGAGCAGTCCTTCCGGCTATTCCGGGAACCGTGGTGGTTGAGCCGTAGCTGTGGTTCACACCCACGACAAGGCGTACCTTCTCTTCAAGGGTCATCGCTTTCATGACCTTGTCGATATTCCCGGGATTGAGCTTCGGCTGCGCCGGAAGGGAATGACATGCCAGCAAAGCACCTGCAAGCAACAATGCCAGCCTGATTGTGGTTGATTTCTTCATAAATATCTTCTGACTTTTATTGGGTAATCTGGTTTCCGGTGTACAGTTCATAGTACTTCCCCTTCAGTGCAAGGAGTTCATCGTGGCGGCCGCGTTCAATTATGCGTCCGTTGTCCATCACCATGATGTAATTGGCGTTCTGGACGGTCGAGAGGCGGTGCGCTATCACGAATGTGGTCCTTCCCTTCATCAGGGAGTCCATGCCTTTCTGGATGAGTTTCTCGGTCCTGGTATCGATCGAGGAAGTCGCCTCGTCGAGGATCAGGACCGGAGGGTTCGCCACGGCAGCCCGCGCGATCGCAAGCAGCTGCCGTTCCCCCTGCGACAGGTTCCCGCCGTCCGCTGCAAGCACCGTATGGTATCCCTTCGGCAGGCGCCTGATGAACGAATCGGCATAAACCAATTTGGCAGCCTTGCGGCACTCCTCGTCGGTAGCGTCGAGCCGTCCGTATCGGATGTTGTCCAGGACGGAAGCGGAGAAGAGCTTGGTCTCCTGAAGCACGAACCCGAGGCTTCGCCTGAGGGAATCCTTCTCGATATCCCTGACATCGAAGCCGTCATAAGTGATCGTGCCTTCCTGTATTTCATAGAACCGGTTGATGAGGTTCGTAATCGTGGTCTTGCCCGCTCCCGTCCCACCGACGAAAGCAATCTTCTGGCCAGGGTAAGCGGTGAGTGTAATGTCGAAAAGCACCTGCTTTTCGGGCACATAACTGAAATCCACATCGGTCAGGGAGACCAATCCCTGCAAAGGAGTGAGTTCCTGTCCACCTTTCTTCATCCACGCCCAGGAACCCGTCCTTTTCTCACTAACATCAAGATTACCAGTGTTCGAAACAAATGTGTTTACAAGTGTAACATTTCCGTTATCAATCTCTGCCGGCTCATCAAGCAGTCCGTAGACACGGTCAGTACCTGCCGAAGCCATTGCAATCGAGTTGATCTCGTTGGATATGCTGGAGATAGGTCTGGTGAAGTTCTTCTGGAGGGTAAGGAAGGCCACCAGGGTACCAAGCGTGAGGACCGAACCGTTGAGTCCGCAGAGATACCAGGCAGTCAGGCCGCCCAGTGCGATGAGAGCCCCTACCACGGCGGTCAGCACGTAGCCGAGATTGCCGATGTTACCGTTGATAGGCATGATGACGGAGGCTATCTTGTTGGCGTTGTACACGCTGTTCCTGAGGTTCTCGTTGATTACCGCGAACTCCTCCACTGCCTTCTTCTCGTGGCAATATACCTTGACTACCCTTTGCCCGGAAACCATCTCCTCGATGAACCCGTTGACGATGCCGAGATTCTTCTGTCTCTGGACGAAATATTCCTTCGACATCTTGCCCAGCTTGGTCGTAACGCGCACCGTCAGCGCCGCCATCAGAATGGATACGAGTGTAAGGGGCAGCGACAGCACTATCATCGAAATGAAAGTGGACAGAAGCGTGATGAGCGACTGGAAAAGGTTCGGAACCGTATTCCCTATCACCTGCCTGAGGGTATCCACGTCATTTGTGTACACGGACATCACGTCACCGTGGGAATGGGAGTCGAAATAACTCAGCGGCAGGTCCTCCATATGCGCGAACAGATCCTCACGGAGCTTGAGCATGGTACCCTGCCCCACATGGATCATTATCACGTTGTATGTATAGGAAGCCACGACTCCCACCAGAAGGACCGCACCCAGCTTGACCAGGGCGACCGCGAGAGGAGAGAAATCAGGCATCGCCTGCCCGAGCATAGGAGTTATGTAGCTGTCAATGAGCGTTTTGGTAAAGAGCGATGATGCTAGGGTCGTCAGAGCTGAAACCACGATGCAGCCCAGCACTATCAGGAACCTGTACTTATAGTTCTTGAATATGAATCCGAACAGCCTCCATACTGTGGAGCCTTTCCCGAGACTTTTCTTGAGTTCCTCCCTTGACAGATGGGATGGCTCCCTCATCCCCCTGGCCTTGTTCGTACCGCCCCCCGGGGCGAATGCTTTCTGTGCGTTCATCGCCGTCCCTCCTTATCGTCAAAGTCCGCCTCGGCGCCCGAGGTCTGCATTTCGTAGATGTCCCTGTATATCTCACAGGTTTTCAGCAAGTTCTCGTGGGTGTCGAAAGCAGCCACACGGCCGTTGTCCATTACAATGATGCGGTCTGCATCCTGGATGCTCAGGATCCTCTGGGAGATGATGACCTTCGTCAAGCCCTCGATCCTGCCGGAAATAGCCTTCCGGATGCTTGCATCCGTAGCCGTATCGACCGCAGAGGTAGAATCGTCAAGTATCAGTACCTTAGGCTTCTTCAGCAGCGCCCTGGCTATGCATATCCTCTGCCGCTGGCCTCCGGAAACGTTGGTGCCGCCCTGGTCTATGAACGTTTCGTACTTGTCGGGCATGCGTTCTATGAATTCGTCCGCGCAAGCCTGACGGCAAGCCTCGATGCATTCCTCCACGGTAGCATCCTCCTTACCCCACCGGAGATTGTCCAGGATCGTACCGGAGAACAGGGTGCTCTTCTGAAGCACCACCGCGACCTGGTTGCGAAGGGCTTCCATCGAATATTCACGCACATCGACACCACCTACCTTGACGCTTCCTTCCGAGACATCATATAACCTGGATATCAGGTATATCAGTGATGATTTTCCACTGCCGGTCCCTCCAATGACTCCGATTGTCTCGCCTGCATCTATATGGAGGTCAATGTCTATAAGTGCGTTATCTCCACCTTTGGTATAGGCAAAATAAACTCCGGATCGCTCATGTCCGGCTCCTCGTCGATGACATCCGCGATCCTCTTGCCGCTAGCAGCACTCTGAGTCAACTGGACGAAGATCATGGACAGCATCATCAATGATGTCATCACTGTCATGATATACGTAAAGAGGGACGTTAGCTGACCGGTCGTAAGTGTACCTCCTACAATATAATGGGCACCGAACCACGAAATTGAGATTATGCAGCCGTACACTACCAGGTTCATGACCGGATGGTTGAGCGCCATCAGGCTCTCCGCCTTTACGTTGAGCGTATAGAGCGAAAGGGCTGCCTTGTCGAACTTGCTCATCTCATGGTCTTCCCTGACATATGCCTTGACAACCCTGATAGCATCGATGTTCTCCTGGATCACTCCGTTGAGACTGTCATACTTCTCGAATATCTGGACGAAAAGCTTGGACGCCCTGCGGATGAGCAGGTACAGGAATGTGCTCAGGACGAGCATGGCTATCAGGAATACCACGCTGAGCCTCCCGTTGATGAAGAAGCACATGAACAGGCTGAAAAGCATGTTCAGAGGGGCCCTGAAACTGGTCCTGAGGAGCATCTGGAAGGCATTCTGGATATTGCTGACGTCGGTGGTCATCCTGGTGACGAGCCCTGCCGTGGAATACTTGTCGATATCCGAGAACGAGAAGGACTGGATATTCTCGTACATCGCCATCCTCAGGTTCGCTGCAAGTCCCGACGAGGAATATGCTGCGAATCGGGCCGCGAGGATGCCGAAGAGCGTACTGAAGCACGCCATCAGGAGCATCAGTCCCCCGTACTTGTACACTTCCGGCATGCTGCCGGCATTTATACCCTTGTCGATCAAGGAAGCAGTGACATACGGAATCAGGACTCCCATTATCACCTCGGCTGTCGTCCACAAAGGGGTAAGCAAAGCAGCAGCCTTGTACTGCTTCACCTGAGACAGCAATGTCTTAAGCATCGACGGCTATGCACTCGATTTCCACAAGGGCTCCCTTAGGCAAGGTCTTCACCGCGAATGCGCAGCGCGCAGGGAAAGGAGCCTTGAAGAATTCCGAATACACCCCGTTCATCGCGGTGAAATCGCCAATGTCCGCCAGGAACACGGTAGTCTTGACAACGTTTCCGAGCCCGGATCCTGCCTGTTCGAGGATCGCCTTCAGATTCGTGAGAGACTGCCTTGTCTGGGCCTCGATCCCTCCCTGCGGGAACTCTCCTGTCGCAGGATCGATTGGAAGCTGTCCCGATACGAATATGAATCCGCCATGTGCGATGGCCTGGCTGTACGGACCTATGGCCGCCGGAGCCTTTTCTGTACTTATCTGTTTCATTCTCCAATAGTTTTTTCTTTCTGCATCTACAAATTTACAAAAAAAGCAGTCGACTGCAACGTTAGGGCGCATTTACCCGTACAGGGCTGCGGAGCAGCAAGCGCCCGGTGTTGCAGTCGCTGCGTTTTGGGACTTGTACCAAGGAAGAATATTCGAGAAATTGTGCTAAATTTGAGACATGTACCGCAAAATCACAATCAGCATCATGGCCGCACTCGCGGCACTCCTTTCAGTCACATCATATGCACAGTCCGCAAAGGACCTGTACAAGGGATTCCAGGACCCTCCGAAAGAAGCCAGGCCCCGGGTCTGGTGGCACTGGATGAACGGAAACATCACCAAGGACGGGATCAGGAAAGACCTCCTGTGGATGAAGGAAGCAGGGATAGCCGGATTCCATAACTTCGATGCAGGGCTTGAAACCCCGCAGATCGTCAGCCACAGGGTCGAGTACATGACCCCGGAATGGAAGGACTGCTTCCGGTATGCAATCGACCTGGCAGACAGCCTGGACCTCGAGGTCACCATCGCAGCATCGCCCGGCTGGAGCGAAACCGGAGGCCCGTGGGTCAAGCCTGAGAACGCCATGAAGAAACTGGTCTGGAGGCAGATCGACGTCGTCGGAGAAGCCCCGAAGGCAGTCAGGGGCCGGAAGGCAAAGCCTGCCGAGCCTTCAGTCATCATACTGCCGGAAGGCTTCGACAACACCGGTAAATTCCAGGATGCGCCGATGGCTGTCACCCAGAAGGAGAAAGACAACCTTGAAAACAAGTTCCATTCGCTGAGATTCTACAGGGACATCGCCGTCATTGCCGTTAAACTTTGCGACAGCGAAACCGACTTTTCCAAGCTCAATCCATCGGCAAGGACATCCGGGACAAGGCCTGAAGACGGCCTGCCGGTCGAAGGCAAAGCCCTGTATGACCGGCTCAACGGAGACCGGGTCTGGAATCCTGTCAGGGTGTATCCCGACAAGGATGGCTGGAGCTGGATCGAATACGGGTTCGATGAGCCTCAGACCGTGAAATCCGTGGTGGTTTCCGAAAAGAAGACAAGGGGCGGAGAGTACGACCTCACAAGGGAACTCCAGGTCAGCGACGACGGTGTTTCATGGAAGACCGTGGCAAGGATGGGCTATCAAGCCACGAGGCAGAAGACATATTCGTTCCCTGAAGTGACGGCAAGGTACTTCAGGATACGTTTCAAGGGCACCGGGGATAACCTCGACAGTCCGTTCGACGTGTCACAGTTCATCCTATCTCCGGTCACCAGGATACAGTCTGCGGGAGACAAGGCTGGCAACATGTTCTACAGGCTCCTCCAGTTCGAAACCACCCCCGAGACTAGCGAGGCAGCACGGTTGGAAGACGTGATAGACCTCACCGGAAACTTCAAGGATGGAGTCCTTTCGTCACCTGAAGCCACAGGCCTGGAAGTCGACAAGATAGACCCGGTGGCGGTATCCGACTATCTGGAAGCATATCTGGACACCTACCGTGACGCCAGCGGCGGCAGGCTTGGAGGAAAGGGCATCCAGTATCTCCTTACGGACAGCTACGAGGCCGGTCTGCAGACCTGGACCGAGAACATGGAGGAGGAATTCCTCAAGAGGAAAGGATACGGCCTGCTCCGCTGGTTGCCTGCACTCACGGGCATGATCCTGGACAACACGGCTGAAACGGAGCGATTCCTCTTCGACTGGCGGCGCACCATCGGCGACATGATTTCCGAATACCACTACGACATACAGAACAAGGTCCTGGCGAAGTACGGTATGGGACGCTACACAGAGAGCCACGAGAACTACAGGGCGAACCTTACGGACGGGATGGACTGCAAGCGCTACGCGGAGATTCCGATGTCGGCTTTCTGGATGATGTACAAACAAGGAAAGATATTCACCAGCCGCTTCGAAGCAGACATCAGGGAATCCGCTTCGGTCGCCCATATCTACGGGCAGAACATCGCGGCGGCAGAGTCTTTCACGGCAGATGGCTTCCGCGACGGAGCCTGGGTGTACTCCCCTGCCGTCCTCAAGCCGTCCGCTGACGCCGCGATGGCCGCCGGTCTCAACCGGTTCGTCATCCATTGCTCAGCCCACCAGCCTGTGGACGACAAGGTCCCGGGACTTGGCCTGGGCAAATACGGACAGTGGTTCAACCGCCACCAGACCTGGGCGGGACAGGCACGCGCTTGGACGGACTACCTGAGCAGGAGCTGCTACCTGCTCCAGCAGGGCAGCTTCGTGGCCGACATCGCACTGTATTACGGAGAAGACAACAACGTGACCGGCCTGTACCTCAGCAAAGGGCCTGAGATGCCGGAGGGCTATGCCTACGATTACTTCAGCCCGGACGTGCTGCTTCACAAGGCCGAGGCACGGGACGGAATGATAACGGTCCCGACCGGAATGAAGTACCGTATCCTCTACCTCGATCCCAACGTACGTTACATGTCGATGGAGATACTCCGCAAGATCAAGGTCCTTGCAGATGCAGGGGTCGTCATCTGCGGCTCGAGACCGGAAAAGATGGCCGGGAACCAGGGCGATCCTGAGGAATTCGATGCGATGGTGAGGGACGTCTGGGAATCCGGAAGGAAGAACGTTTCCTCCGGCATTCCGGCCGGGAAGGTCCTGCAATCCATCGGGGCTGAACCAGACTTCGTATTCTCTTCAAAGGATGATCCGGATGTGAAGTTCGTCCACCGGAGGATAGGAGACGGGGATATCTACTGGATCACCAACCTTTCCGGCAATACAGTCAGGATGGAGGCTTCATTCAGGATGACCGGCAAGAAACCGGTGGTCTGGCACGCCGAAGACGGTTCCACCGAACCGGTCAGCTACAGCATAGGAAAGGACAGGACCAGCGTCGCCCTTACCCTGACACAGCACCAGAGCGTGTTCGTGATGTTCCTTGAAGACGCCGGGAAGGACGAACTGCAATCGAGACTGCCGAAGGAAGTATCCAACCGGATAGCCGTCATCGACTCCCCTTGGGAGGTCGGTTTCCAGGAGAAGCGCGGAGCTCCTGCTTCAGCCATATTCAGTGAACTCGCTTCATACACCGAGAACGAGGATGAAGGAATAAGATACTTCTCCGGGACGGCCGTTTACCACAATTCCTTCAACCTCAAGAAGAAAGATCTCAGGACTGCCGGAAAGGTGGTCCTCGACCTCGGAGAAGTCAGGGATATCGCCGTGGTGAAGGTTAACGGCATCGAAGTAGGGACATTATGGAACGCTCCTTATAAGGTCGATGTTACCGAAGCTGTGCACAAAGGCAGGAATTCACTTGAGATAACAGTGGTCAACGTATGGCATAACAGGCTTGTAGGAGATGTTCAGCCAGGAGTTGAGAAGAAGATCACATTCACCCAGATGGATTTCTTCAAGCCGGATGAGCCACTGCTTCCGGCCGGTTTGATCGGGCCTGTGGAAATCCTGGGTTTTGAGAATTGATCCTTTTGTCCTACCTTTGGAAAGGTTCTTGAGTCCAGCCGAAAACAAAGATTACAGATGATAAAGATTTATTGCAAGAACACGGGTACCTTCGGGGAATTCAATGAAGGGACCGCTCTTCTGGAGATAGCAGAAGCCTTTGAATTCGACAAACCTTATCCGATACTTGCCGCAAAGGTCAACAACGTAACCGAAGGACTCCGGTTCAGGGTATATCACAACCTTGACGTGGAGTTCCTCGACTACCGTACATATGCCGGCCGCAATTTCTACTGCAGGTCACTCTGCTTCCTGCTTTACGAGGCAGTGCACAACCTGTTCCCGGAAAGCAGGCTCAGGATCCGGAGACCTATCTCAAAGGGATATTACTGCAGCGTGGACAAAGGAGACGGGACCCCGGTTTCCGAAGCCGACGCCGATGCCATCAGGGCAAGGATGCGGGCTACCGTCGATGCCGACGTCCCTTTCAGGCGCCACGAAGCCCAGGTCGGAGCTGCGATCGAGGAATTCAGGCGCCGCGGCAACCTTGACAAGGTCAAGCTGCTCGAGACCTGCGGCGAGGTGTACATCACATATTACACCCTCGGGAATACATACGATTATTATTACGACGAGCTGGTCCCGAGCGCGGGGTATCTGCAGACTTGGAGCATAAGCCTCTACAAGGGAGGTCTTCTGCTGAGAGTCCCGGACCGCCATCACCCGGAGGACCTTGCACCTTTCTTCGAGCAACCGAAGACTTTCGAGGTATTCAAGGAGCTCGACAAATGGAACTCCATAATGAACCTGCGCAACGTGGGTGATGTCAACGAGTCCATCCTCAGGGGAAACGCCACGGACCTCATACAGATTGCCGAGGCCCTTCAGGAGAAGAAGATCGTCCAGATAGCCGAGGACATCGACCAACGTCACGACGATCCCGACTCGCCTGTCAGGCTGGTCCTGATAACTGGCCCTACCAGCAGCGGCAAAAGCACGTTCTGCAAGAGGCTGAGCGTCCAGCTTAAAGCCTGCGGTCTCCACCCTATCTCTTTCTCGACCGACGATTACTTCGTCAACCGGCTGGATACTCCTAGACTCCCGGACGGCTCCTTCGATTTCGACAATTTCAACACGGTCGACCACGATTATCTCCAGAAAGACCTGGTCAAACTGCTCCGGGGCGAGGAGGTGGAAGTTCCTGAGTTCAACTTCGTTACGGGACTTAGGGAATTCAACGGGAAGAGGTTGAAACTTGGCGAAAGGTCGGTTATCCTGATAGAAGGGATCCACGCCCTGAACCCGAAACTGACCGAACTGGTCCCGGAAAGGGAGAAATACAGGATATTCATCAATACCATCACTTCCATATCGCTGGACGACCACAACGGCATCCCTACCAGCGACAACAGGTTGCTAAGGCGCATCGTAAGGGATTTCCTCAAGGGAGCATTCACCGCCCAGGAGACCATCGCGAACTGGCCGAACATCCGCAGGGCGGAGGTGAAATGGATATATCCGTTCCAGGAAGACGCCGACGTACTGTTCAACTCTTCCTACCTGATAGAGTTCGCGGTGCTGCGCACCCATGCCGAGAGGATACTGGCAACGGTACCGAAGAACTGCAAGGAATACAGCGAGGCGCACAGGCTGCTGAAATTCCTGCACTACTTTGTCCCGGTGTCCGACAAGGAGATTCCTTCTACTTCCCTGCTCCGCGGCTTCATCGGAGACGGAAGGTAGTTATCATTCCATCAACTTCTTGTACTTGAACCGTTTAGGCTCCACGTTGCCCAGACGGGCCTTCTTGTTCTCTTCGTATTCGGAATAGTTGCCATCGAAGAAGACGACCTTGCCATCGCCTTCGAAGGCAAGCATGTGGGTCGCGATCCTGTCCAGGAACCA
>ONPI01000115.1 GCA_900319685.1 uncultured Bacteroidales bacterium
GTAAAGCGCCTGAAGGACATCAGGCCTGACGTGGTGGTCAACTTCTACGACCTGATCGGAACCAACGCTTTCCATCTGAGCAGAGTCGATGCCCCGCTGGTGTGCGTGGGGCACCAGTTCCTTTTCACCCACAAGGGCTTCTCTTTCCCCGCCTTCGGCTATGAAGGGCATGTGGCATTGAATATGCTTTCGGAGGCTGTAGCTTTCCGTTCGTCCCGTATGCTTGCCCTGAGTTTCCGGAAGATGCCGGATGAAGGAAAGCTTCACGTTGTACCGCCTCTGCTGCGGTCTGAAGTGCTGGAACTTCATCCGCAACCAGGGGACTATATCCACGGGTACCTGCTCAATGCCGGATTCTCCAAGGATGTCATGGAATGGCATGCCAGGCATCCGGAAATCCCGCTCCACTTCTTCTGGGACCGTGCAGACGAAGCTCCTGTGAAAGTCATTGACGACACCCTTTCTTTCCATTACTTGAACGACCATGAGTTCCTTGAGAAGATGGCCGGATGTCGGGCATATGCTTCCACGGCAGGATTCGAGTCCATCTGCGAGGCGATGTATCTTGGCAAGCCGCTTCTGATGGTCCCGTCGCACATCGAGCAGAAATGCAACGCTTACGATGCCTGCGAATGCTGGCCTGACAAGACCCGTCCCGCCTGTACTGCCGACAGGTTCGACCTGGACCTTCTCCTGAACTTTACGGAAAATGGATTCGTTCCGGCATCGGATTTTCCGGATTGGGTGAGATCCGCTTCCTCCATATTCTTGAAAGAACTGACGGAATTCTGACGCAGGAGTAAAATATCTTTGAAAATATTTTGTTTTTTCATCAAAACACCCTACCTTTGCAATCCCGATTCGGAAATATACCGAAACGATTGGAAAGAATCGTTAGCTCAGTTGGTAGAGCACAACACTTTTAATGTTGGGGTCTCGGGTTCGAGCCCCGAACGGTTCACAAAGGAGCTGATTCTTTAAAATGCTTTGTTAGCTCAGTTGGTAGAGCAACTGACTCTTAATCAGTGGGTCTAGGGTTCGAGTCCCTAACAGAGCACGGAAGCCCCGGCAGATTCTGCCGGGGCTTTTTCGTATACCTCCGTCATTTCCTCGTTTTTATCTCGTATTTATTTGGTATATTTGTAAATATGAGACGTTTGCTTGTTGTTTTCCTGTCTTTGCTCCTTCCTCTTGCAGTATCCTCACAGGGGAGATGCCATGGCAATTGCCCATGCATTACCTGCGAGGGGGACAATGTCCGGACGGTGGCCATCCTGGGTGACTCATACTCTACCTTCCAAGGGTATATCCCGGAAGGCAATGCGTACTGGTACTATGTCCCCGGGAAACCTGAACCTGAGCGTACGGATGTCACTGACGTGACACAGACCTGGTGGTGGATACTGACGCACCGCGAGGGATACAAGCTCGGAGTCAACGATTCCTATTCGGGAGCGACGGTTTCCTATACCGGATACGACGGCAAGGATTACTCCGACCGCAGCTTCATCACCAGGATCCCGAATCTGGGACATCCCGACATTATCCTGATACTGGGCGCTATCAACGACAGCTGGGCCGGGGTCCGGATGGGGGAATACAAGTATACATCGATTGAGAGAGAGGATCTCTATACCTTCAGGCCTGCTTTCTCCAAGTTGCTGCATCTTGCTTTGGAGTTGTATCCGGATGCTGACATCCGGTTCATCCTTTCGGACGGGTTGAGGGAGGAACTGAACGAGTCGGTCCTGGCGATATGCGACCACTACGGCATCCCTTGCATCAGGCTGGAAGGGATTGACAAGCGTATGGGCCATCCTACAGTGAAGGGCATGGTAACCATCGCCGACCAGATTATCCAACATATTGAAACACAGTAATAAAGACACGATATGAAAGCCAAATCCATCATCTCCATCGCTGCGGCTTTTGCAGCCACGGCCTTGTTGGCGGTCTCCTGCAGCCAGTCGCGCAAACTGCCATGTACGCTCACGGATCCTCTGGATCCTTCAGCTTGGGACTCCTCTGAATGGATATCTGCGGTGGATGCTCCTGTCCTGACCGAAAAGGTCGTCAACGGCGACCAGAGCAACTGCCGTTCCGCCGACGGAGCCAGCTGGTTCGTTTCCTCGGTCGTCAATGACAAGAAGGTAAGCTCCGCGAGGTGGATGACTACCGGATTGGGGGTGTATGAGCTTTATATCAACGGGGTTCCGATTGGGGAAGAGGTCCTGAAGCCGGGATTCACACATTACCTGAAGACCAAGATTTCCTTTACTTATGATGTCACCAAGGCTTTGGTCACCAAGGCCGGTGGAAAGAATGAACTGGCTGTCCAAGTGACCCCGGGGTGGTGGGCCGACAAGATCCTCACTCCTGGAGGACATGAAGGTATGGTCGGAAAGAAATGCGCCTTCAGGGGAGTCCTGGAACTCGTTTATTCCGACGGATCCGTCAAACTCTACGGAACAGACTGCGATAATTGGAAAGCCGGGATCGCCGGTCCTGTGAAACATGCAGCGATATTTGACGGTGAGGAATATGATGCCCGCGAACTTCCGGGATTCGCAACGCCTGAGAAGTTGTCCAAACCGGAAGTCAATACCGAGTTCTCCGGGAATATATTCCCGACCGATGGTGCTGAGATCTATCTCCGCAGGGACCTCGCGATGTCCCCTGTCAAGGCATATTCCTGGAACGGGGTGGAAGGAGAAAGCGAGGAAGAGTTCGGTAAAGTGGTGGTAGTAAAGGAGTTCTCCAAGGGTGAGACAATGAAGGTCAATCCTGGTGAGACTTTGGTCGTGGATTTCGGCCAGAACGCATCTGCAGTGCCGTTCTTCCTGTTCAAGGCGGCGGCCGGTACAGTCCTGACATGCTTGCCTTCCGAGATCCTGAACGACGGCAACGGAGCAAGGAGCCGCGGTATGGATGGCCCTGAAGGCAGCTGCCACAGGCTCAACCTGCGTACCCCGGTGAACGGAATGCGTATCTTATATACCTTCGCCGACAGCAAGGATTTCGTTTCTTACTATCCTCACTGCACCTTCTTCGGTTACCGTTATGTTTCCGTAACGGCTGACGGACCTGTCGAGATCAAGTCGATCGAATCCATACCTGTGACTTCCATATCCAAGGAGATGGAGACCGGTCGTATCAAGACCGGGAATGAGCTGATCAACAAGCTCATATCCAATACAATGTGGGGACAGAAGTCGAATTACCTTTCAGTCCCTACCGATTGCCCTCAGCGCAACGAGCGCCTTGGATGGACGGCCGACACGCAGGTTTTCACCGAGACAGGTACGTTCTTCGCCAATACCGACAGGTTCTTCCACAAGTGGATGCGTGACATGAGGGATACCCAGAGCGAGGTCGGAGGATTCCCCGGAGTCGCCCCTATGGCACAGTACGGTGCTACGCCTGACAACATGATGCGTCTGGGATGGGCGGATGCCGGTATCATAGTCCCATGGACCATCTGGAAACAGTTCGGCGACAAGGAACTGGTGGATGAGAACTGGGAAGCCATGGAAAAGTTCATCAACCACATTGCCGACACCAAGTATGACCACGAGACCCTTGGCGAAGAGAACGGCCATTACCAGTGGGCTGACTGGTTGAGCTATGAAGCTCTCGAAAGCAACGGAAGGGGAGGGTTCTCTAAGGATGCTTCCGGAAAGTATCATCCTCTGCCTGAGGCTATTATCTACTGGAGCTACCTTGGGGCTTGCTATTGGGTGATCGATGCAGGGATGATGCGGGACATGGCCGCTTCCACCGGACGTGATGCCACCCGGTACCAGGAAATGGTCGATGAAGCCAAAGCTTACATAAAGGAAAAGTTCCTCAATCCGGACGGTACCTTCAAGCTGGATATCCTCAATACGATGCAGACTCCTGCTCTCTTCGCTTTGAAGAACGGCCTGGTCGAAGGCGAAGCCAGGGAGAGCATGATCGCCCGTCTGCGCGAGAATTTCGCAGCTCACGAGAACTGTCTCCAGACCGGTTTCCTCGGTACATCGATCCTGATGGGAACGCTGACCGACAACGGAATGTCGGATATTGCATACGAACTACTCTTCCAGCGCAAGAACCCGAGTTGGCTGTATTCGATAGACAATGGTGCGACCACGATCTGGGAGCGCTGGAACAGCTATACGATAGAGAACGGAATGGGTCCTAAGGGGATGAACAGCTTCAACCACTACGCGTACGGCTGTGTCTGCCAGTGGATTTGGGAGACTGCCGCGGGCATCGCTGCCGATCCCGCCGACCCTGGCTTCAAGCATATCATCATGAAGCCTGTACCGGACAAGCGCCTCGGTTCCCTCGAGGCTGAATATCCTTCCGCTGCCGGACTCATCAAGAGTGCCTGGGAATTCAAGGGGGACAAGTGGGTATGGGAGTTCACCGTTCCGGACGGAGCCTTCGCAACCGTGACCCTCCCGGGAGAAACAGAAAGCAATGACTACAAGAGCGGCTCCTACCGCATTGAAAAGGACCTTTAGGATTTGGAACGGATAGTATCTGCGATCAACGACGTTGTCTGGAGTCCCGCGCTGGTGGTACTCCTCGTCGGAGCCGGCCTGTATTTCTCGATCCGGACCCGGTTCGTGCAGCTCAGGCGGATCGGAGTGATGACTCATCTGCTGTTCGGGAAGAAGGATAAGACCAAGGAAAAGAAAGGTGTCTCATCGTTCGAGGCTTTCTGCATCGCCCTGTCCGGACGCGTAGGTACCGGGAATATCGTCGGAGTAGCCACGGCCATCGCCCTGGGAGGCCCCGGGGCTATCTTCTGGATGTGGGTCATAGCTTTCCTGGGTGCCTCCACGGCATTCGTGGAGTCTACGCTTGCCCAGCTGTTCAATTTCGAGCACGAAGACGGTTTCCGAGGCGGACCTGCCTGCTACATCGACAAGGGACTGCGTTCGAAGTGGCTGGCGGTGGTGTTCGCTCTTTTCACTATCATAGGCTGCGGGTTGATGCTTACTACCGTCCAAGCAAACGGTATGTCGTCTGCTGCAAGTAATTCCTTGGGCGTCAAGCCATTGGTTTCGGGCTTGTTCCTGGCCTTCCTGATAGGCCTGGTGGTCATTGGCGGTATCAAGAGGATCTCCAAGGTCGCATCGATAGTGACTCCTTTCATGGCAGTCGCCTATATCGTAATCGCCCTCGTGGTCCTCGCCTTCAACTGGCGTGCGATTCCGGGGCTTCTGTCCATGATAGTAACCAATGCCTTTGGAATCAACCCTGTCTGTGGAGGAATCCTCGGTTCCACCATCATGATGGGCGTGAAGCGTGGGTTGTTCTCCAATGAGGCGGGACAGGGAACCGGAGCCATCCCTTCAGCTTCTGCCGATGTCAAGCATCCTGCGGAGCAGGGCCTTGTCCAGGCTTTCTCCGTGTATGTGGACACCCTCCTGGTGTGTACTGCCACCGCACTGATGATCCTTTCCGCCGGGACATACAACATCCTCGGACCGGATTCATCGATGCTTGTGGCGAATTCTCC
>ONPI01000116.1 GCA_900319685.1 uncultured Bacteroidales bacterium
CGCAGCTGCACTCGCGGCCGGCAACACCGCTGTGGTGAAGCCTTCCCGGCAGACTCCGCATGTCTCCTCCCTGATCAAGTCGATGCTGGAAGAATCCTTCTCCTCGGAAGTGGTCGAAGTGGTGGACGACAGCGTGTCGAACGAAGAACTCCTCGCGAAGGAATATGACTACATATTCTTTACCGGAAGCCCGAAGGTAGGAAAGATAGTGATGGAAGCCGCCTCCAAGCACCTTACCCCGGTGACACTGGAACTTGGCGGAAAGAGCCCTGCGATCGTATGTCCGAGCGCGGATGTCCGTCTCGCCTGCGAGCGCATAGCGAAAGGCAAGTTCCTCAACGCAGGCCAGACTTGCGTAGCTCCGGATTATGTCCTCGTCCACGGATCCATACACGACGCCTTCATCAAGACGATGAAGGAGGTGGTGAATGATTATTTCGGGGATATATCCTCAAGGCCGGCCGAGATGACACTCATGGCCACCCGCAGGCATTTCGACAGGGTTGCCGGACTCATTCCTGCGGACGCGGAAGGGGCCGGGCGGGTCGTTATCGGAGGAAATACTGATCCTTCAATCAATTACATAGCACCGACAGTAATTGACAACTGCTCCTGGGAGGAGCCAGCGATGCAGGAAGAGATCTTCGGGCCGGTGCTCCCGGTACTGACCTACGACGACCTGCAGTCCGAAGTGATCGAGAAGCTGCACGACTCGAGGCCGCTCTCCCTGTATGTATTCACAAGGAAGTGCAAGGAGAAAAAGGCCATCCTTGAAGGAATACGCTTCGGCGGTGGGTGCGTGAATGAAACCATCATGCATCTCGGCAACGAGAACATGCCTTTCGGCGGTATCGGCGAGTCCGGTATGGGTGCCTATCACGGCCGCACGGGATTCGACACCTTCTCCCACAAGAAGTCCATCCTCTACAAGTCCTCCTGGCTGACATTCGACTTCCTGAAGCCACCGTATTCCAACAAACTGAGATTAATCCGGAAAATATACAAGTAATGACTATGCAGACAGAGGTCAGGAACGGCAGCAGGAGCTACGTATGGCTCCTCCACATTGCTATCTGGGCGGTATTGTTCGGAATGCCGTTCTTCTCCCCGCGCCTTGGTCATCCCCTCCATGGCGGAGTCAACTACTCCAGGTTCGTCCCTGTATTGTTATCGTTCTTCATCGTATTCTATGTCAATTATTTCCTGCTAATCAAGAAGTATCTTTACAGCAGGAAGTTCGGACAGTTCATACTGTGGAACCTTCTGTTGATCGCCTTGGTCAGTTTCCTGGTGCATCTGGTTTTCAAGTACGCATTCCCTGTCGCAGCCGACATCAGGCCGCACAGGCGTACGGTGCCATTCATCAGGCATCTCAGCCTGATTGTCCGCAATTCCGTCAGCTATCTGGGCATAGTCTGCGTCGCGGTAGCGATAAGGATGACCGGAAGATGGTACAGGGATGAAAACAAACGCAAGGAGACCGAGATGCTCAGGGCCGAGACCGAACTCGCCAACCTGAAGAGCCAGATCAATCCGCACTTCCTCTTCAATACCCTCAACAACATATATTCCCTGATCCAGATCGACCAGGGACAAGCTCAGGAAGCCGTCCATGACTTGAGCGGGATGCTGCGGTACCTTCTCTACGAAAGCGAACAGCCCACCGTCTCGCTGGCGAAAGAGTCCGCTTTCCTGAAGGACTATGTCAAGCTGATGAGCCTGAGGCTGCCTGACGACAGGGTGAAGGTAGATGTCTCGCTTCCTGAAGAATCAAGCACCCGGATAGCCCCGATGATGTTCATCCCGCTTGTAGAGAACGCTTTCAAGCATGGTATCAGCGACACTGAACAATCATTCATCAGGATCGACCTCCATGAAGACGGAGACTCCGTGGTCTGCCGCGTGGAGAACAGTTGTTTCCCGAAGGATGACGAAGACCGGAGCGGCTCCGGAATAGGGCTCAAGAATCTGAGCAGACGCCTGGAGATGCTATATCCCGGGAAGTATTCCTTCGAATATGGCAAAGTCCGCGACATTTATCAGAGTATCCTGAAAATAAAGTCTTTATGAATACGATAAGCTGCATAATCGTCGACGACGAACCGTTGGCCGTCAAGCTGATGGAATCCTACGTCGAAAAGATCCCGTTCCTGGAACTCAAAGGGAGTTTCACCAGCGGCAAGTCTGCCTTCGCATTCTTGCAGGAGAATCCGGTGGAATTGCTCTTCTGCGACATCCAGATGCCGAACCTGAGCGGGATGGACCTTTCCAAGATGCTTCCGGAAGGGACCCGGATCATATTCACGACCGCCTTCAGCCAGTACGCAGTGGAAGGATTCAAGGTGCACGCCCTGGATTACCTGCTGAAGCCGATCTCTTACGATGACTTCCTGACTGCAGCCCGGCACGCAGCGAAGGTCATCTCAGAAAAGCCTTCCACGGAAACAGCGAAGGACGATTCACCAAAGAGCATATTCGTCAAGACCGAGTACAAGCTGCAGCAGATAGAACTCGACAGGATCACGTTCATAGAAGGCCTGAAGGATTACGTGAAGATCCATCTGGACGATGGTTCCGATCCGGTACTCTCGCTGATGAGAATGAAGAAAATGGAAGAGCAGCTGCCGAAAGACAAGTTCGTCCGGGTGCAGAAATCATACATCGTCAGCATCCCGAAAATCGAGGCCATCGAAAGGAACCGGATAATCATCGGCGAAGACCGGATCCCGATAGGAGAAACCTATCAGGATTCCTTGTACGAGGCCCTTTCGGGCAACTCCCTGCTATTGAAATAAACTCCTGAGGATCAGAAGGAAACGGTGTACTTGAGGCTCGGCATGATCGGAAGTAGGGAAAGCTTCTTCCAAGTGTCGGTCCCAGGGTCGTAGGACAGGGCGAAAGGATTGTGCCTGTTCAGGACATTGTATATTCCTACATTCAGGGACTGAGGCCTGCGTGTCTTCTTGAATTCGATGGCGGCGCTCAGGTCCAGCCTGATGTAAGGAGGCATCCGGTAGTTGTTCAGTGAGGTGTAGAACGACTGCTCGATTACAGTGCCGAATATCGAATTCTCTTCCTTGAAATAACCGGCTGGGACAGTCTCCCAGTGGCCGGACTGATACGTAAACAGAGCTGCAGCAGTAATGTCCGCCTTCTCCCCTTTCTTCAAGATAGTGCCAACCGACACGTTCAGGACGTGCCGCCTGTCGTACTTGGCCGGGAATGAAATGCCGTAATTCAGTTCTTCAAATGTCCTGTCGGTCTTCGACAGGGTATATGCCACCCTCCAGTTCACCGGTTCGCCGGTATTCTCATAAAGGAACTCCACACCCTTGGACGCACCAAGTCCCACATCGATGTTGTTCTCCCATCCGGCAAGCGCAGAATCGAACAGTTTGGTCGCATCGGAGAAATACACCAGGTTCTTCATCTTCTTGGAATATGCTCCGAGAGAGACGTGATGGCTCCTGAAATCAGTGTATATTCCGGCGTAAAGCTGGTCTGTCTTCTCAGGCTTGAACTTTTCGGAAGGCGGGACTATCATTTCAAGCGACCACCCCAGAGGAATGCCCTCGAGCGTATGGTAATACTGTCCGAGCTTGTCGGCAGTGAACTCCACTCCCAGGAACTTGAAAAGCCTCACGCGCAAGAGGAAACTCACTTCAGGGAGGAAGCCTGTGGCATCATTGTAATTGAACCGGGCGGCCAGCCTGGCCATGCTGCGGGAGTAGTCACCTACCTCGAGCTGGCCGTGAAGGGTGCCGGTCATAGTCGAAATCTTGTTGTCGGTCAGAGGCGAACTTGACTTGGAGAACGGTCCGGTCGATTCAAGCACACGGGCTGACCCGGGATTGAACCAGGCATTACGTAGCTTGAGACCGTACTGGGCCTTCCAGCTTTTGCCGAACTCCGATTTGAACATCCCGTGCAGCATAGTCTCATCAAGCTGGCTCCTGATGAGCAAGTCATTGGAAGTGTCCCGCAGCTTCTTCATCATTCCCTGCTCGCTGCCGTAGTGGTTGAACGAACCTAAAACGAGCAGCGAATGCCTCTGTCCAATTCTTTGGTTATATTGCAGGATGGCCATCAGGTTGTTCCAGGACATGCTGTCTTCTGAGGAATCCCCTTCCCTGAATCCATAGCTGTCAATGCTGCCCAGTAACGAAAGGGAAATCGAACTGCGCTGGTTGAACCTGTATTTGAGCTTGGCATAAGCATCCCCGACCGTTGCCTTGGCATTCGAGAAATACACGACATCCTTGTCCAGGAGGCCGGATATGGCTGAATATTCGAACTGGGCTGGAGAAACCCTGAGGGAAGCGATCAGTGAGAGTTTATCCTTTATAAAAGGGGTGTTGACATGTCCTCCAAGCAGGAAGTTGCTGATCTCGGCAGCGGTCATAGGACGGAACGAGGGGATGTCGCGCAGGCCACCAGGCTCGTTGGCGCACCAACGCTCCAGGTAGACGTTCATCTGCTCCATGCTGGCTTGGATACCTTTCTTGTAAGCCTCGAAGGCACCAGCCTTGTTGCCCTGCTTGAAGAGCACCTCGGCGCGGATGAAGCAGCACTCAGCGTAAGTACCTACGTACGTCGGCGAGTTAACGCGGGTGTAGTAAGAACCGCTCTCGCGCGATTGAGGCTTGCTTGTGCCACCACGGTGGTACAGAATCTGCGGGTTAGCGAAGTAGCCCTTGCAGTCGCTGGTCTCCTCAACATAGATGGTGTCGCCATAGCGGTTGGCATCATCGCTGTCAATCCAGAAGCCCTCACGGCTGTTGCGCTTGGGAGCACCGTCAGACATTACTACGCCGTAACTTGCGCGCAGCGGGCCACCCTCAGATTGGATGTTGCTCGACATGTCGACGCCCTTGGAGCGACGCCAGTTGCCGTCCCACTTCAGGTCGGCGGGGCTGTCGGGGCTCTTTGCGGAGAATGCGGAGAAGCTAGGGCTCGATCTTAAGGCGGTGGACTATGCCGTGCTGTCGCATGCGCATGATGACCATGCGAACGGGCTGGACACTTTCTTTGAGCTGAATGATCATGCGCCTCTGTATGTGGCTGAGGGCTGCGACGAGAACTGCTATGACAGGCACGGCATATTCATGAAGTATGCGGGAAACCCCTTTTCCGTTCTATGGCTCCTGACCAGTTCCTTAATTTTCTGCATCGTTCTGCCTGGTGCCAGTCTCGTGCCAATAATGCCTTGAACCCAGCACTTTTCCTTTCTTTTTTGTATCAGATTTATATATTAATTATAACATATGTATGGATTTTTGTACAGCTTTCACTGTGAAAGTGACTGGATATATTATATAATAATTATATATTTTATTTGGAGGTTTGTGCATGGCTAAATACGTTCTTCGCGATTACCAGCAGGAGTGCGTGGACATCGTGAACTCTCTTGACAAAGGACGGTAT
The DNA here is from genome assembly GCA_900319685.1 of uncultured Bacteroidales bacterium. Lineage (GTDB taxonomy): Bacteria > Bacteroidota > Bacteroidia > Bacteroidales > UBA932 > Cryptobacteroides. The sequence goes on from ONPI01000116.1 coordinate 5,425, forward strand.
ATCATTCTTCTGGCGACCGGGCTCGGGAA
>ONPI01000013.1 GCA_900319685.1 uncultured Bacteroidales bacterium
CAGCCGGAATCGAAGGATCCCTTTCTTGAAAGTGAATCCCGGTCCGGAGCCGTGCGTCCACCAGGCATTCCGGAGTCCATATTCCTGAAGCCCCTTGAGAGTAGGGGAACCGGACAGGTCGTTGAGGTCGCCGCAAATTATCATCGGAGTCGAGACCGTATCCAGCGCCGGGCGTATCGTCTCCAGTTCTTTTTCGCGCAGGTCGTATCCCCGCTTGATTCCGTAATGGCTGCTCGTGAAGTGGAGGTGGACCAGCGTGACGTCCCTGCCACCGATTTCAGCCGTCGCCATCACCATTCCGTCGCTGCCTTCCGCGACAGTAGGACTCGGAAGGCGCTTGACGTCCTTCAGTGGGAAGCGGCTGTAGAGGGTGAGTTCCTCCGGCTGCCTGCCGCGGGGAATCTGGTGGAAGACCCCGTAAGGGTAAACTTTGGAGAGGGCGGTGTCTAGCTCGCGGTCCACATAGTAGAGGTTCTCCGGGAGGAACAGGATGTCGGCGTCCTGCGAGATAATGTAGTCGATGAAGGTCGAGTCGTGCTTGTGCTGGAACCTGTCCTCGGCGCAGGTGTTGTATTCGAATATCCTGATTCTGGTTCCGGTGGTGTCGATGCCGTCGCCTGACCTCCCAAACCTCACCGGAATCTGCTGGGTAGCGGAATTGAGGATGACCGCAGCCGCGAGGAATACGAGTGCCGCAAGCCATTTCTTCCTGAGCGCCAGGATTATGGCGAGGAAGCCCAAGAAGCATATTGCGGGTATGGCGAGAAGGATCGACATACCGCAAAGATACCAAACTTCTGATGGAATATTCCGGGAGAATTGTTATTTTTGCAATCCTATACACATTCTGACCCGATGAAATCTTTCAGGGAACTGGTTGACTGGTACTTCTCCAAGAGGACGCTTCCATATTGGTGCATCCTGATCCTGGATTGCTTCATAATCCTGGGATGCAGCATCGTGGTATACTGGTTCTTCTTCAGGACCATAGCCCTTATCAACAATTTCTGGCCCCTGATGCGTACGATGGTCATCTACATCGCTGTCTGCGTGGTTTTCTTCAGGGTTTTCAGGACATATACGGGCATCCTCCGGTTCTCATCTTTCACGGATCTCTTGCATCTGGGGCTTGCGATGGGCAGCGCCTATCTGGTTGTGCTCTTCATCCATTATCCGCTCAGTAATGTCGATACCCGCTATCTGACTCCTCTGGCAGCGAGGCATCTGCTGGTGATCTTCGGGGGAGCAACTGCCTTGATGTGGATGTTCAGGATGGTCATCAAGTCCATCTACGACACATATTTCCGCACCGACGCCGCCAAGAACGTGCTGATCTACGGCATCCGTACCGGCGGTATCGGACTGGCGAAGAGCATCCGCGGCGAGAAGCCGGCCAAGTACAAGCTCCGCGGTTTCATATCGCATGACCCATCCCTGTCTGCCAAGCAGACGCATCTGCTCGGCGAGCCGATCTACGAGGCTGACGAGAGCCTTCCTAAGGTTCTCAAGGACAAGGGGATATATGCCGTCCTCGTGGCTCCTGGGCGCATTGAGGAATTCCGCGACGACACCGACTTGCAGGATTACATCCTTGGTTCGGATGTCAAGATCCTCCTTGCGCAGAATGCTGTTGAGTGGGACCAGAACGAGCCAGGGAAGGGGAATGGCGCGAACCTCAAGCCGGTTTCCATCGAAGACCTCCTTCCTCGTGACGAGATCCAGGTGGACATGGAATCTGTCCGTGAGGAGCTTTCCGGCAAGAGGGTGCTTGTCACCGGTTCGGCCGGAAGCATCGGCAGCGAGATAGTCAGGCAGGTGGCATCCTTCGGTCCGGCCGAGATGCTGCTCATCGACGCAGCCGAGAGCCCTCAGCACGACATCCGCCTGATGATGAAGCAGGAATTCCCTGACGTCAATGCCCGCGTGGTAGTGACTTCGATTACAAAGGCGGACCGTATGGAGCGTCTGATCTCCGCTTTCAAGCCGGACTACGTATTCCACGCTGCGGCTTACAAGCATGTGCCTATGATGGAGGACAACCCTTCCGAAAGCGTACAGAACAATGTCATGGGTACCAAGGTCATAGCTGACCTGTCGGTCAAGTACGGAGTGAAGAAGTTCGTGATGGTTTCCACCGACAAGGCGGTCAATCCAACCAACGTGATGGGCTGCTCCAAGCGAATCTGCGAGATATATGTCCAGAGTCTCAACGCCGCCGAGAGGGAAGGTAAAGTCAAGGGCTGCACTGATTTCGTGACCACACGTTTCGGCAACGTCCTGGGATCCAACGGGTCAGTCATTCCGATTTTTGAGAAGCAGATCCGCAACGGTGGTCCGGTGACCGTGACCGACCCGGACATCATCCGCTATTTCATGCTTATCCCTGAGGCATGCAAGCTCGTGCTGGAGGCAGGGACCAAGGGACAGGGCGGAGAGATATTCGTGTTCGACATGGGCAAACCGGTCCGTATCGTGGACCTGGCCAAGAGGATGATAAAGCTTTCCGGTGCCGAGGGGGTGCAGATCCAGTTCACGGGCCTGCGCGAGGGTGAGAAGCTCTACGAGGAGCTTTTGGACGACAAGGAGAACACCAAGCCTTCGTTCCACGACAAGATCCGCATCGCAACCGTGCGGGAGTACGATTATGATTCAGTGAACAAGGAGATTTCCGAGCTCGTCTCCCTTGCCGGGGAATATGACGACCTCAAGACCGTCGCCGCGATGAAGCGTATCGTCCCGGAATATGTCAGCAACAACTCCGCATTTTCCGTGCTGGACAAGAAGTAGGGGATATGTGGCCGTTTTCCAGACACAAGTCAGTTCTCAAGTCCGGTGTCCTTCAGGGTATGACGGACTGCCACTCACATATACTCCCCGGTGTTGACGACGGAGTAAAGACCATGCGGGAGTCCCTTGCTATCCTGGACCGGTACGAGAAACTGGGGATAGGGAAAGTCTGGCTCACACCGCATGTGATGGAGGATATTCCCAACAAGCCTGCTTTCCTGAAAGAGCGCTTCGAGGAGCTTAAGGCAGCCTACAAGGGCGGTATCGAGCTGCATCTCGGCGCCGAAAACATGATAGACAACCTGTTCGAGGAACGTCTCGCAGCCGGTGATCTGCTCACTGTCGGGGCCGACGGACACCATCTGCTCGTGGAAACCTCATATTTCACACCGCCTTACGGCTTCTATGATACCGTCGAGGAGATAAAGCGTCTGGGGTATTATCCGATCCTTGCGCATCCGGAGAGGTATGTCTATATGGACCAGAAGGACTATGAAAGACTCAAGGGAATGAACGTCCTGTTCCAGATGAACCTGTTCTCCCTCGTCGGGATGTACGGGAAGGGTACCCAGCATGTCGCTCAGGAACTCCTGAAGAGAGGGATGTATGACTTCGTGGGCACCGATATCCATACGATATCGATACTGGACATGTTCCTCAATGCGTCGCTCGACGCAGATTATGACCTTCCGATTTGGAATAATTCTTTGTGATTTTCAAATAATTTTTGATTATTTCGATACTTTTTGTAACTTGTCAAACGTTTTAGGTAATATTATCTTTAAAACTGAAACAAGTTATGCCAGAAAAGTTACTTCTCTTGGGTGATGAGGCCGTGGCCTTGGGTGCCCTGCACGCGGGTCTGTCTGGTGTCTATGCCTATCCTGGGACACCTTCCACTGAAATCACCGAGTATATCCAGAACCATCCGATGACCAGGGAGCGGGGAGTCCACAGCGACTGGTGCACGAACGAGAAGACGGCCATGGAGGCTGCACTCGGTGTGTCCTATGCCGGAAAGCGGGCGCTCGTCTGCATGAAGCATGTCGGAATGAACGTATGTGCGGACGGATTCATGAATTCTGCCGTGACAGGCGCGAACGGCGGCCTTGTCGTAGTCGCCTGCGACGATCCGTCCCAGCATTCATCGCAGAACGAGCAGGATTCCCGTTTCTATGCTGAATTCGCACAGGTTCCATGCTTCGAGCCGTCCAATCAGCAGGAGGCTTACGACATGGTCCGTGAGGCGTTCGACTATTCGGAAGAAAACCATATTCCTGTCCTCATGAGGCTTCCTACGAGGATGGCCCATTCGAGGGCTGTGGTGCAGGCCAGGGAGCCGCGTGGGCAGAACGAGATGCATTTCCCTTCTGCTGACAGGGCTAAGTTCTGGGTGACCCTTCCTGGAATATCCCGTGTACGCATCAAGGAGCTTGCGGACGACCAGATCCGGTTCCGCCACGATTCCGAACTTTCAGAGGATAACCTTTACACGGACGGCCCTGACCATTCGATGGGAATCGTCGCCTGCGGTATCGCATACAACTACCTGATGGAGAACTATCCGGAAGGCTGCCCGTATCCGACCCTCAAGGTTACCCGTTATCCATTCCCCAAGCAGCTCCTCCAGAAGATCACCGAGACTTGCAAGACCATCCTCGTGATCGAGGAGGGCCAGCCTCTGGTCGAGGAGAAACTCCGCGGCCTGCTCTACGAGGAAGCCGATGCTGCCATAAAGGTGAAGGGACGTCTGGCCGGATCCCTCCCGAGGACCGGAGAACTCAACCCTGATCACGTCCGCAAGGCGGTCGGCCTGCCTGCGAGCCAGGAATTCGAGGCTTCCAAGGTCACTGTTCCGCGTCCGCCTGCACTCTGCATGGGTTGCGGCCACAGGGATTTCTACACCGCATTGAACAACGTGCTCAAGAAATATGAAGGATCCAGGGTATTCGGTGACATCGGTTGCTACACCCTCGGATACATGTCTCCGTTCAATGCTATCCATACCTGCGTGGAGATGGGTGCATCGCTCACGATGGCCATCGGCGCTGCCAACAGCGGTGTGGGGCCTTCAGTCGGAGTGATCGGTGACTCCACCTTCACCCATTCTGGAATGACGGGCCTTCTGGACGCCGTCAATTCCGGAGCTGATATCACTCTGTGCATCTCCGACAACCTCACCACCGGCATGACCGGCGGCCAGGATTCAGCCGGTACCGGCAAACTCGAGCGGATCTGTGAGGCCATCGGTGTCGCTCCTGAGCACATCCGCACCATAGTCCCGCTTCCGAAGAACTATCCTGAGATGGAGGCGGTGATAGACGAAGAACTCAACTACCACGGCGTGTCAGTGGTCATCTGCCGCCGTGAGTGCATCCAGACCGCAAAACGCCACGCTAAGCTTGCAAAGAAGATATGAAAAAGGATATGATACTTTCAGGCGTCGGAGGACAGGGAATCCTTTCGATCGCCACCGTCACCGGTTGGGCTGCCCTTGACCAGGGCCTGTATCTGAAGCAGGCTGAGGTCCATGGAATGAGCCAGCGCGGTGGAGACGTGCAGAGCAACCTCCGTCTCTCGACGGAGCTCTGAGGTACCTGCCATGGCTTTCCAAGTCGGGATGGCTCGTTACCAACACCACTCCTTTCGTCAATATTCCTGACTATCCTGCGATTGAGGACGTCATGGCTGAGCTTTCCAAGCTGCCTAACGTCATCACGCTGGACTGCGATACGATCGCCAAGGACTGCGGTTCTCCCCGCAGCGCGAACATGGTACTTCTGGGCGCCTGTGCAGGCGTTATCGAGATCATCGAACCGGACAAGTTCCGGGAGGGGATAGTCAGTGTGTTCTCGCGCAAGGGCGACGCCATTGTCGAGGCCAATATCGCGGCTTTCAATGCAGGACTTGAACAATCCAAAACCATCAAGAAATGAGAGTGATATCCAAAGAAAAGCTGGATGAGGTCCTGGACGGGATGCAGATCAATGATATCGCCCATGCTACCATCAGGCAGTGTGTAAACGCCGCGCAGGAGCTTGAGCGGATATCGGGTGAGAATTTCGTCCATCTCGAGTTCGGTGTCCCCGGCATCAAGGCTTCCCAGTTCGGAGTTGACATGCAGAAACTGGCCCTGGATGCCGGAATCGCATCGGTATATCCTCCGACGGCTGGTATTCCTGAGTTCAAGTGGAACGCCTCGGCATTCATTAAGGCCTTCGTCGGGATAGACATGTATCCGGAGTGCGTGATCCCTACCGTAGGGTCCATGCAGGGCTGCTTCAATCTCCTTCTCGAGTGCTCCCAGTTGCATGAGGGCCGCAAGGCGGTGATTTACCTGAGCCCGGGTTTCCCGTCGCATTTCCTGCAGGCGAAGATTCTCGGTCTTGACGCACGTACTTTGGACATATATGACAACCGCGGCGACAAGCTGGGTCCGGCACTTGAAGAGTTGATGGCTGACGGGAAGGTCTGCGCCATGGTATATTCCAACCCTAACAATCCTGCGTGGGTTAACCTGACGGAGGATGAGTTGAAGACCATAGGAACGCTCTGCACCAAGTATGACGTCATAGCCCTGGAAGACATGGCCTACATGTGCATGGACTTCAGGAGTGACCGGTCGAAACCGTTCCAGCCTCCTTTCCAGCCGACTGTCGGGCGCTATACGGATAATTTCGCTATCATGATATCGGCCTCCAAGATATTCAGTTATGCTGGGGAAAGGGTCGGGCTTGTAGCTATTTCGAAGAAGCTCTACGAGCGGGAATATCCGGAGTTGAAGGAAAGGTACGGACTTGCCTCTTTCGGAGACAATTTCGTGCTGACCTATATCTATGTCAATACTTCGGGTTGCTCCAGGTCGGCCCAGAACGCGATGTCGGAGATGATGGAGGCTTCCGTCAGCGGCAAGTACGACTTCGTCAGCGAGGTGAAGGAATATGCCCGCAGGGCCCGTCGTTCGAAGGAGATCTTCTTCAAGCACGGCTTCTCCCTCGTGTATGACAAGGACCTTGACCAGGAGGTCAGCGATGGTTTCTTCTACACTATCGGCTACAATGGCATGAAAGGCAGCGAATTGCTCTACGACCTCATGCGTTGCGGCATCAGCGCCATCACTCTTACAGCCACGAGGAGCAAGCAGCAGGGAATACGTGTATGCGTGTCCATGCTCAACTCCGATGATGATTTTGTCAAACTTGACGAGCGTCTGGGACTGTTCGTCGATCTTCAGGAATCCCAAAACGTCCAATGATGAATTATGTATCTGCAGACGAGGCCATGGGTCTCGTGCAATCCGGCGACTGGGTGTTCTTCCAGGGCAGCACATCGGTTCCGATCATCCTACAGGAGGCTCTTGCCAGGCATCATGAGCGTTTGCGTGATGTCAAGATAGTTTCCGGTTTCAACGTGACCAAGGGAGTTGCGGCTTTCTGCAAGCCTGAATATAAGGAATCGTTCGTCGTGAACAGCCTGTTCCTGTGCGGGGACCAGCGCCAGTATGTGGCCGAGGGCTATGGAAGCCTGATTCCGGGCTTCCTGAGCGATCTTCCGAAGCTTATCCGCAGGGGAGAGATCCCTATCGACGTGGCCTGCATAAACTGCTCGCTTCCTGACGAGAACGGCTATTGCAGCTACAATATTTCCGCTGACCTTGCCCAGCCTGCAGTCGAGGCGGCTCGTGTGGTGATCGCCCAGATCAACAAGAGCATTCCGTATCTCTACGGTACTGCGATGATCCATGAGTCCAAGATCACCGCTGCGGTGGCCTGTGACGACCCTCCTGTGGATATGCAGTTCGGGGCGCCGACGGAGATCGAAAAGGCCATCGGTTCCTGGATCGCGGCTGAGATTCCTGACGGGGCAACGCTCCAGATCGGTGTGGGCGGCATCCCTAACGCAACTTTGAACGGGCTTACGGACCATCAGCACCTTGGTCTCCATACCGAGGCTATGACTGACGGCGTATTTCGCCTCATGCAGTCGGGAGTCATCGATAATTCCCGCAAGAAGGTCGAGCCAGGCCGCAGCGTGGCTTCCCTGGCTTTGGGTTCCGCCAAGATGTACGAGTTCCTGGACCACAACGAGGACTGCATTTTCTACGATGTAGGTGTCACCAACGATCCGTTCCTGATCCGTCAGAATCCGAACGCGGTTGCTATCAATTCGGCCATAGAGATCGACCTGACCGGCCAGATCTGCGCAGACAGCATTGGTGAGATGATATTCAGTTCCGTCGGCGGCCAGCATGACTTCATGTACGGTGCATCCCTTTCCGAGGGCGGCAAGACGTTCATAGCGATGCCTTCCCGTACTTCGAAGGGGCGTGGGAAGATCGTTCCGACCCTCACTCCGGGTGCCGGTGTCGTGACGACACGTTTCCAGACCCAGTACGTAGTAACTGAATATGGCTGCGTCTATCTCCGGAACAAGAATCTCGCGGAGCGTGCCAAGGCCCTCATATCCATCGCCCATCCGGACGACCGCGAGGCCCTGGACCGCGCTGCCCACGCCCGCTTCGGACGCGTCTACCACCAGCTTTCCCTGAACGGTTAACGTCCCCTCGCCCCGTATTTCGGCCCCTCCCGCGCGCAAGGGTCCATTTGAACGCACCCTTGAGCGCGTTTTTGCCCCTTTTCACGCGCAAGGGTCCATCTGGACGTACCCTTGAGCATGCTTCCGCCTCAAGGAAGGGTGACCCGTCGAGATTTATTGTTATATTTGGGAAAAGAACGTAATCACCATGGATCAGATGTACAGGATCGCCATCATCGGTGCCGGCAATATGGGAGGCGCAGTCGCGCTGGGATTGAAGCATTCCTCAGGGGATATTCCGCTCACTGTCACTGCAGCGCATTCCGAGACCCTTGAGAAATACGCCGCCCTGGGTATCGACACGACGCTTGATAATGTTTCAGCTGCGCAGGGAGCCGACGTCATTATCCTGGGAGTTAAGCCATGGATCGTCCAGTCGGTCCTTTCGGAAATAGCACCGGTCCTTTCCGGGAAAGTCCTCTTATCCCTGGCCGCGGGTATCCCAGTTGCACAAATGGCCCAATGGCTTTCAGGGACAGGAGTCAAGGCTGCATATACAGTCATCCCGAACCTGGCGGCTGAAGTTGGAGAGAGCATGACATTCGCTTCGGCGATCATCGGAGGGGAAGATGATTTGGTGTTATCGATCTTTGACAGACTCGGTAAGACGCTCATCGTGGACGAAAAGCGCATGAATGCAGGGATGATGCTGGCATCATGCGGAACTGCATTTGCACTTCGGTATGCTCGTGCGGCGATGGAAGGAGGGATAGAGCTGGGGCTTTATCCTGCAGAAGCCAAGGCGGCGGTTTACCAGACAATGAAGGGCGCCGTGGAATTGGCCATGGCCCACGGGACGCATCCTGAAGCCGAGATCGACCGTGTTACAACTCCGGGCGGAATCACCATTCGCGGGCTTAATGCCATGGAAGAAGCAGGATTCACGGCTGCGGTCATCGCAGGACTGAAAGCCTGAACCATTCCCAGAGCAAAGGTTACAGATTACAGTTGCCGCTTGAGACGGTTGACAGTGCGCGGGACATCGGTGGCGGCAAGGGAGCCGCGTATGCAGATGACTGATTGACCGTGGAGGATTATCACCAGGTCCGAGACCGTTTCTCCGTCCGGCGAAGTCGTTCCGAAGACTTCGTCAATCACATCTTGGCCGTCTTTGTTGGAATATACCAAATTATTAGGAGATAGGTGTTTACCTATCTCGTCCTCAATCAATTCTTTAGTACTTTCGAGGCACTCTCCGTAGTCCAGGATGAAGACTCCGCTGACCCTCCTGAACGCTTTGATGACCATTCTCACCCATGGGTCGGAGATCGCAGCCTTTCCGAATGTCTTGCCCATCGACATCGCTACGCGTCCAACCTTCATGAAAGAGACATTGTCCCGCTCCCCGAACAGTTTCATCAATCCGGTGATATCGGTGAAAGCCTGGCCGTGGTCTTCGGAAGCCTGGCCATGTTCTTCCGACGCCTGGGATGCTGACCCAAAAGGCACTGCTGCGAAAAACAACAGTGCCGTCAATATGATCGATATGTGATACCTATGCCTCAAGGCTGTCAATCTCGTCGAGCCAGAGCCTGGCCTGCGCGTCTGAAACCATACGGAAGTCGCCTCTAGGAGAGAAGCTTACCTCGCTGATCTTCGGACCGTCCGGCATGCAGGACCGCTTGAACTGCTGGGTGAAGAACCGCCAGCAGAATTTCTTGAGCCACTTTAGGATGGTCTCCCTTTCGTAAGAACCATCGAAAGCCTTGCATGCGAAGAAATAGATCTTGGACGGGGAATATCCGAACCTCATAAAGTTGTAGATGAAGAAATCGTGAAGCTCATAAGGACCTATCAGATCCTCTGTTTTCTGCTTGATCCTTCCCTTTGAGTCAGCAGGCATAAGTTCCGGACTGATAGGAGTTTCCGTAATGTCTATCAGAATGTCGGAAGCAGACCTGCAACCTTTCTTGGCAGGCTTGTTGAACACGTTTCCGGCCGCCCACCGGACGAGGTGCCTGATAAGGGTCTTAGGCACAGAAGCGTTGACTCCGTACATGGACATATGGTCCCCGTTGTACGTGCACCACCCGAGTGCAAGTTCGGACAGGTCGCCTGTACCGACCACGAGTCCGTTCTCCTGGTTGGCTATGTCCATCAGGATCTGAGTCCTCTCCCTGGCCTGGGCGTTCTCGTAGGTGGAATCCATGACTTTCGGATCGTGTCCTATGTCCTTGAAATGCTGTTCCACCGCCGGTACGACGGATATCTCCCTGGATGTGACCCCCAGGGCTGCCATCAAATCGACTGCGTTGGACTTCGTCCGGGAAGTGGTTCCCAAGCCAGGCATCGTGATTCCGATGATGTCCTTGCGTGGAAGTCCGAGTCTGTCGAAAGCCATGCAGGTAACCAGGAGGGCCAGTGTGCTGTCCAGTCCGCCGGATATTCCAAGGACGGCAGTCTTGCATCCAACGTGCTGGAGGCGCGTTGCAAGGCCGGTTGACTGGATGGACAATATCTCCTTGCAGCAGTCTGCAACCTGGTCAGGGTTTCCTGAAGGAAGGAACGGGTGCGCATCGACTTTCCGGTACAACTCGGCCGAGAAGTCGGTAGGAGCAGCCTTGCCTAGATCGAAGCAGGCATACAGATTGGCATACTCGCATGCCGAAGTTCCGTCAGGAGCCATTCCACGGAATGAATTCTTCTTCTGGCGCAGCAGGTTCAGTTTCTCGATGTCGAGATCGGCCAGTATCATCGAATCTTCCATTTGGAAGCGTTCGTTCTCGGCCAGGATGCATCCGTCCTCGCAGACCATCGCGGATCCTCCGTACACGGTGTCCATCGTGGACTCTCCGTAGCCCGCAGAGCAATAGACATATCCCGTAACAGTACGTCCTGACTGGTTGGAAATCAGTTCTTTACGTTGCCTGGCCTTGTTCATCACCTCGTTTGAGGCGGAGATGTTCACAATCACCTGGGCACCTGACGGAGCCAGGAAGGAGGAAGGTGGGATAGGGGTCCAGAAATCTTCGCATATCTCGATCCCGAAGGTCGCCCTGCCGACCTTGAACAGCAGGTTCGGGGATATGTTGCACTTCTGTCCGGCAAAGCTTATGACCGCTTCGAAACCGTCACGGTAGAATCCCTTGCCGTCGTCTACGAACCTGCCAGTCGTGCTGTTGGTCACGGAAAGGAAGTCGGATCCTGAAGCGAACCAGCGGCCCTCGTCGAATTCTGCATAGGTCGGAAGGTAAATCTTCGGAACTATGCCCTTTATGCCGCCGTTGCGGATGACTGCGGCGCAATTGTATAACCTGCCCCTGAAACGTACCGGGGTGCCAACCACGACGGTGACCTGCTTCCCCCTGGTATGGTTGGCGATTGCTGCCACCGCTTCTTCAGACTTAGTCAGCAGGAGTTCCTGACCGAAGAGGTCCAGGCAGGAATATCCGGTAACTGAGAGTTCCGGGAACACTGCCAGGGAGGCCTGCTTGTCTTCCGCGCGGCTTATGAGCCTGCAGATGGATTCGCAGTTGAATGCCACGTCGGCGACCTTTACGCGCGGTACGGCCGCGGCGACTCTGAATAGACCGTAATCCATATCCGTTGAATGATTATGCGTTGGCCGGATCGTCGTTCCCGTCTCCGGCTCCGAGATCTTCCTGTTCTTTCCTGACTTTGGCGTTGTGGATCGTAGCAACGCCCCTGTAGGCGAAGTATAGTCCGATCAGCACGATGAGTATGTTCTGCCACGTCTTTCCGGATCCATTTATGAAATTGGCTGTTCCGAATAAAATGACGAATACGGCGAGCACCAGATAGACAATACCTAAATACTTGTTCCTCATATCTTAAAGACTTTCAATGAGTTTTTTGAATATTTCGCACATGGTCCCGGCTGCCTTGTCGGCTGCCTTGACGACTTCGTCGCCGTCGTTCTTGTAGTCCTTGTCGTACTCGTCGTGCGCTTCGTTTGTCACGACCGACATTCCGAATACCGGGATGTCCGAGTGACGGGCTGTGATGACCTCCGGAATGGTGCTCATCCCGGTCACGTCGCCTCCGATAATGCGGATGTATTTATACTCGGAAGGGGTTTCGTAGGTCGGGCCGGTTCCTCCGAAATAGACGCCCTTGTGGACTTTGACGCCCATGTCGGCCGCGATCTTCTCTGCCTTTGCGATGAGGTCAGGGTCGTAAGGGCGGGTCATGTCAGGGAATCTCGGTCCGAAGTCGTCCATGTTCGGCCCGATCAGCGGGTTAGGCTGAAGGTTTATATGGTCCTTCAGGATCACCAGGTCGCCGATCTTGTAGTCGTAGTTCACTCCTCCGGCAGCATTGGATACGAACAGGTATTTGATTCCGACCACCTTCATCACACGTGTAGGCAGGGTGACGTCGTCCATAGAATATCCTTCGTAATAATGGATCCTGCCCTGCATCATTATGACTTCCTTTCCACCGAGGGTTCCGATGATGAAGTTGCCCTTGTGGCCTACCGCAGTCGAAACAGGGAAGCCCGGGATGGTCTTGTAAGGGATGATAAGAGGATTCTCGACCGCCGTTGCAAGCCTGCCGAGGCCGCTTCCGAGGATGATGCCTACCAGAGGCTTCCTCCCGCCGAGCTGCTGCTTGATGTAATCCGCTGCAGCATAGATTCTTTCAACTCTTGGATCCATATTCCTTTCAGTGCTTTATGTAGTTTTCGATTATCTTGAGCTGCGCCCTTCCGCCTTCGAGGATCTCCCTTTCCGCATCTACCTTCCGGTCGCGCATCACGAACTTCCCTCCGGAGATAAGCGAGCTGATGCAGTCGCTGTGGGCCGAATAGATGAAGTTGGCGAGGAACGGGCCGGGGGAGAGGAAGAATGTGCTGTCGGTGTCGATTATCTGGATGTCGGCGTCACAGCCTTCCTCTATCCTTCCTGTATTCACGCCCATGGCCTTGGCTCCATTGACGGTGGCAAGGTCAAGAAGTTCCCTGAGCGGCAGTGCGGAAGGGTCTTCCCTCCAGGCTTTCTGGAAGTAGGCGGCAGTCTTCATCGCCTCCAGCATGTCGAGGTTGTTGGAAGATGCGGCTCCGTCGGTGCCCAGGCATACGTTCGCACCTGCTTCAGTCAGTTCCTTCCACTTGAAGCGGAAGCCGGAGGCGAGCTTTGCGTTGGAATTGATATTGTGCACGCAGTTTACCTTGCGGCGTCCCAGTATTTCGATGTCGTCTTCCGAGAGGGCTTCGCAATGGGCTGCGATAACGTCGCTGCCGAGTACTCCCAGGGCATCCAGGTATCCGACAGGGGAGAGTCCGCCGTGAGCAGCCTTGCAGTCCTCGACTTCCTTCTCCGTTTCCGATACGTGGATATGGATCCGCAACCCGTGCTTGCGGGCGAATTCGGTTGCCCACAGTATGGTCTCTTCGCTGACAGTATACACGGAGTGGATGCTGACTGCGAATGCAGAGCGGGCATCCCAGGACGGGACCTGGCTGAACATCTCCTGGCAAACATCCTTCTGCATCCGGGCGTGTTCCTGGTTGTAGTTGTCCAGGAACGTGAACGAAGTCAGGTTTCGCAGGCCCATCTTCGAGGCAGCCTTCTGCGCCTGAGGGGAGAACCAGTACATGTCGTTGAAAGAGGTCGTGCCGGTCTTGATCATCTCGAGGGCGGCCACGAGGGTCCCCCAGTAGACGAACGGCTCGTCAAGATGCTTCTCGATTTCCCAGATGTGGTCGAGCCAGTCCTTCAGGACCATATCTTCTCCGATGCCACGCATCAAGGTCATCGCAGCGTGTGTGTGCATGTTCACGAAACCCGGTACCGCAACCTTGCCCGAGCAATTTACGGTCTCGGTGTCTTCCATGCATGGGAGTGGTTCCGACTGGTGCGGCGAAATCCTGGAAATCTTGCCTTCCGCGATGAGAATATCCTTGCGGCAGCCGTCCAGGGTTATGTCTTTGAGAAGGATCTTGTTCATATGAACCGGGTTAATTTTTCAAATTTAGTAAAAAGTCCGTATATTTAAAAAACGAATTTATAAGTATTATGTCTATGCGTCATTGCGCGGCATTGGCCGCAGTCATGCTGCTGTCCTTTACCGGGGTATCTGCCAGGCAGCAGGGGGATGGAATTCCCGAGGCACTGAAAGTCAAGGAGTTCACCCTTTCCAATGGATTCAAGGTATATGTCAACGAAGACCATTCGCAGCCGTCGGTTTACGGCGCCGTGGTAGTGAAAGCCGGTTCGAATGACTGTCCCGACACCGGCATTGCACACTATTTCGAGCATATGATGTTCAAGGGGACATCCAGGATTGGCACTACCGACTATGCCGCCGAGAAGGTCTATCTCGATTCCATCGTCCGGGCATATGACCTTCTGGCGGAGACTACCGGGGAGGAGGAAAGGATGAAGATCCAGAAGGACATCAACCGGCTTGGCAACGAGGCGGCCGCCTACGCTATCCCGAACGAGTTCGACAGGCTCATTTCCAGGTTCGGCGGCAGCGGCCTGAACGCCGGTACATCCTATGATTATACGGTATATTACAATACCTTCGCCCCTCAGTTCCTGGCGCAGTGGTGCGAGCTCTATGCAGAGCGCTTGCGCGAGCCGGTCTTCCGCCTCTTCCAGAGCGAGCTGGAGACTGTATATGAGGAAAAGAACATGTATTCCGACAACCCTGTCCAGCCGGCACTGGAGGCTGTCCTTAAGGAGTATTTCGGAGATGCACCATATTCATGCCCTATCATCGGAACCACCGAGAACCTCAAGAACCCGCAGCTGTCCAAGATGGCGGAGTTCTTCGACAAGTACTATGTGCCGAGGAATATGGCTGTGATTCTCTGCGGTGACGTCACTGCCGAGGAGGCGAAGCCTTTCCTGGAGCAGACATTCGGCAAGCTTGCCGACAAGGGCCCTGCTCCGGCACGTACCTTCGAGGTCAAGCCTATCGAGGGGAAGAAGACCATGGACATCAAGGTGCCGATCCCTCTGATCAAGTTCGGCGGAAGGGCATTCACGGCTCCTAAGGAGTCCGATCCGGATTACATTCCGCTTTCCGTGGGTCTCCGCCTGCTCACCAATGAGAGCGGCAGCGGCCTGCTGGATTCCCTTGCCAACTCCCACAAGGTGATGATGGCGACTGCCATGAACACTTCCTTCGACGACGCGGGCCTCATGCTTTTCGGGTATATTCCGAACATTCCTTTCGGAAGCGAGAAGAAGGCTATGCAGATGTGCCTGGACCAGATAGAGAAGGTCAAGAGGGGAGAGTTCACGGATGATATCCTGCAGGAGCTCAAAAGCAACCTCAAGGAGGATGAGATGCGTGGATATGAAACCATCCGCAACCGCGGTGAGAACCTCACCTCTACGTTCACCAGGGGTATTACCTGGGAGGAACAGCTTGCCAGGATCGCTTCCTACGATGACGTGACCAGGGAGGATGTCGTCCGGGTGATGAACAAGTATTTCGGCGACAATTACCTCGAGGGCCACAAGAAGACAGGCAGCTATCCGAAGGACAAGGTCAGCCAGCCGGGTTACGAGGCGGTGTCCCCGAAGAACTCTTTCGCTTCCTCCGCCTATGCGGACAGCCTGAAGCGTATCCCGGTCGAATATATCCCGAGGGTCGTGGACCTCGACAAGGATGTCACGAAGACACCTGTGAGCGGAGAATCGGTCCTCTACAGCGTCCAGAACAAGGTCAATGACATATTCGAGCTTGGAATCACCTGGTACCGCGGAACCGATTCGGACCGTAATCTCAGGATTGTCCCGGACTACCTTTCCCTAGCCGGTACTGATTCTCTCTCCCTGCAGCAGCTGAAATCCACATTGCGCCGCCTCGGTGCGAAGATGTACTTCGAGTCGGACAAGAATACTTTTTCCGCCAGCCTTTCGGCCCCTGACAGGAACCTTGAAGAAGTGCTCGCATTGCTTAGGCATTTCATCGGACATGTGGCTTGCGATGACAAGGCCGTCGGTGAACTCAAGTCTGCCGTGAAAGTGAGCGGCAGCTCGTTCGACAAGTCTAATTCCGACATCGCTTCAGCCGTTCTGGCATATGTCTCCCGTGGTTCCGAATCGAGGTTCCTCCAGCAGTTCAACGAGAGCGATATCAAGGCGGTGGGCGCCGCCGGGATGGTCAGGTCCTTCAAGGATGCGGCTGCCTCCGGATGCGACTTCGTTTACAGCGGCAACAGGGCTCCCGGGGAAGTGGCGTCCCTTCTCAAGGAATATCTGCCATCCTGCGGTGGAGAACGTGTCGCATTCAAGCCAGTCGGCCTGAAGGAGTATTCCTCTCCTCAGGTATTCATTTATGACATGCCTTCCGCCCGCCAGAACATCATCATGACGTTCCAGACCGTGGATCGCCTGAAGAATCCTTCGGACATGGCTTCACTGAAGCTTTTCGGTGAATATTTCGGAGGGAGCATGTACAGCATCCTGTTCCAGGAGATGCGGGAATTCCGTTCGTTCGCCTATACCGCCCACGGCGCTCCTGTCATCGTTACAGGTAATCTCGCTGAAGCCCCGGCCGCCTTCATGTCCTATATCGGGACACAGTCCGACAAGACTTCCGATGTGCTTACCGTCCTGGATTCTCTGTTCAGGGAAATGCCTCTGCGTGAGGAGAATGCAGAGACTGCAAGGCTGACCCTGCTGAACGAGATCAACAACAGTTTCCCTTCCTTCCGGAGAATCGGGGAATATGTCCGCAGGTGCGGATTTGAGGGATATTCCGAGGATCCGGATGCCGCTCTGGTGAAGCTGCTTCCTTCGATGGGCACCTCAGACATCACTTCATATTTCGATTCTGAGATCAAGGGGCGTCCGCAGGTGCTGATGATCGTCGGGAACAAGAAAAACCTTCCGATGGACATCATCCAGCGCTGGGGACCTGTCACATATCTCAAGAAAGCCGATATCTACAGGTAGGGATACTGTGGTAACAACAAAAAAAAGGCGGCCGATAATCATTTATCAGTCGCCTTGATCCATCAGTGGTTCCGGACTACTTCACGAAATCCGAGCCTTTGAGATAGTCAGCGCACATCTTCAGGCTTTCCTTCCAATCGTCGTTGGTAAACGCCTCGATTTCAACGATGTATGCTTCAGTGCCAGCGGTCTCGACATTCTTGTATATGGCATCGAAACCGACCATTCCACTCTCTCCGAGCTCACGGTGATCCTTGATGTGGAGCGTCTTGAAACGTCCAGGATACTTGCGGAAATACTCGACCGGATATGCCTGCCCCATGACTGCCCAGTAAACGTCCATCTGGAAGAAGACGCATTCTGGGTCAGTGTTCTCGAGCATGAAATCGTAGATTACGGTGTCTTCCACCTTCTTGAACTCGCGGGCGTGGTTATGGTAGCCGAATGCGATTCCTTCTTCGTTGCACTTCTTTCCGATTGCGTTGAAGTAGTCGCAGTAGGTTTTCAAATCCGCGAGGTTGTCAGGGATCGGGAATCCCGGTACTACGATATATTCGCAGCCGGCTTCCTTGTGGGCGGCGATAGCCTTGTCCCACCATTCCATCGATTCGGTGAATTCGCCGGTCTTGAGTTCCTCAGGAGATAGGGCATGCCCGACGTGGGTGGAGAGGGACTTCAGGCCTGCGGCCTCGAGGTCGGCCTTGTACTGTGCCGGTTCGACTCCGTAGAGCTTGCCGTCATTGTAGCAGGCAGCCTCGACATAGGAATACCCCATCTCGGCGAGGGCCTTGAATGCTTCCTCGTGGTTCGCGGCATACAGGGCTGAATCGCCGATTACGCTCCTGATGCTGTACAGCTGGACACCGAAATCTTTGTTCACTGGCTCATTGCAAGCCTTCTTCCGGCCGCATGCAGTGACCAGAAGAAGGACTGACATTAAGACTATGACTGACTTCCTCATCTCTAGTCAAGCACTTTGACCTTGATGTTGCGGTACCAGACATCGTTGCCATGGTCCTGGAAGCCGATGTATCCCTCATGCTCCTCGCCTCCGAGGTTGTTCAGGAGTTCGAATGCGAGAGGCCACTTCTCCTGGGAGAACTTGCTGGCCTGGAGCATGTCGGTCCACTGAGGGGTCCAGAGATGGTATTCGAGCACGTTCTCACCGTTCTGTGCGTGTACGACGGTGCCCTGGTAAACCATGATGCTTCCGGTGTTCCACTCCTCGAACGGATTCTGGTTCTGCGGAACGGCTGGGATCATGTCATACAGGGATGCGCTCTGGCGGTTGCCGTCCTTTCCGAGCTTGGCATCAGGATGGTTGGCATTGTCAAGGATCTGATATTCAGGTGCAGAGATGTAGATAGGCTCCCACTTGACGGTGCCGTCTTCGTTCTTGGTCGTAACCTCACGGCCGAGGTAGAAGACTCCCGAGTTGCCGCCCTTGGAGATCTTCCAGTCGAACTTCAGCTCGAAATTCTTGAACTTCTTGGTGAAGATGATGTCGCCGCCGTCTCCGGACTGGGATTCACCGGCACCGGTGCCCGTGAATTTCAGGCATCCGTCCTCGATGGTCCAGCGGGCAGGGACTTCCTCCTTGCCGTATCCTCTCCAACCGTTGAGGGATGTTCCGTCGAAGATTACGATGTATCCTTCCTCGTCTACTGGGAATCCGGCCAGGTCGACCTGGGCGTTCTCCACTACTTCATAGGCCGGAACGCCGTTCTCTTCGGCTGCAGCCTTCTTGTTGTTCTTGCACGATGCCAGCGAGAATATCACTGCTGCGCAAGCTGCCATGGTAATTATCTTCTTCATGTTATTGAACTGGTAATGATGTTGTCAAATCGGTTATTCAGGCATTTCTGGAAGCACGTAGCCTTCCCTGTACTGACGCTTGATCAGGTTGGCGGCGAACTGGCGTGCGTTGATCGGGTCCGTGTAGGTGTTGTTGAAGGTCGGGTGACCGTCGGTAATCTTGAATCCGTCCTTCTCCATTATCTTGATGGTCGCAGCTTCAGGGATGTTAGTGAATTCCATCTTGTTGCCGTCCCACTCGAGGATCTGGTTGAGACCCTGGAGGCGTACTGCGGCGACACCGAGATCGACCATTTCCACGAACGGACCTGCCTCGCAGAAGTCTGATGCCGAAGGGATCCTGGTCTCAGGATCTTCCTTGCAGGCGCGGATCCAGTCCTGCTGGTGCGAAACTGTGATCTCGCGGAGGACGTGAGGGACTTCAGGTTTCCTTCCGGAAAGGAGGATAGGGTCGCGGCCGTATGTGCCGGCAATCATGATGTCCTTGGTTCCGTAGAAGATGCTGCAGCCACCGCTGATGTTGAGGTTGAACCCGTCAGGAAGTCCTTCCGGCCTTTCAGGCATGAAGCCACCGTCATACCAGCGTACCTCGACCTCAGGAAGTGCGAGCTTCGGCATGTTGTCCCTTGCAGGGAACCACAGGTGGATCATCTCTGCGCTTGGGCAGCAGTCGGTCAGGAGCTTGGTGGAACTGGCCTCGACGCGGGTAGGGTAGCCGAGCTTGAGACCCTTGAACGGAACATGCATGATATGGCAGGCCATGTCACCCATGGCACCGGTACCGAAGTCCCACCAGCCACGGAAGTTCCAAGGGGTGTAGATCGAGTTGTAAGGGCGCATCGGAGCAGGTCCGATGAAGGCGTCCCAGTTGAGGGTTGAAGGGATCTTCTCTTCAACGGTCGGCCTTTCGAGACCCTGAGGCCAGATCGGGCGGTCGGTGAAGCAGTCCACCCTGCGGACTTCTCCGATTTCACCGTTCCACAGCCATTCCAGGGCCTTGCGGGTGCCTTCGGAAGAAGCTCCCTGGTTACCCATCTGGGTGGCTACCTTGTGCTTTGCCGCAAGCTTGGTCAGGAGCCTTGCCTCATAGACGGTCAGGGTCAGAGGCTTTTCGCAATAGACGTGCTTTCCGGCTGCTATGGCCTGGGCTGCGATCACGGCGTGAGTGTGGTCGGCTGTGGCGATCATCACTGCGTCAGCCTTGTCAAGCATCTCGTCGAACATCACGCGGTAGTCGTTGTAGCGCTTTGCCTGAGGGTACCTGTCGAATACGTGCGCGGCGTACTTCCAGTCGACATCGCAGAGTCCGATGATGTTCTCCGTTTCCATCTCCTTCAAGTCAGCGGCACCACGTCCTCCGATACCTACACCGAGGATGTTGAGCTTGTCGTTGGCTGCCACCTTCTTTTTCTTGTCCTTTTTCCTGGAAGAAGGTTCGCCGGCGATGATGATGTTTGGAGCGACTGCAAGTCCTGCAGCTACTGCCGTTCCTGTCTTAAGGAACGAGCGTCTTGACATTTCTTTGCTCATTTTGAACTTATTGGAGTTTGTGTTGATAGAATCATGTGGTTACAGTTCTTCGAAATCCACGTCCGTGAACTTGTCTTCCTTGATCAGGTTCTCCCTCATGTAAGCGATCACTTCGGCAAGCCCTTCCTGGAACTTGTCGAAATCTTCCTTGTAGAGGAATATCTTGTGCTTGTCGAATGAAAAGCTCCCGTCCGCCTCCTGCCTTCTCTTGCTTTCCGTAATCGTGAGGTAGTAGTCGTTGTTGCCCTTCGTGGTCTTCACATCAAAGAAGTAGGTCCTTTTCCCGGCCCTTACCGGCTTCGAGAAAATGTCTTCGGAGTTGCGGTCAGCAAAATTCTGACGCTCAAAGTCTTCTTTGTACATCTTTCGCTCAATTTATCTTAAACACACAAATTTAAGAAAAATCTGAAATTGTATGTTATCTTTGCATAAATTATTGTAATACGAGATGCTCAACAGAAGAATCCTGCGAATAAAGGCCTTCAAGGCCATATACAGCTATGCGGAGAACCCTTCGATGACCCTTGCCGAAGTCCAGTCCCAGCTGGAGACTTCATGCGAGGCGGCGCGGTCCCTTTACCTGAAAATGCTGGCTATCATCCCATGTCTTACAGATGAGGCCCTGTCCAGGATAGAGGCCGCCAGGACCAAGTTCGTCCAAACCGAAGAGGAACGCAATCCGAACATGAAATTCGTAGAGAACGCCATTGCGCCGCTTCTCCGGGACGACCCGGACCTGACGAAGATCCTTTCGCGCCGGAAGCTTGGCTGGGAGAATTGCGACGCCTTCATCAGGAACGTGTTCTCATCCATCCTTTCGAAGGATTACTACAAGGAATACATGGCTTCTCCGGAAAGGTCTCTGCGTCAGGACGCGAACCTTTTCGTCAGGATATTCGAAGAAGAGTTCGTGGACAGGGAGGATCTTTGGAGCATCCTCGAAGACGAGAGCATCTGGTGGAATGACGACCTGGCATATTCCCTGTCTGTCTGCTGCGACACTCTCAAGGACCTCGGAAAGGGCAGGCGCTGGGACCTTCCGCCGCTCTACCGCAGCGAGATCACCGGTTCGGCTGAAAGTGACAAGGACTTCGTTTCCAAGCTGGTGCGCACCTCATATTCATGCTTTGAGAAGTATTCCGCACTCGTGGCCGGCAGTACCGACCAGTGGGAGAGCGACCGCCTTTTCACCACTGACACCGTCCTTATCGTGATGGGCCTGTCGGAAGCCAAGGCGTTCCCGGAGCTCCCTTTGCGGGTGACCATCAATGAATATGTGGAGATATCCAAGTACTACAGCACTCCGAAGAGCCGCCGTTTCGTCAACGGACTGCTCGACCGCCTCATCAAGAAGCAGATTGAGGAAGGGGATATAGCAAAGAACGAAATAATTGATTAAATTTGTAAGAATATAAATCACTACTGAAATGACAGCACTTACTTTCTTCCTTCTGCAGGGCGGCCAGGGCCAGCCTCAGGGAGCTGCCGGCGGCAGCATGACATTCTGGTTGATGATCATCTTGATGTTCGTCATCATGTGGCTGTTCATGATCCGTCCGCAGCGCAAGCAGCAGAAGGAGCTTGAGAAGTTCCGCAGCGAACTCAAGAGGGGCGACAAGGTGGTCACCGCCGGTGGCATCTACGGAGTCGTCGATGAGATCAAGGACAGGAGCGTCCTCATCAAGGTCGACGGGGATGTGAAGCTGAGGGTTGACAAGAACTCCATCGTCAGGGACTTCTCCCAGGATACTCCTCAGGCATAGGCGATTGGCATTTTCAGGGGATGTGGAAGGAAAGACTCCATAATCTTCTTGGAAGATGGAATCCTCGCGGGAGAGACATTATGGTTTTCCTTATGTCTCTCTTGCTGGCTTTCGGCATCTGGCTGATCCACAACCTTTCACTCAACTATTCCGACACCATGTCGGTCCCTGTCATCGCGGAATGCAACATCGACGGACATTCCAATGTCTCTTCCAATTCCAACATGATAGCGGCCAGGTGCAGGACTACGGGCTTCGGCCTCCTTCGCAACCATCACAAGGCGAAGAAGGACGCCATCCATGTAAAGTTCGACACCAAGGACATGCATTCCGGCGGGGGAGAACAGTTCTACATCACCGCTGCGGAACTGAGCAACTATGTAGGTGAACTCTTCGGAGACGGAGTGCGCCTGGAGTCGTTCCTTTCCGAGACTGTGCAGTTCCGCTTCCCGTATGAGAACAACCGCAAGGTGCCTGTCGTCCCGGTGTGCGTGCTCAGCTTCAAGCCTCAGTACATGGCCGTAGGCCGGATGAACGTCCAGCCTGATTCGGTTATGGTGTACGGTGAACCTCTCCATCTGGACAAGATCGATGCGGTCTATACCAGGACTATCGACCTGGTCAACTTGAAGTCCAGCGCCCACGGTTCCGTGAAACTGGAACCGGTCGCCGGGGTACGGTTCTCTGATACAGAGGTCAACTATTCCCTGGACGTGTCCCGCTACGTCGAGGTGAAAGCCGAAATCGCTGTGGGTCTGCGCAATGTCCCGGCCGGAAAGAAGCTCACGGTGCTTCCTTCTACGGCTTCGGTGGTATTCAAGTGTGCATTCCCTATGTCCCACGACCCTTCGGATGAAGTTTCGCTGTTCATAGACTGGCGGGATTTCGAGTCATCCAAGAGCGGCAAGTGCGTCCCTCATGCCACAAGGGTACCTTCCGGTGTCATCGAGTATTCGATTTATCCTGAAGTGTTTGATGTCGTGGAGGAAGGAAAGCAATGAAGACCGTAGCTGTAACCGGAGGCATCGGAGGCGGCAAATCCACCGTATGCAGTATCTTGAAAGAAAGGGGGATCCCTGTCTATGACAGTGATTCGGCGGCCAAGAGGCTTTATGCCGTCGATGAGAGCTTGCTGGATTCGATTGAAGAGGCTTTCGGCTGCGGCATCCGCCTTGCTGACGGTTCCTTTGATGCCCGCAAGCTTGCGTCGATCGTTTTTTCATCCCCGGAGAAGCTTCGGACATTGGAGGAAATCGTCCATCCTGCGGTCAAGCGTGACTTCCTCAGATGGAAGGCCGCCCAGGCCGACAGGTTCGAGTCCGAGGGACCTTCCGCCATATTCTTCGGCAACGAGCCTTTCTGTGTGATCGAGTCCGCGATAATCCTCAACAAGCCTGAATTCCTCAGCCTCGCCGACAAGGTGGTCATGGTGGATGCTCCGCTGGCGTTGCGCCTTCAGCGGGCTTGCGGGCGTGACGGTGCCAGCCAGACCGAGGTGATCCGGAGGATGGCCGCACAGTCCTTCGACCTTTCCAAGGTTGACCTGATGATCCGGAACGATGGTTCCTTCGATGAGCTGAAGGGTTCCGTCGCCAAGGTTTTCAGCAGTATTTGACAAGGATATTCCAACGATAATCATTATATTTAACGGATATGAAAACAGATCTTTCAAAAATCCTTTCCATTTCGGGCCAGCGCGGCTTGTTCCTGTACCTGGCCCAGGCACGCAACGGTGCCGTCGTCGAGTCTCTGTCCGACAAGAAGAGGATGGTGGCTGACATCAGGAGCCGCATTACCACACTTGAAGACATTTCCATCTATACTTCCGAAGGAGAAACAAAGCTGAGGGAAGTCTTCCTGAAGATGAAGGGCGTTCTCGGCGATGCTCCGGCCCCGACTTCCAAGGCTTCTTCCGATGAACTGAAGAGCCTCTTCGAGAAGGCGCTTCCGGACTATGACGGAGACCGTTTCTACGTTTCCCACATGAAGAAAGTCGTGGACTGGTACAACGAGATCAAGGAATACGCTTCCTTCGATTTCGTCGATCCGGATGAGGAGAATCAGGCCGAAACTGAATAGTGAAGTCGCTGAAGGTCATAACTTTAGGTTGTTCCAAGAATACCGTTGACACCGAGCATCTGCTCTCGCAGCTGAGCGGTGGGTACAGGATCGTGCCCGAAGGGAGCAACGAGAAGGTGGATGTGCTGCTGGTAAACACCTGCGGATTCATAGCCGATGCAAAGGAGCAGTCCATCCAGGCGGTGCTTGCCGCAGCGGAGCGGAAGAAATCGGGGCAGGTCGGGAAGCTCATGGTATTCGGATGCCTATCCCAGCGGTATATGGCCCAGATGCCGGGGCTTATCCCGGAAGTGGATGCCTGGTTCGGCGCCAGGGATCTGTCTCCGGTCGTGAAGGCTCTCGGCTGCATACCGTCCGAAGCTCCGGGGCGTCTGCGCACGGATTCCCATGCGTATGCGTATCTGAAGATTTCCGAAGGATGCGACCGCAGATGTGCATATTGTGCCATCCCGTTCATCCGCGGGGCTCACAAGTCGGTTCCTATGGAGCAGCTTGAAGAAGAGGCGTCTTTGCTGGCTGCCGCAGGAGTCAAGGAACTGATCCTAATAGCCCAGGACACCACCTATTATGGCCTTGACATTTACAAGAAGCGTTCACTCGCTGAACTGATACGCCGTCTTTCTGCCATCGATGGCATCGAGTGGATCAGGATACATTATTCCTATCCTGCCGATTTCCCGGAGGATATCCTGGTGGAGATGGCGCGTAATCCAAAGGTCTGCAAGTATCTCGACATCCCGCTCCAGCATATTTCCGACAAGGTGCTTTCCATGATGCACCGCCCTGAGAACGGGGAGTGGATCCGCACCCTTGTGCGCCGCTTGCGCGACGAAGTACCTGAAGTTGTCCTGAGGACCACCATGATCGTCGGCCATCCAGGCGAGGGGAAGAGGGATTTCGAGGAATTGCTGGAATTCGTCCGTGAGGCCAGGTTCGAGAGGCTTGGAGCCTTCACGTATTCGGAGGAAGAGGGGACATACGGAGCGATCCATTATCGGGACAGGGTTCCGAGGCATGAGAAGGAGAGAAGACTCTCCGAACTGATGGAACTTCAGTCTGGCATATCCCTTGCTTTCAACCAGTCCCGGGTGGCTACCCGGGAGAGGGTCCTGGTGGATGACTTCGTGGACCGCATCCTGGTGTGCCGAAGCCGCTTCGAGAGTCCTGACGTGGATGGCGAGATAGTCGTCAACTATGCTCCGGAACTGTTCGGAGGTGTTCGTGGGGAGGATTTGTGCGGTAGATTCATTGATGTGAAGATAACCGGTGCCGATGAATATGACCTCATCGCAGAACCAATTAAGTAATAACCGTATGAAAAGAACTTCATTTTTTGGAATGGCAATCGTGTCAGCGTTGCTGACCCTTGCTTCATGTGCTCCGCAGGCTTTCCTGATCAAGCCTGAGATGAGGGCAGCCTCCAAGTCCGGACTCAATTTCAACGGCAAGTCGATGGCTGTGGTATATATTACCGACGATGACAAGCGTGACGATACTTTCAACTCCTACTTGGCTTCAGGATTCGCTGCCAAGCTTGAAGAGGATTATTTCGGTGGCGCACAGGCGATTGAACTGTTCAAGATGCCTTACGAGAAAGGAGCCGACATCACTTCAAGGGACACTCTGGTGAGCCTTGTGATGCAGAGCGGAAGGGATGTGGTATTCCTCTTCGACAGGCCCGAGATCGGTGACCCGCAGGTCGGAGACCCGATGAAGGTGCTCGGCAAGCAGATGCCTGCAGATTCGTCATATAATTCGGCCGTGACGATTCCTTTCACCACAAAGGTCTATGTCTATGATTCGATGGACAAGGAGGACAAAGTCTATGGTTTCACCGGCAGCAGGAAGATTATCACCGACGTATTCAGCAACGGCAAGACGGACAAGTCGGTCCTTAAGAAAAAGGTGTGGAACGACATCGGTAAGGCGGCTGAAATGGCCGGCAGCGCCGCAGCTAACTCATTCCTCTCTACATGGAAGCAGGATGAATTCCTGGTAATCTACTATGATGGAGCGGAGAGGGCTTGGAACAAGGGAGCTGAATATGCCTACGATTTCAAGTGGAAAGAGGCGATCGAGCAATGGATGACGCTGTTGCAGAGCAATGGGAAAGAGAAGAAGGCTTGCGCCGCATACAACATTGCGCTTGGTTGTTTCATGTGCGGCCAGCCGGACCTGGCTCTGGAGTGGCTTGACAGGTCTGACAGCTATGAGCCGGTCAGCCTTTCCAAGAGCCTGAGGATCAAGATAAAGCAATATACTGGAAAAGAATGAACGAATTTGATGTCATCATCGTAGGCGGAGGCATCACCGGTGCCGGAACTGCGAGGGACTGCGCTCTCAGAGGGCTTCGCACCCTGCTGGTGGAGCGGAATGACATTGCCACCGGGGCTACCGGAAGGAATCACGGGCTTCTGCACAGCGGGGCCCGTTATGCCGTTACCGACAGGGAATCAGCTACCGAGTGCATCGAGGAGAACATGATCCTGAAGAAGATCGCCCGCCATTGCGTGGACGACACTTCCGGATTGTTCATAACCTTGCCGGAGGATGACCTTGACTATCAGGCGACCTTCGTGAAGGCATGCAACGCTGCAGGGATCAAGGCGGAGGTGATGGATCCGAAGGAGGCCATCCGGATGGAGCCATCGGTGAATCCTTCGATCATCGGTGCGGTGAAAGTGCCGGACGGTTCCGTGGATCCTTTCCGGCTCTGTGCCGCGAATATGGTGGACGCCCAGCTCCACGGGGCAAAAGTCCTTGTGTATTCGGAAGTTACGGAATTCATCAAGGATGGAGACACCGTCAAGGGAGTCCGCGTCCTCGACCATACTTCAGGCCAGGTTTCTGACTACTATGCGCCTGTGACGGTCAATGCCGCCGGAATATGGGGGCACAACATCGCCGCCCTGGCAGGCGCCAATATCGGAATGTTC
>ONPI01000042.1 GCA_900319685.1 uncultured Bacteroidales bacterium
ACATAGCCGCGCTCGTTAGGCATCTGGGTGTAGAAATTGATGTAAGGAAGGCCGAGTTTCTTCGCGTACATCCTGGCTACCAGGTACTTGACATTTGCAGAATGACTATGGCCACCGCCAAGCATCACGATGCCCTTCGGCGCACCGCCCTGGCTCAGGACGAAGGTGTATGGCTCGCCCCATTCAGCCTTGTAAACCTGGCGCGGACGGGATTTGTAAAGCTGGGCCTCATCGGCGGCAAATCCTGCGAGTTCAGTAACGGGTACATTCTCACGTACATCGTAGCCTGGGAACTCGGACTGGATGATCTCACGGAAATACGCATGCCACTCTGCGTCAGTTTTCTCCTCGACAGGAGCGGAACTCTGCACTGTGGCGGCAGGAGTGGTCTGCTTGGCTGCAGCCTCCTGCTTGGCAGCGATTTCCTGGGCGACCGAGGCTACTTTGCCGGCGATCTCGAACAAATTCTTCAGTAAACTCATAAAGCATTGCGTATTAATGCTGTAAAAATACAATTATTTTTTTATATTTGATTGTCTTATGAAAAGGTTACTCATTATGATACTGGCGTTTGCTTCCATCCAGGCAAGCGCACAGGACTTGGCGCTTTTCAAGCGGGTCGTCAAGGAATTAAGTTCAGCCAGGTACCAGGGCCGCGGCTATGCCAGGGACGGCGCCAACAAGGCGGGAAAGTATCTGGAAAAGGAATTCCGGAAGGTTGGCGTGGACAAAGTGGTACTGCAGCCGTTCACCATCGATATCAATACCTTCTGCGGGGCGATGGAGATGCGCGCCGACGGGAAGAAACTCCGTCCCGGAGTGGATTTCTCGATGCGTGAATATTCCCCGGGAGTCAGGGGTGAGTTCCCGGTTTATCACGTCGATACTCTTGGATTCGATCCCGACAAGTTGTTCGCGGATCTGAGCAAGCCAGAGAATGCAGGCTGCCTTGTCTGCTGTGATTTCTGGTTTACCTATAAGCATCGCAAGGTTTTCTCCCGCCTCCAGAAGGCCGGAGAATGCAGCAATGCCGGCCTCCTTTATACGTGGGAGGCACCGATCAAGTTCTTCAAGGCATATGGGGAGAAGGTTGTGGATAAACCCATCATCTGGGTTACTCCGGAGGCCATAGCAGGCGTTAAGAATGTAAAGGTCAAAGTCGATAACGAGTTCCTCGAAGACTATGCGCTGTTCAATGTGATCGCAAAGGTAGAAGGGGAGAGGCACGACAGCTGCTTCGTGTTCACTGCACATTACGACCATCTCGGCAATCTGGGCCGCAAGGTATATTATCCCGGTGCCAATGACAACGCCTCCGGAACGGCAGCCATCGTGACTTTGGCCGAGCGTTACGCGAAGAACAAGCCTGCGTGGGACATGTATTTCGTGGCCTTCTCCGGCGAGGATGCCAATCTTCGCGGCTCCACTTTCTTCGCGGACCATCCGGTCGTGCCTCTTGAGCAGATCAAGTACCTGTTCAACATCGACATGATCGGCGATGACAATCCTGTCCAGTACTGTGAGGTCAGTGACGCTGGTATGAAGGACTATCAGAAATTCGAGGCTGTCAACCAGGAACAACATTTGTTCGAGTCTTTGAACCGTGGCGCCCTGGCTGCCAATAGCGACCACTATCCTTTCGCGGTGCGCGGGGTTCCGTGCATATTCCTCGAGAACCAGGAAGGCAGCGCTTTCAAGCATTACCATACCCCGGCCGACAACTTCGAGACTGTCAGGTTCGATAGTTATGAGCCTGTTTTCAAATTGGTTACGGGTTTCATTGGAAAATAAAGTTTCAATCATGTATCTAGTTATAGGATTACTTATCATCGCCATCGGGGCATTCTGCCAGAGTTCCAGCTATGTCCCGATCAACAAGGTCAGGAACTGGAGTTGGGAAAGCTATTGGGTCATCCAGGGAGTCTTTGCCTGGCTTCTGTTCCCGCTTGTCGGAGCCTTGCTGTCCGTCTCGGGTACAGGCGGTTCCTTCGGCGACCTTATGTCCCTTATGAACGCAAACCCAAAGGCCACCTGGCTGACCATCCTGTTTGGTGCTCTGTGGGGCGTGGGAGGTCTGACATTCGGCCTCTCCATGCGCTATCTCGGCGTGGCATTGGGCCAGAGCATAGCTTTGGGTACCTGCTCCGCGTTGGGCGCCATACTCGGTCCGGTATTCACGGGACATGCCGCTGACCTTACCAGCGCCGTCATCATCGGTGTGGTTGTGACGCTCATCGGTATCGCAATCATCGGTATTGCCGGTGCCATGAAGTCCGCCGCCCTGCCGGAAGAGGAGAAGAAGAAAGCTGTCAAGGATTTCAACTTCGGCAAGGGAATCACCGTTGCACTGCTCGCCGGTTTCATGAGTGCATGTTTCAATATCGGCTTGAATTTCGGCCAGGATCTTTATCTTGATGGCACGAGGCCGATATTCCAGACTCTTCCTGCCACCATGCTGGTGACATTCGGAGGATTCCTGACGAACGCTGCGTACTGCCTCTTCCAGAATGCGAAGAACAAGACCTGGGGGGATTACCGCCAGAAGTCCCTATGGGCCAACAATATCCTTTTCTGCTGTCTTGCCGGTTTGCTTTGGTACAGCCAGTTCTTCGGATTGAGCCTGGGCAAGGGATTCCTGACTGGATACCCGGTACTCATCACCTTCAGCTGGTGTATCCTGATGTCCCTGAATGTGGTTTTCTCCAACGTATGGGGCATCATCCTCAAGGAATGGAAGGGCGTTTCGCGCAAGACTGTCGCTGTCCTGCTTCTGGGAATCGTAGTCTTGATCATAAGCACCTTCCTGCCGCAGTTACTGTAGTCTATGGGCAAGCATCTGAAATCCTTTTCCGGCAGGCTGACGAGGACGATCATCATCATCGTGCTGGTCATAATGGCTATAGTTTCCCTCCTGGCTTTCATCGTCACGGCGACCGGACTATATACCTCCTTCAAGAGGCATTTCGCGGATGCTATCGCTGGCATGAGCCAGAGCATTACTGCCAATCTGGAGAAAGTCGAGATATCTGCGGCCAACATCGCGGATGAGGTATCCTGGCATGTTTCTTCGCCCGAGGATGTCATTTCGGCGCTTGGATATGAAATCGAAGTAAACCGCAACTTGACCGGATGCGGGGTGGGTTTCGTCCCTGATTATTTCCCTTCAAAAGGGCGGTGGTTCGAGCCATATGCAAGCTTTACCGGCGACGGACCATTCGTAAGGGATATCGGCGGGGCTTCCCATGACTACCATTCTTCGGAGTGGTTTACTTCCGGCCTGACCTCAGGTAAGGGGGTCTGGTCGAAACCTTATATCGATGATGACGGTGCCGGCACGTTGCTGTGTACGTACAGTTTACCGATAACCGATTCCCTGGGAAGAGTGGTCGGTGTCATGGGAGCTGATTTGTCCCTGCTATGGCTGATGTACCTCCTTCACGATATTGACGTCAGGGAAAACTCGATAAATCTGATGCCCGCGCTGTTCGGGAAGGAAGACCTTGGAGTATATAGCTTCATCCTTGGTCCGAACGGAGAATATATAGCCCATCCTGACAGGAGCCGTTCCCTGAAAGGAGAGAGTTTTTTCGACTATGCTGATGACTCGGGGAATGACAAGTACCGGCTTCTCGGAGAATCGATGTGCAAGGGCGAGACGGGAGCGGATGCCGTAAAGATGGACGGACGCAGGTATTCCGTCTTTTTCGCTCCCGTATCTGATTCCGGGTGGTCCATGGCACTGGCGGTTCCGTTCATGAGTCTCCTTGGACCTGCGCTGCTGTTCGGGTCCGCCATACTTCTGATCATGCTCCTGGGAATCATGGTTTTGTTCGGAGTATCCCGCAGAGCCATCAGAAGGTTCACGCGCCCCCTTGTCCAGCTGGCGGATTCCGCTACTGAAGTCGCCCACGGCAAGTTCGATGCGCCGCTCCCTGTCATAGAGTCGGATGATGAGATCCGCCTCCTCCGCGATTCCTTCGGGAATATGCAGCAGTCTTTATCGAAGTACATCGCGGACCTGACGGAAACGACTGCACAGAAGGCTTCCATCGAGAGCGAGCTGGAAGTGGCGAAGAGTATCCAGATGGCCATGCTCCCGACTACATGGCCGGCTTTCCCTGACAGGAATGATATCGACATCTACGGAAGCCTGACTCCGGCGAAAGCCGTAGGTGGTGACCTTTTCGATTTCTTCATGCGTGACGGTAAACTGCACTTCTGTATAGGTGATGTTTCCGGCAAAGGTATCCCGGCGTCACTTGTAATGTCCGTCATCAGTTCAATGTTCCGGACTCTCTCTGCTTCTGAAGACGGGCCGGACAAACTGGTGTCTGCATTCAATTCTTCGATGGCCGAGCGCAATGAGAACATGATGTTCGTCACATTCTTCGCAGGCGAGATAGATTTGGCAACAGGGGAGTTGCGGTACTGCAATGCAGGGCATAATCCTCCGTTCCTCCTGGTTGACGGTAAACCTCAGATGCTGACGACTGATGCAAATGTCCCTATCGGAATCGTACCCGGCTGGAAATATTCTCTTCAGAAGATTACGCTCTCACCTGGAACGGCCCTTTTCCTCTATACTGACGGACTTACTGAGGCGACACGCGAAGACAATACCCTTTTCGGAGAAGAGAGAGTCTGCGACCGCCTTTCGCGACTCGCGACTACGGCTTCGTCAAATGAAATCTGCGCTTACATGGAGGACGCTGTCAAGGAATTCGTCGGTGACGCTGAGCAGAGCGATGATTTGACGATGCTGGTGATCAGAGTGTTGTTGAACCATATGTGATACCTGCCCAGTCATCTGTACGGAAAGGCCAGGCTGGCAGACCTTCGCTGTTGTACAGGTTGCATACTGGGTTGCATCCCCATCCGTAGCGGACGGCAACCGGATGGCGGACCTCCGGTGATGTGATTATGACTTCATTTCCGGATATCACAGCATCACCCCAGTGCCATACCTGGTCTGCACCGGCGATCTGGAATCCGCAGAGAGTGCCGGATTCGGCTTTCTTTACCAACTCCGCGTCCATTCCTGAAGTTCCATAGCGTAACTCCGCATAATCTCCGGAAGGGATGACTTTCAAACAACCTGCGGTGTCTGTGAACCTCACACGGATGGAGCTGTCGCATATGGTGTAGCCGGCGAATCGCGGACCGTTGGCCACGATCTTCTTCCCATAGTCGTTTGCAAGGGCAAGCCTGGCCAGCCGCTCGCCGACTTCCCGTTTGTCGATGGGATGTATATCGTCTGCTTCACCTAAATCTATGATGCATGCCATCCCGACCTTGTCCAGGACCGATGCGGAGACGCTCTGGGACTCACGGAGTTCTGCCCAGTCATTATCTCCAGGTGTCAGGGTAACCGGCTTGAAACCGGCTATCTGAGTTATGTAGAACGGGAATTCGTAACCCCACAGGGCACGCCAGTCGAGGATCATAGCACTCATCAGGTCGCGATAACGATATGCGCGATCGACATTTGACTCACCCTGGTACCAGATGACACCCTTGATCGCAAACGGGGCCAGCGGCCTGAGCATCGCATTGTATAGTACCGTGGCCAGGTTCGGTTCATGTCCGGCAGCCCGCGGCATGCCTTTGAAGGATGTGGACATGCAAACTTTCCAGTCACCGTCGAGGCGTATCCTGCTACTGTCGGGACCTTGCAGGTACAGGAGGGAGGCATCTCCGAAGATGCCGCCGTTTCCGTGGTCGTCAGTGTTTCGGATGCTTATTACGGCTTTACCGGAATGAACAAGACGGGCTGGGATTGAATATATGCGCGGCTTGTTCCAGATGCGGCCGGATCCTACAAGTTCGCCGTTCCAGTATGTGTCGTCAAAATCATCTATCGGCCCGAGGCTGAGAGTGAGGTCCTTGCCATCCCATCCTTCGGGAATATCCACTTCCTTCCTGAACCAGAACAGCCCGTTCGTTTGTGGCCAGAGTTTCTGGACTATCCCGGGCAGGGAGATGGTCCTGCTGTCGTTCTCGCTGAAGCCGGTGTCCTTGCTCCATACGTCCTGGAAGAAGGTATCGATTCCCTTTTCGAAAGCATATTCCCTGTCATCCTCGTTGTCGGGAAGCATATCCACCAAAGCGAGCTGGTTGGCTGCTTCGGGGAAGAAGCTGATGGCATCCTTGCTCATCCATGCTTCGATGATAGTGCCGCCCCAGCTGCTGTGTATGATGCCGACCGGCACTTTGAGTTCCCGGGAAAGCTTGTGCCCGAAATACCATCCTGCTGCCGAGAAATTGTGAAGGGTCTCGACGGAAGACTCCGTCCAGCCGCCGAACTCCGCTTCGAAGAAGTCTCGCTCGACCATGCCTGTTCCCCTGAAAACCTGGAGCAGGCGGATCTCGGGAAATCCTGCGGCTTCTTTGATAGCATCCTGGCCTGCGCGAAGAGCTATCCTGTCGAATGACATCTCCATGTTGGACTGCCCGGATCCCAGCCAGACCTCTCCGACGACAACGTTTCGCAGGACCAAAGGTTCGCCATCCGATATCGTGAGGGTATATTCCTTGAAACCTCCTTTCGGGGTCTGTATCCTCACTTGCCATTTCCCTCCGGCATCGGCGGTGCAGACATAGTCCTTGCGGTTCCACGATGGGGTGACTGTTACTTTGGCACCAGGTTCCGCCTTGCCCCAGACCGGAGCGGAGCAGTTCTGCTGGAATACCATATTGTCGGAAAACAGAGGCGTCAGCTGGACTTTGGCTGTGGCATTCATCGCTGCCAGGACAGCGGAAACGGACAGGAGGAAGCGTTTCATTGTACGGCTTTTATGGATTGCTTGATCAGGCGGCGCGGAACACGGGAGAATACGATGTCATAGCCATCGTCCGGGGAGTTGCTTCCATCCTCGTAAAGGACACCTACATCACCGTTCTTGAATACGACCATGGTCGAATATGCCGCGAAGCTGTCCTGGAGCGTGATTATGTCATTCCAGGTAACTCCTTCGTCCTGGCTTACCGCCATGGTGAGTCCTTTGCGTTCTTTTTCCGCCTTGATGTATGTATGCAGCAGCACTCCATCCTTCCAGGATACGATGTCGCCGTTGCATGGGTTCACGACTAGAGTTTCAGCCACACGCTGCTCGTCCCAGTGGTATATCCCGTCATCACCCTTGGTGGCGGTATTGAAACCCCTGGGGCTGTAGAACCACCGCCTTGAACTGATCAGCAGGCGCCCGTCACCGAGCTCCACAAGCTTTGATTCATCCGCGAGCTTGTAGGCGGTTTCCTCCTGCAGTGTCCAGGTCTCGCCTTCGTCCTTTGAATAGAACAGGTGGGCATCGATAGGCCATGGGACAGGCATGGGATCAGGATAGTCCCTGTCGAGCACGCAGGCCGATAGAAGGATGTCCCCGTCCTTGTCCACGATTCCCTTGCCCGAGGTTACGAATGCGCTGTGCAAGTGGCTGGGGAAGGGGATTATGCGCAATTCGCTCCAGGTGATGCCTCCGTCCTCACTGGTACTGAGAGCAGTCTCCTTGAGGCCTCTGCGGAAACCTTTGGTGCCGTTGCCGCATGCCATCAGGCAAATGATCTTCCCGCTCTTCGTGAGAGTCAGTGAGGCATCTCCGAATCCGTAGCCGGTCACCTTCGAAGTGTCACCCCTGGCAATGAATGTCTGTGGGCCCCAGGTACGTCCGCCGTCTTCACTCCTGCGAGTGCTGATATCGATGCTGGTGTTGCGGTAGCCAAGGTCAGCCAGCGACTCGTAGCGTCGGTCGATAACAGCGATGATGTTCTCATTTGCATCCAGGGCCATGGCGGGAATTCGATAGTAGTGGCATGAGTCGCTTCCTTCCGCGAATACGACTGAGCTTTCGATTTCCGGAGTCTTGCAACCTGTCCCCAGGCATGAAAGGACAGCGATGGAAATGAACAGTATTTCACCGATCCGGCGCACTTCTTTCAGGGCATAGTCTTTCATATTATATCTCATTATGCTTTCATTACAAATATAATAATAATTGTCATTGATTTCCCGGCACTTGAATATTGTGTTTTTTTGCATTTTTTTTGAAATATCGCTTGCGATATAAAAATAAAGTCGTATATTTGCATCGTGAACGATATAAAGTAACAATAAAATACCCAATTATCATGGACTTTACTATACCTATCTCAAATCCGTCGCTCCTGCTGAAGAATACAAAGGCCTCAAGGGTAAAGCTACCCGCACCATGTTGAAAGGACTCAGCAAGAGCGCTAAGAAAGACAGCGATATCCTTTGGAATTTCACCAAATTCCTGATCAACCGGAACGGCACCGTTGTCAAGCGCTTCGCACCGGTGGCAGAGCCCGCTTCTTTCGAGAAGGATATTGAAGAAATGTTATGACCGAAGACAAGTTCAGACTGGAAAACCAGCTCTGTTTCAGGTTGTACACCGCATCGAGACTGCTCACCCAGGCGTATCATCCGCTGCTGGGTAAGCACGGCCTCACATATCCACAGTACCTGGTGCTGCTGGTCTTGTGGGAAAAAGACGGGCAACCGGTAAACGACATTGCCAAGCGGTTGATCCTTGAGACCAATACCGTTACGCCTCTTCTCAAGAGGATGGAGGCCGAGGGCATCGTAACCCGCAGCCAGGGAAAGGAAGATGCCCGTCAGATGATTGTGAGGCTTACGAAGAAAGGACGTAACCTCCAGAAGGAACTGGCAGATGTCCCTGACACCGTCGGTAAAGCCGTCCTATGTCCGCGAGTCACTCCGGAAACAGTTCCTGGGCTGTTCGGTATGCTGGACGACATTATCAATCAACTCAAACACTAACCGGTTTCCCTATCTTCCAAGGAATTCCGTAGGCGTGATTCCTGTCACTTTCTTGAATAGTCGGGAGAAGTGGTGAGGGAATTCGAAGCCCAGGAGATGGGCGGTCTCGTTGATGTTGTGGCCGTTCATCAGATGATTCTTGCCTTGCTCGATCACGAAGTTATGGATGTAGCCGATGGCCGTGCCACCGGTTGATTTGTGTATCACATCGCCCAGATATCGAGGCGAATATGCCAGTTGTCCCGCACAGTACCGGACGGAAGGGACACCGAGCTCCATCTGGCGGTTGTCCAGGTAATATTGCCGGAGAAGGCCATGGAAGCGTTTAAGGATGTCCGATGAGTTTTTGTCTTCCTGCGCGAGCTGGCGCAGATAGATCCGCTGGCAGTATTCCAGGATAAGACGGATATATCCCAGGATGACTGCCCTCAGTGCCGGGGAATCTTCGTTTTCCTGCAATTCGTGTCTGAGCTGCGTGAGAAGCTGGGTTATGCGGCCCCATTCAGAAGGCTCCATCTGCAGGGATTCGATGGCAAAGTAGGAGAAGAATTGATAGTCTTTCATCTTCGTCTCCAAATCGGTTCCACGGAGGAGTTCCGGGGAGAACAGCAATGCCCATCCGTTGACATAGATGTCCTCGCCATCGTCTTCCTTTCCGCCTATCTGACCAGGCTCCACGGCAATGATGGAACCATCTGCGGCGTCGAACATCTTCATGCCATACGTGAGGTTCTTTGGGAAACTCTTTTGGATGAAGAGACCATAGACGCCGTAGCTGTTGAGGCTGGAGCGGAAAGGCGACACCTCGTCATAGTGAATCGTACTCACCAGGGGATGCAGCTCCGCAGCTCCCACGTAATGGGCGTAAACATTGGGGTTGGAGACGTGAAGGATATTCTTCATTACGCTTGAAAAGGTATGGATTCATGCAAAAATACGCAAAGTTCTGCGATATTGGTAGAAATCTGACAAAAATCGGTTAAAGAAAGACATTAAGACCGCCTACCTTTGCATTATCAACCATCAACGTTATGAATATCAAATCTATACTTACAGTCTGCGCGGCATCTTTGATACTGCTTGCCTGTAAATCAAACCAGAACGAGAATATGAGCACCCTGAATCTGACCCGGGAATGGGACAAGACTTTCCCGGAATCCGAGCATGTGATCCACAGCAAGGTCACCTTCCACAACCGCTACGGCATCGAACTGGCGGCTGATATGTAT
This sequence comes from uncultured Bacteroidales bacterium, assembly GCA_900319685.1. Classification (GTDB taxonomy): domain Bacteria; phylum Bacteroidota; class Bacteroidia; order Bacteroidales; family UBA932; genus Cryptobacteroides. The sequence continues at coordinate 10,027 of ONPI01000042.1, forward strand.
GTTCCGAATGACGCAGACGTCACACCAGGCCGCGACCGGGTGTCTCTTCCTGCAATTGCGGTTTCCGGTCCTTTCGGCGCAGTTAAGGAGCAGTCGAGCGGACTCTATGCCCAGCACATGGCTGAGCGTGGATTCCTGACCATCGCTTTCGATCCGTCCTATACCGGAGAGTCCGGAGGTGAGCCTCGCAGGATGGCATCCCCGGACATCAATACGGAGGATTTCCTGGCTGCTGTAGATTTCCTTTCCGTCAACGAACTAGTCGACCCGGAGCGCATCGGAATCATCGGCATCTGCGGTTTCGGCGGCATGGCCATCAACGCGGCCGCGCTTGATCCACGCATCAAGGCAACGGTTACTTCCACCATGTACGACATGAGCAAGGTGAACGTCGAAGGCTATTTCGCCAGCGAGGACACACCTGCACAGCGTCAAGAGAAGCGGAAGGCTTTGGCTGCCCAGCGCACAAAGGACTATGCCTCCGGTACTTATGAGCGTGCTGGTGGGGTCATCGATCCGCTCCCGGAGGACGCACCCTGGTTCGTGAAGGACTACCACGCCTATTACAAGACTCCGCGGGGCTATCATGAGCGCAGCGGCAACTCCACCGATGGCTGGAACATCATAGGCTGCCAGAGTTTCCTGAACCAACCCCTCCTTGCCTGGGCCGGTGAGATTGAGACACCAGTCCTCCTCATCCACGGCGAGAAAGCGCATAGCCGTTATTTCAGCGAATATGCCTACAGCCTCATGACAGGCACCAACAAGGAACTCCTCATTATCCCCGGTGCCTCTCACGTGGACCTCTACGACGACGTGGCCGGTGTTATCCCTTACGATAAGATTGAATCTTTCTTCAAAGCCAATCTGAAGTGACGAAAATGGTTTCCAGACTCGCCCTGCTTGCATCCCTCCTGATTTTTCAGGTAGGGTGCAAGCCAGTTGAACTTACACCAGATGTCCCGGAGCCTTCCCAAGAGGAGCAGAACGAGAATCCCGTCACTGTGGAGCCCTCCGGAAAAACGCTTGTAGTATATTACAGTTTTACCGGAAATTGCAAGACACTTGCTGCTGTGCTGGCAGGATATGCCGGAGCCGATGTACTCGAGATCCAACCTGCCCAAGAAGGACTTGACTATGCCGCAAATAACTACGCCATAGGCAGCAGTCTCATTGCCGCAATACGTGAAAAGCCGAATGATCCTGCCAGTTATCCTGCCATTAAGGCGGTCAACCGCGATGCTGCTGATTATGAGAACATTGTCATCGTAACTCCGCTCTGGTGGAGCAACATGGCAGCAATCATGCAAAGCTATCTGTTCAAGGAGGGCTCGAAACTGAAGGACAAGAAAGTCGGACTCATTGTCTCCAGCGCTTCCAGCGGTATTTCTTCGGTTGCCGCCGATGCCAAACGTCTGGTCCCGGAGGCAAAATGGGCGGGTGAGGCGCTTTGGATCAACAACAGCAACCGCAGCAAGAGCGATGAGCTCGTTAAAGAGTGGTGGGATGGATTGAACAAATCAGAAGATACTATGCCTGTCGAAATCAAGATCACTGTTTCCGGGAAGTCACTTCCGGTAAAGATAGAAGACAATGTGGCCACCAAAGCCCTTGTGGCGGCTCTTCGTGAGGCCTCGATCACATATGAAGCACACGACTACGGTGGCTTTGAGAAAGTCGGTGGAATCGGAAGGACGCTTCCTTCAGGAGATTCGCAGATTACAACCCAGCCTGGCGATGTCATCCTTTACGCCAGCGACCAGATAGTGCTGTTCTATGGCAGCAACTCATGGAGCTACACGCGCATCGGCAAGATCCAGTATGGAACTCTTGATGAACTTAAATCCTTCCTGCAGGCAGGAAAAGGAAATATTTCCGTAACTTTATCCCTGTGATGTCACGGCGTTTGACAGGGCATCCTTTTATCATATGAATCTTTTATTCGAAAATAACATGAGAAAAGTTCTATTTGCATGTTTGATGGCCGCCTTGACGCTGACTGCCTGCGGACAAACCAAAAAAAGCAATGAAATGAAGACCCTCGTATCCTATTTTTCAGCCACGGGAACGACCGAGGCAGTAGCAAAGGACCTGGCTGAAGTGACTGGAGCCACCCTCTATGAAATCAAGCCCGAGGTAAGATACACCGCCGCAGATCTCGATTGGCGCAACAAGGAATCACGCAGCAGCGTGGAAATGGCTGATAAGGATTCCAGACCCGCAATCGTGAAAGACCTCGAGTATGCTGATAGCTTCGATGTCATCTACATCGGATTCCCAGTCTGGTGGTACACGGCACCAACAATCATCAATACCTTCATCGAGACTTATGGTTTCGAGGGCAAGACCGTCATTTTCTTCGCCACTTCCGGCGGCAGCAGTATCGACAAGGCGAACCAGAACTTCAAGGCACAATATCCGAAGATCGTCTGGAAGGCCGGCAAGACACTGAACGGTGCAACGAAGGATGATATAAAGGCCTGGGTCGACGGACTGGAATAGATGGAGCTATGAATCTGTTCTTGATTTCAATCATGGCTTTATCCCTTACACCCAGACAACAGGCACTTTCCGCCATCGCAGCATGCGAGGCCAAGGGTGACCAAGTGGCATTGACTGCCTGCTTGAACGAGGGTTTCGATAACGGCCTCACGGTCAGTGAGGCAAAGGAAGCCTTGTCCCAACTATATGCCTATACCGGTTTCCCACGTTCGATCAACGCCTTGGGCTCCCTCAAGGCTGTGCTGGAAGACCGCGAAGCCAAGGGTCTGAATACCGATCCGGGCCGAGAAGCGGATCCACTCCCGGCGGGCTATGATGCGCTGAAGCAGGGCACCGAAATACAGACCCTGCTGTCCGGGCAACCATTCGATTATTCCTTTGCTCCTCAGACAGACTATTACTTGAAAGCCCATCTGTTCGGAGATATCTTTGCTCGGAACAACCTGAGCCATGCCGACCGGGAAATCGTGACGGTAAGTGCGATCGCTTGCCTGCCAGGTTGTGAGCCCCAGCTCAGGGCGCACGTCTCGGGAGCACTCAATCTGGGTGTCAAGGAAGATGAGCTCAGATCGATCCCTTCCGTCCTGGAAGCTACTGTCGGAATGGAAGCAGCGGAGCGGCTCCGTGCGGCTCTGGCGTCCGTGTTCGGCGACAGTCATCAGGCTGTGCAGACGGTCGATTTCAGCGTCTGGCCAAAAGGCGAACCCAATACTGCATATGCGCAGTATTTCATTGGCAACAGCTATTTGGCGCCGCTCCCCGGAGGTGTCGTCAACGTGACCTTCGAGCCAGCCTGCCGCAATAACTGGCACATCCATCACAGACAGGTGCAGGTGCTGATCTGCGTGGCCGGTCGCGGCTGGTATCAGGAATGGGGAAAGCCAGCCGTCGAGCTTCGTCCCGGCGTCATTATCGAGATTCCTGAAGGCGTCAAGCACTGGCACGGTGCGGCAAAAGATTCCTGGTTCCAGCATCTGACCTATCACAAGGATGTCCGGGAAGGTGCCTCGAACGAATGGCTGGAAAGCGTTTCTGACGATCATTATGACCGACTGTAAAATGGAATTTAGACGAGCACTCTGTCTGGTTGTCTTCTTCCTGGCCGACGATCCCGAAGGCTTGTTGCTTATCGATAGCTGGGAGAATCAGGATGCCCTGAGCCGCTATCACTCCTCTCCAGCCATGAAAGAGGCTGCCGCCCTCCGTGAGAAATATGGCCTGGGCGGACGGACCGTCAGGATGTATTAGCCGATGATGCCGGAGAGGAGGCAGGATCCTCCCGAAAAGAACAGTTGGGAATGAAAAAGGTATTCGTCA
>ONPI01000097.1 GCA_900319685.1 uncultured Bacteroidales bacterium
AGCCGGACGGTACCCCGTTCTATGCCGTGACGGTAGAAACATCGGACTCCATCTATCTCGTCAAGATCAAGGTCAAGACGGATGACGCGGAAGCTCTAGAAAGATGGCTGGAAGGCGAGGAAGATGCAGAGAACGAGGAGGTTGCAGGGACCTCTGCCAGTGACGCCGGAGATGCGACCCTCCCGGACGACAATATCTCCCAGTACGGCGGGGACGATTCCGGAGACGACGCATGATATAAACCTATATGAATATAAACGGGTGCATTCCAGGAAGGAATGCACCCGTTCTGTATCTGATTCCCGCTATATCAGTTGGCTTTCCTGACAGAGGAAGACTTGGAAATTTCGTGGAGGTTGACGTTTACGCTGCGGTTTTCCAAGGTCCGGTAGGTGAGGTTGGAAGCACCGCTCGCTTCGATGTCTATCGAATCCGCTACATAGACCGATGCCTTGCTGGCGCCCGAAAGTTCAACCTTGACATCGTTGGCGAGGAAATCGTCCGCGGAAAGCTTGCATGCGCCTGACAATTCGGCGTCCAGTAACTCAGCCTTTCCGTTGAGATTCATCGAAGCAGCCCCTGAGACTTCCATCTTGAAACTTCTGTATTCTCCTGTGAACGTGCACTTTGAGGCACCGGACACATCCAGGTTCAACTTGTGTGCGTTGATCTTGAATTCACATTTGCTGGCCCCGGAAATGTCCATGTCGGCGATGGATGTGTTCGCGGTAATGTTCAGGTTGCTGGCCCCGCTGATGTCTGCGCCGAAACGCGCAGCACTGAATCTCAAGCAAGTGATCTTGCTGGCACCTGAAAGCTCCAGGTCGAACGTCTTTTTCCCGATGTTGAAGGCATCCGTGCAATGGAACTTGGTCGCTCCGGACATTTCCAGACTCGTCAGCTCAGGCATGGTGATATCCGCGATAATCGACCAGTCCCTAAGCCTGCGTGTGATGCTGGTAGGTACATTCTTGACTCCGATTTTCAGCACGGATCCCTCGACCTTCACGACAAGGTATTTCTCGATGACATCGGGGACTGAGATCTGGACATTGTAATTATTCGACTTCTTGAGTCTTACGTCCACAACGGAGGATACGGCCAATCCGTTGAAAGCTTTCAGGTCATAAGTGTTGGTAACATAGCTTACCTTTTCAGGTTCAGTAGCGTTCATAGCGATGGCCGCTGTGAGCACGACTACGATGAGCGACAGTAACTTTTTCATATTCAATTATTCTTTAGTTAATAACTATCTTGACTTGGATACTTTGCGCGCGCCTTCAAGGAGTTCGCCGTAGTATTCACGCAGGATGGCTGTCTTTGCAGCGTTGTCCATTTCATCGGGAAGTTGGTCTATCAGCGGGACGTTTTCCTCGGCTATGCTGCGTAGAGCATTCTCCATGGAGCCGTCATAGTCTTTCGGGAGGACTCTGTCGTAGAGCGACGCTGTCCTGTCCGAATATGCGCTGTACACCGCTGCAGGATCGTTTCCTGCACCGGCCATCCACAGTTTGCCCGACTGGATTCCGATCACCAGCAACACTGCTGCGGCAGCGGCGATAGCCAACGTGAGCCTTCTCCAGTCGAGGGTTACGGTCCTGCGTCTGGAAAGTCCTGCGTCCAGCTTGGCCTCGAACCTCTCAAGGTGTCCTGAAGGAAGATCCTCCGTGTCGAACGCCCCGGCATTCTCCTTTATATATTTCTCCAATTCATTCATTCCACTTATATAACGATTATGAACATGATTTGTTACATCGAACGTAGTTTTTCCGCCAACTTGGCCCTGGCCCTTGAATACTGCACCCTGATGGTCCCTTCCCGGGCTCCGGTATAATTGGCAACCTCTTCGTAATCAAGTCCTTCCAAGAGAATAAGAGTAAGGACCAAGCGGCTTGCTTCAGGGAGCTCGGATATGGCTTTCCGGATATTCCCGATGCTCAGGTCTCCGGGTTTAGCGTCAACGGCAGCATCCTCCATCTCGACCTCATATTCCTCGAGGAACAGTTTCTCGCGCTTTTTCTTGCGGAGGACGTCGATCGACTTCCTGATGCAAGTCTTGGACAGCCAGGCGGCGGTCTGTACCTCGCTCAGGAACTTGGGGCCTGTGGTGATGTATTTCAGGATCGTGTCCTGCATTATCTCTTCGGCTTCTCCGGAATCGTGGAGGATGCGGAAGCTGATGTTGAACAGCTTCCGCGCGTAGGTATTGTATAGTTTTACCGATTCCTCCCGACTCATAATTTTTCGCTTTCGTATTAATAACGTATTTCTCCCGTCATTGTTACAAAAGTATCAAAAAATCATGACCCGTACGAATGCATTCCTCCCAACAGGAGGTTTACGCCGAAATAAGTTACGAGGACGCAGATGAATGCGACGATGGTGAACCAGTGGAAGAAACGAGGGTTCCTGAAAGCCTTGATGGAACTTCCGTGGAGAGCGAAGGAATACACCAGCAAGGTCACGAGCGCCCAGGTTTCCTTCGGATCCCAGGCCCAGTAGCTTCCCCAGGAAATATTTGCCCATACAGCCCCAAGGAAGGTCCCGAAAGTGATCAGGAATACAGCAGGGTACAGGATGACCAGGCTCACGTCGCGAAGCAGTTCCTGCGACTCCCTGTTACGTACCACCACACCGAGGATTCCGTTGATGGCGACCAGCCCGAAGAGGGTGTAGGACATCATCATCGACACCACGTGGATGGAAAGGAGAGGGGAGCGGAGCACCGGCATCAGAGGCATGATCTGGATGTTCGTCCCTGAACGGCTTGCCATCAGCATGGTGAATCCCGCCAGGAGGAATCCCAAAGGCTCGATGAGAGGGAAACGCTTGTGGAACAGCAAGATGGCCAATGTGGAGAACCAAGCCATCAGCATCATTACGTTATACCGCCCGACATACGGACCGGTTCCGGAAACGTACCAGCGCAGGGCTATCACCAAAGTGAGGTACAGCCATGCTGCGAGGGCGATCGCTGCCCCTGCAATGACCATCCAGCGAGGGAATCTCTTCTGCCTGGACATGAGTATGGCTCCGGCCAGGAATAGCAGTATGCCAAGCGACAGGCACAGCATGAACGGTACCTTCGGGCGTGCCAGGCGGGTGTAAAGCCTTTCAGCCTTCTCTTTCTTCGGGGTAGGGAGGACATCCTGGGCCACCTTCACCTGATAGTCCCTTATTCCTCCCAATATCTTCGCGGCCTCGGCGTCATTCCCTTCCCTGACGGACTCGATGACAGCCTCAGGGGCCTTCTTTATGAAAGACCAGAGGTCAGGATTGTCGTAAACCTGTTCAGGAAGTTCGTCCTGGCTCGAGTACCAGGAGACGCGTCCCGTTGAATCAGCAATCGGGAATATCTTCACCTTCGGGAGGCTTTCAAGCGCTGCCTCGAACCCCTTCTCGTGGAGGTAGTTGTCGAATGAACAGACGCGGTGGCCGTAATACAGATACATATTCCCAAGCCCGTTACTGGCCGCGTCAGGCTTCGCCGATGCCTGCACGGAAGGAAGCAGGAACAAGGCGACAGCAAGCGATGTGGCCCCCGTGACCTTCTTAAGGGCAGCTCGGAACCTCGTGTCCTTCTGGAAGAAGAAGCCTATTATCGAAATGAGCAGCAGGAGGTATCCGGCGTAGGTGATCCCGACTCCCCAAGGGTCGTGGCTGACGGCGAGGATGCTGCCCAGCCCGTCCTGGTCGTAGTCTGCCTGGTAGAACCTGTAGCCTTGGTACTTGGCTATGTTGTTCATGGAGATCCCATATTCATAGCCCTCCGGCAGGAAGGTGATCGCTGAGCGGTAATCCGAAGGCATCTTCGAGCCGCTGTGGAAGTCGATGTCGAACTTGTCCAACCTTATGCTGAAAGGCAGCTGCGCGGTACCCCCGTTTTCCAGTTCGAAATGGTCCTCGGTCATGTCCTGGCGCAGATGGATGCTGCCGCTCTCCCCGAAGAGATGAGTAACAAGGGCGCCCGCCATGATCAGTACGAATCCCAGATGGAGACACATCGTGAAAAGTTTCTTCGGGACGCCTCGCTTGACGAGGTAGATAAGCCCTGCAATGGCAACTACTGCCCATAATACGATGAACACCGGGTTGTGATAGATCCACTGGAAAGCGAAAGGAGTACCGTGGATCTTTTCAAGGACGGTGGCGGCCATCATCGCTATGATGAGGACCGCCAGCAATCCGAATGAGAGGTATTTGAGTAAACGTTGCATCAGATTGAATCTACGAATTTGCGGGAGGATACGCATCGCTTATGATTAAAAGTAACCTTAAATTACGATCCGCCGCAGTAGAAGAAAGGAATATCCTCACCGGTGCGCAGCAGGATGACCTTCTTCGGCTTGCGGCAGGTCAGTACTGACACCTGCCCCTGGAATGAGGGTAGCAAGTGAGCGTATATTACTGAAACTCTTTTATTTCCACGCGTCGTGAGAGGAACGTTCGAATATCCTTCACCTGGCGAAGGACCGGCCCCCAGGAGGGATTCTCCTGAATGCTTCATCCAGGTACTCAGGCTGTCCAGGGCAGGGTAGAAATTCGGATGCATGTCTCCGTTGCCGTCCGGGCCGACGTTTGGCAGGAAATTGCCTCCCAGTGCCCTGGAAGCCACGAATTCCTCAAGGAACCAGCTCAGCGGGCGGAAGGTGCCGGTGCGGTCATAACCCCAGCCTCCGCCTCCGCAAGTCCAGATGTGGCAGTGTTCGAACCACTCGGACGGACGGTAGGTAGGCTTCATGCACTCGAACGGGGTCGTGAAATCTCCCATCCTGGCCGAAGTCCCATCGGGATTGTCCGGATCCACCACGTTCGCCCAGCGGTCGTTTATCACGATGTCCGGCTGCAATGACCTTATCCAGGAATATATCTGCATATTGTGCTGGTCCTCGATGCCGTCCCAGCCCATTCCGTCGAACCAAAGCACATCGATCTTACCATAGCGGGTCAGCAGCTCTTCCAACTGTACCATCACGTAGGCCAGGAACTTGACGTAGTTCTCCTGGTTGACCTGCGGGTCCACGTACGGCCTCGGATCGTGCCTGGTCGCCTCATCGAACCAGCCGTCCGGATATGCCCCTGGGTACAGCCAGTCTCGGGGGGAGAAATAGAGTCCTACCTTCAGGCCTGCCTCCCTGCAAGCAGCGACATATTCCCCGACCAGGTCCCTTCCCGGCAGGGACTGCTTCACTCCGTAGCCGTACTTGGATGGCCAGAGGGCGAAACCGTCGTGATGGCGGGCAGTCAGGACAGCATATCTGAATCCAGCCTCCTTGGCTGCTTTCAGGTATTTAAGCGGCTGATAATCAGGGTCGAAGTTCTCTGCTTGTCCGTAATATTCCTCACGTGGACGATATATGCCGCCCCAGCGGTATCCCTTGATCATCGACCAGGAAGGCTGGGCGCCCAGCGGACTGTGGATGCCCCAGTGCATGAACAGTCCCAGGCTGGCTTCCGGGAACCACTGGGCTCCCTTCCTGGGATTCGGGAACTGGACTTCTTTTACCGGAGTATTGATGACTGAATATGCGCGGTCGATGTCCGCCTTCGAGATGTCGTAGTCGCCGGCAGGCAGCATAATGGCTGCGAGCAATATGGAGAGGAAATGTGTCATAGTGCGAATATACGAATATAATCGCACTTAACACAGAACACAGGTGTCATTGCCGGCTGCGACCGGCAATCAGGTGGTGCGCAAGGCTGCGTGGCAGAGGGTTCCGCTTCCGTTCCTGGCGATGAAGAGATATTCTTCGTCGGAGGCCTTCCTGACACCGAAGGTGACGTTTTCCCCTTCGTGAGCCTCGCGGCGGAAGTTGATGTCTATGCGTGTGAACAACCCGCTGGAAATGATGTCCTTAGGCAGGAGGTTGTAGAACATCTCAACATAGTGGCCGTTGTTCATGTGCCCGTTGAAGTCACATTCGCTGTAGCCGATCTCAGCCGTCTTGCTCAGTTCCGGGACGAAGTCAGTCATCCTTCTCGGACTGCGGCAAGGTACGGGGATGTCCACGGTCGTAAGCCCGAGGTCGGGATTGATCGGACGTCGTGAATCAATGTCTATGACGCACCATTCCGTGGTGCCCCTTCCGATCTCTTCACCTTCGTCGTTCGTAATCTTGACGCATCTGTTATATGTGAGGCCTCCCTTGCATTTGGCAGGCCACACGAATACATTGAACAAGTCGTACAGGCCCGGCCTGTCGTCTATCTCGAAGGCTGACCGGAGCAGGACCCAGGACCTTTTGGCGGCCCTCATCACGTCGATGCCGGCTCCTTCCCGGCGGATGTTCTGGCCTATTGCGTTGATGATGCTGTTGCACATCGAAGGAATCGTAGCATGCCCTTGGAAATCGATGTTCTCAGGGGCGACTGTGTATTCGTATGAGTTCATGACTTGAAGCATTTTCTTTGTTTCCGAGAACAAAATTACATCATCTTCGCTGTGTGACGAAAGAAGTGTGGTATAAGGATAAAAAAATGTGACTAAAACCTTGTTTAGCGGAAATATTGCGTTATATTTGGGACGAAATAAAGGAAATCCTATTTTTGTCCCTGTTATATTAGGGATATAAACTTTATTTGTGGGATTAAATTAAAGGTAATATGAACACTCCGCTGCGCGTTTCGAAAGGCTATGGTAACCAGGTCAAGTATGCAGTCCTGATGCCCCTGTTCTTCTTCGTTTTCATCTTCGTCTACCACCCGTTCGGCTTCGTCGAATTCTTTGACGGGATCGGCGGTCATACATGGCAGTTCCATCTTCTGATGCTCAGCTGCATATGCGTCGGAGTATTCGCTATCACGCGCCTTGTGTTCAGTGTGCTGTACAAGTATATCCCTTTCAAATGGTGGCACTACGTGGTCTGGTGCGCCGGTGAGGTCCTGGTATGTGCATTTTTCATGGCACTATACACTGCGTTGTTCTATAACAAGAACGGAGGGTTGCTGTATTTCAACGCGCTGACTTATTGCTCGAACATTGCCTATTCCACTCTTGTATTCCCGTTCCTGATTCTGATCCTGATGCGTGTCATAACCAACAAGAATTCAGATATTTCCGAAGCCCGTAAAGCTCCGGAGGAAACCTTGGTGAAGTTCTATGACGAGCACAAGCGGCTGAAACTTACAATAGATCCGTCCGTGATTTTGTATGTGAGCGCCGACGCGAACTACATCAATATCCATTATTTGGAGAATGAAAGGATACGGAAGTACCAGCTCCGTAATTCCATGAAGAGTTTCGAGGCGGATGCGAAGAAGCACGGCCTGGTTCGCTGCCACCGGTCGTATTATGTCAACCCTCGCCACATCAAGGTTCTGAGTAGGGACAAGGAAGGGGTGATCTTCACCGAATTCACCATCGCTGGAGTGGAGCGCATCCCCGTCAGCAAGCAATACTACGACCAGCTCGCCGACCTCCTGTAACGAGTCCCGACCCGCCTTCCTAGTCGAAGAAGTTCCGGTAGAAGTTCAGCAGGATGGCGTATCCGCTGAAGAACGGCCAGAACACCGGTAGGAACAGTCTCACGCAGTAGTAGACCGTGTGCGTCCATGCCTTGTCCTTCATCCTTAGGAGGATGAGCTCGGAAGTCAGCCATATCGGCAGCGAGCCGACCCAGCAGATGATGAACAACGGCAGGGTCAGCAGCATACCGATGAGCCGAAGGAACTTGTGCCCGTGCCTGTGCTCCTTGAACTTGCCCAGCAGCCCCAGCACCCTGGAGTGAAGTTCATCGCACAGCAAAGAATATATCTCCGCGGGCGGAAGGTCCTGGTGTTCAGCGAAATAGGACGAGACCTCGATAGGCTCTCCGACCCGGATCTGGGCATCCCCGACCTGGTGGAAGAAATACTCGTAGTCGATTCCGACAGGTACGACGTAGACCGGCTCCCCGAGCTCCTGGCTGGCATGGAGAGCGATCCTGAAGATTCCTTTCTTTACCGGCATCATGCCTCTCTCGGCTCGGTGGGTACCTTCGCTGTAGATCGTGAACGGGACCTTGTGGGCGAGGCATTCCACGATCTCTTCGATGGTCGAGAAATTCTTCGCGACCTCTTGGAGCCCGTCCCTCTGCCTCGCCAGAGGCAGGATCCGGAGCCATCGCAGGATCTTCGTGGTAGTCTCTTTCTTGAATATGCTTGCCCTCGCTCCAAAGGCGATCGGACCCTTGTCCAGCAGCAGCACCATCATAGCGTCCATCAAGGCCGCGGAGTGGTTCGGAGCCAGTACAACGCAAGCATCCTTCGGGATATTCCCGACCCCTTCTATATTCAGTGAGGCGAATCCGCTCCTGGTACACAAGTCGACGTATCTCCGCCAGAAGCCGTACCAGAAACTCTTTTCCCAGACTTTCCGCATCTTACTCAGCCTCTTCGAATCCGAAATATTCTCCCTTGCGGTCCGTAGGGACACCGTTCTTCATCCAAGCAGGCATCGGTTCGCCTTTGAGGTAGTGGTCGAAGAACTGCGTGAGCCTGCGGCTGAGGTCCTTGCAATTGCGCCTTTCACGCAGGTTGTGGGCCTCCTTGTTGTATTCCAGGAGCCAGCATGGCTTCCCGAGGCGCCTCAGGTCGGAGAAATACTCGATGCCCTGGTACCACGGAACGGCTCCGTCCTCGTCGTTGTGCATGATCAGCACCGGAGTGTTGACCTTGTCGGCGTGGAAGATAGGGGAGTTCTCGATGTAGAGGTCCAGTCCGCCCTCGTCCCAGAGAGTCTTGCCGATACGGCTCTGGCCATGCTCGTACTGGCCTGCGCGCGTGATTCCGGACTCCCAGCGGATTCCACCGTAAGCCGAAGTCATGTTGCTGACCGGAGCACCGGCGCCCGCAGCAGCGAACATATCGGTACGTGTGACCAGCCATGCGGTCTGGTAGCCGCCCCAACTCTGGCCCTGGATGCCCATCTTGCTCTTGTCTGCGAAAGGATATTTCTCGCACAGAGCCTCGGCGCCGCTGCAGATGCAGTTGTATGCACTCTCGCCCGGATGCCCGTCGACATACACGATATCAGGTATGAAAACAATGTAACCCCTTGAAGTGAAGAGGCTTATATTTACCGTAGACCTCGAAGGCGCCGGTGTCCTGAACATGTAAAGCTGGTCGGCGTTCTTCTCGTAGAAATAGATCATGACAGGAAGCTTCTCCCCGGCTTTCACTCCGTCAGGAATGAATACGAGTCCCTGCAGCGGAGTGCCGTCGTAGGCGTTCCAACTGAAGAGTTCCGCCTTGCCCCATCGGTAGTCGGCCATCTGGGGATTGATGGCTGTCAGCTTCTGGGACGATTTGAAGAAATCGTCCGTGGTGTAAAGGTCGTAGCAGTTGCGGAAGTTCCCTTTGGTGAATGCGATACGGTCGGCGGCAGGGACCTTGGCCACATAGCTGAAACTCACCGTGTCAGAGAAATACTTCAAAGTCTTGGAAGGGCGGGCAAGGTTCAGCATACCGAATCCGTTGCGCTTGTCGTCCTCGTTCAGGACGCTGAAAGTGACGTTACCGTCAGGTGCCAGGGCGCGCATCTTCCCGGACCTGCGCTCGTTCTCGGTCCTGATGTCACCTACAGGATCGTTGGTCCTGAACCTGTTGTGGGTGCTGCGGCCGACTCCACCAGTAAGGTTTACAGCTGACGAACCGTCAGGAGCGAACTTCCAGATATCGTACCGGTCGATGATCAGCACGGCCTGGTCGTCTTCGAGCCACTGTGGCATCTGGTCGTGAGGAGTCTTGCTCTTTGAAGGATGGTCGTCCAGCTCGTCGTAGAATGGCACCCCGCACTGGGCGGTCAGGTTCGCCACCGCGCCGGTAGCTATCTCATAGGTGTACCAGTTCAAGTCCTCGAAGTTGAAGTACAGGATGTATTTCCCGCAAGGGGACGGCTCCAGCCTGCCCACGTTCATCTTCTTGGCTACCGTCTTCCTGGAACCGTCGCGCAGGTTCACCAGCGCGACATCCACCAGCCTTTCATCGCTCCACGCCGATTCGCGGACATATTCGGAGTTCTCCCTGGATATCGCCCAGTCGCTCTTCCCGCCGTTGATCAGGCTCACTCCGTCGAAGAAGGAAGTGGTCAGAGGGACTATTCTCGTCGTAGGCTCATCGAGGTTGATTACAGCCGTGTAAGTCTTTGCCAATGTGCGTGATAGCCTCAGTTTCTGCTGCGGCGGCGTAAAAGGAGCATCCCAGCTCCAGATGTCCACCTGTGCAGTCTCGAAGTCCACGATGGACGTGTCCTTCGGCGGCCTGAGCGGAGCGATTCCAGTCATCAGGCGCTTGCTGTCCGGAGTGAACCAGACCGGGCTGTGCTCGGTCAGTGTCCAGTCGTCGGTGCCAGCTACCTTTGTGCCCTGCGGCACGATTTCTTTAACCACTGTGTTGCTTAGACTCGACAAGCTTCCGAGGAACAGCGAGTGCCTTTTGCTGCCGCTCTTGTTGGTGTCAGTGGTGGCAGTGAAGCCGATCAGGGTCTCGTCGTCGGAGAATGCTGGCTTGCCGTAGGATTCGGCACCTTTCGCGAGGGTGTCCAGCCAAGGAAGTCCGTTGGCATAGCGGCCGAGGACAACCTTCGCCAGCTTGGTCGTGTCCTTCCTGTCCTTCTTGGTAGTATATGCGATCATATCTCCGAAGTTGCTGACAGTGAACGCGTCAGCATCCGGGATTGTGTCGGCCCTTTCGGTCTCGAGGTTGATGATGATCAGTCCG
>ONPI01000169.1 GCA_900319685.1 uncultured Bacteroidales bacterium
ATGGTGTGGTCACGCACCCTGTCCTCATATTCTTCGGGAGAGATCTCCTGCGTCAGGCCGCTGAGCAGATGAGCTCCTTTGTCCGCACCGACCACATACCACATCTCGGTCTTGCCCTTCATCCCGGGGTTGGTCCTGGCAGCAAGTTCGTCGCCCGGATGCACCTGGATGGAAAGGTCGTCCTTAGCGTCGATGAACTTGATGAGCAGTGGGAATTCGTCGCCGGTGTCGTGCCAGACCTTCTTTCCTACCAGCCTGGACTTGAACATATGCATAAGCTCCGTCAGGGATTTCCCTGCCAGCGGGCCGTTCTCCACCACGGAAACATGCCCTTCGACTGCTGATATTTCCCAACTCTCACCGATGCGGTTGATCGTCGTGAATATCTCTTTGAACTTTGCGATTTTTTCGCCGCCCCACACCATCGTGCGGAGCCAAGGCTTGAATTTCAGGGGATACAGGTCCATTTCAGGTTATTTGTCAAGTTCCGCCAGGGCGAAGGCATATGCTCCGAGGGATATAGCCTTGCTGGCGCCTATCTTCGAGCGCATCACGCCGACGCGCTTCTGAGGGTCATATACGACTTCCTTGTCGCTGCCATATACTTTGATCGTACGGGCATCTCCCCGCGCAAAGTCTTCGAAATCAGAGGCATTGTCGAGGTTGTAAACCTTCATCTGGACGCGGTCCAGCTCTTCTCCGGTAAGGAGGTGCATCTTTGCGCGCATGGAGCGGAGGATACCTGGCATCAGGAATTCGGCGTTGTTCATTATTCCGCCTCCGATCACGATCAGGCCATCGATGAGGGTAACTGCCGTTGCCATAGCGTCTCCGGCGACTTCTCCCATCTTGTCGAAAGCCTTGATGGCGGCTTCCTTGTCTCCGGGAGCCTCACCCCTTGCGATCGCACCAATGTCCTTAGGTGAAAGATTATGGTCTTTCTGTCCGGAAAGCTCTCCGTAAACCCTTCTGATCGCACGGATGGACACACCGTCTTCCACGATGATGTCAGGCCAGTCAGGATGCTTCAGGCAGAAGGTTTCCACGCAGGAGTTGTCGCCCCTGTTGAGGCGACCGTCGATCACGGTTCCGACACCGAAACCGGTTCCGAAAGTATATCCGATGAGGTTGTGGTAGCGTTTTGCACTGCCTGCTTCAGCAAGTTTGGCGTTGATCTCAGGAAGTGCTCCGCCGAGGGCCTCGCCATAAGCGTACAGGTCGCCGTCGTTGTTGATGAATACGGGTACTCCGAACTTCTCTTTCAAGAATGGTCCGAGCGCGACTCCGTCCCTGAAGGAAGGGAAATTCGGGAGGAAGCCTCCTATTATTCCGTTAGGGTAGTCGGCCGGTCCCGGAAAGGCGAAGCTGATGGCCACCGGCTTCTCTTCTCCGAGCCTTTCGATGATGGTTCCGAATCCCAGGACCATAGCCTGAAGGCACAAGTCCAGGTTGTTTGCATTCGATGGAAGTGTGAGGGTCTCACCGTAATACTCTCCGCCTTTCATTGCACCGAAAACCAGGTTGGTGCCGCCGGCATCCAGAGTCAGGACGATTCTGCTGTCGTTTCTGATATCAGACATATTCCAAATAAGTTATTATCGTCGGGTTCTTATGCAAAGATAGTCGGAATTTAGTAACTTTGTTAGGTATTTAGCATTTTTAAGAAATGAAGAAAGGAAGGAAGGCTCTGAAGAAAGGCCGCGAAAAGCAGTTCGGTTCAAAGCAGGTCGGGAAGAAAAGGTTCGAGGAGGTGACCGGAAGGGTCCAGATGACCAGGGACGGTTACGTCTTCGTGATTGTTGAAGGGGATACTGACAACGACATATTCGTAAAGGCTTCCAAGACCAGGGGTGCCTTGAACGGTGACACGGTGAAGTGTGTGGTCACCCGTGAAAAGACACAGGAGAAGCCTGCCTTTGCCAGAGGTGGCAAAAGCGGCAAGGGTTCCAAGGGCAAGGGGTTCCAGCCAGTGGAAACCGTCCGTCGCCGCGAGGGCGAGATCGTGGAGATCGTCGAGCGCAGCCATATTCCTTTCGTAGGAATATTGCATACAGTCGGAAAGCAGGCTTGGGTGCTGATGCAGTCCAAGACGATGCCTTATGACATATCCGTCGATTTCTTCTCGCTGCCGGAAGGAGCGAAGAAAGGAATGAAGGTGGCCGCCGTCATCGACAGCTGGGACCGCAAGGAGCCGAATCCTTCCGGACACATCGTCGATGTCCTGGGAGAGCCGGGACAGAACGAGACCGAGATGCACGCCATCCTTGCCGAATATGGCCTGCCGTACCGTTTCGATCCGGCCGTGGAGAAAGCTGCAGAGGAGATTTCAGAAAAGATTACCGACAAGGACCTGGCTGGCCGCCGGGATTTCAGGAAGACTTTGACTTTCACCATCGACCCGGAGGATGCCAAGGACTTCGACGATGCATTGTCATTCGTCAAACTTGACAACGGCAATTTCGAAGTGGGCGTGCACATCGCCGATGTTTCCTATTATGTCAAGCCGGGCTCGCCGCTGGACCAGGTCGCCCAGGAGCGCGGAACTTCCGTCTATCTCGTGGACAGGACTGTTCCGATGTTGCCGGAGAAGCTTTCCAACAGGCTCTGCTCCCTGCGCCCGAACGAGGACAAGCTGACTTTCTCGGCTGTGTTCGAAATCGCCAATGATGGGCATATCGTCAACCGCTGGTTCGGCCGCACGGTGATATGTTCGGACTACCGTTTTGCATACGAGACTGCCCAGCAGATCATCGACAACGGAGAGAAATCCCTCGAGATGGAACTCCGCGGGGGTACCGACGGAAAGACTGCTCCGGTCAAGGACCCTGTGCTCGAGGCATCTCCAGAGGCTGCTGCCAAGCTGAAGGACCGCAATGCGGCGGCGATGGGCGAGGGCGTCCTTGAAGGATGCATCATCCCTGAAGAAATCAAGAGAGCCATTCTCGAACTGCACAGGCTCGCGACCATATTCCGCAAGAAGCGTTTTGCCAGTGGAGCGATCAGTTTCGACCGTCCTGAGATGAAGGTGGAAGTCGATCTGGCAGGACGTCCTGTGCGGGTATATGAGAAAGTCTCCAAGGAGGC
>ONPI01000186.1 GCA_900319685.1 uncultured Bacteroidales bacterium
CGTAGAGGCCGCCGAGCAGGACTTCCAGGTCTGTTCATACGACCTGCACACCGTTCCTTGGGGCCAGATTCCGGAGCAGGAATGGAAGTTCGAGGATGAAAACCCGGCCTGCCTCGGCGAGTTCGTCTGGACTGGATACGACTACCTCGGAGAGCCTACTCCATACAACAGCGACCTCACGATCCTGAGCAACTTCCACGATCCGAAGTCCCTCGAAAGGGCGAAGAAGGAACTGGAGGAGAAAGGCAGGATATCATCCCCTTCCAGGAGTTCGTATTTCGGAATAATCGACCTCGCCGGCTTCCCGAAGGACCGTTACTGGCTATACCAGGCACGCTGGACGGAAAAGCCTGTGCTTCACGTACTTCCGCACTGGAACTGGGCCGGACGGGAAGGTGAGGTGACCCCTGTGCACGTGTACACCAACTGCGACAAGGCGGAGCTTTTCATAAACGGTAAGTCTCAAGGAGTCCGGGAGAGGGCTGACAAGCAGTACCGTCTGCGTTGGGACGAAGTGGTCTATGAGCCGGGCAATGTCAAGGTCATCGCCTGGAAGGACGGGAAGAAATATATCGAGAATATCGGGACCACCAAAGCGCCGAAGAAGATTACGCTGGAGGTCGAGGAGGGGTTCGGAGATGGCGACATATTCTTCGTGGACGTAAGGATAGAAGATAAGAAGGGCCAGATGGTTACTACTGCATGCAACGAGCTCAGGTTCAAGATAAAGGGGCCCGGCGAAATCGTGGCCGTGGATTCTGGCGACGCTACCTGCCTCACTCCGTTCAGGTCCGACCATATCGCCGCTTTCAACGGCCTTTCGTCGGTGATAATCAGGCCTACCGGAAAGGGACGCATCGTCCTCACCGCCGAAAGCGACGGCCTCAAGAAAGCCAAAGTCCGCATCCGGAGCAAATAAGTATTCGAATAAATTACTATAAAGATAATGCCGAGAAAAAACATCTCCTTTCATACAAATGAAATCGACTTATAAATACTTGTTTAGGATTGCAATTGTTGCAATTACAGCCGTGTTGTTTTGTGCCGCCTCCTGTGAAAAGTCTGAGAAGGTAACTAATAATAAAGCCAAAGATACTAATCCATATTCCGAGACGAGGAATGAAAAGTATTCAATGCTTGGTGTTAGTTTGAAAGGATCAAGATTCATCCAGTATACGCACAATCGTTTATTTTCTCCGGATATATATTTAAGTTGGAACATTGTTGAGATTGATAAAGAAGAGTTTATCATTATTAATGCTTTTATGGTTCCTGCAAGTGCTAGTATCCAAGTAGCAAGAGTTAAAGACATATGGTTGCTTTTCCCATTTAGTAATGTTGAGATAGGAAAGGAATACTCCACAACTGATTATTCTTCATTAGTCAGATTGTGGACGGATAACCATTTTATTATTGATGGTAAGGAAACCTCTCAACTATCAGTACCGTTGAACGTCAGTGTAGTGTATACATACTTGAAAGACAAAGTAAAAATTCAAGGAAAGTTTACAGCAGATGGCGGAAAAACAATCGAAACACTCAACGGGGATCCTCTAAATGTTCTTCTTAAAGAAGGGGTATTCAATTTGACACACGGGAGTCAGTTCAATCCGCGTTATACCTTAAATGATTGGCGCTCAGAATTTGAATAGGAAACAAAAGATATGAAGAAATTAGCTTTTACAATTGTGGCGGCGATATGCTGCCTGGGGGTATCTGGTCAAGAAAAGGTGACCAAGGCGAACTATGCCCTGGCGGAAAGGTTCTCTGCCAAGAAGGTGAACCAGATGGTGTTCTCGACCAGGGTGATGCCGAACTGGTTCCGTGACGGGGACAGGTTCTGGTATGAGTGGAAGACTCCGCAAGGAACCGCATATTATCTCGTGGATCCGGCCAAGGGAACCAGGAGCGAGATATTCGATATGGAGAAACTGGCGATGCAGGTAACGGAGCAGGTCCGCTATCCTTTCGATGCCGCCCATATTCCTATGAGGAACCTCAAGTTAAAGGAAGACAGGTACTTCCATTTCGACATCGTGTCCGGACTGAACAAAGACAAGGACACGACGTTCTTCCGGTATGACATCGTGACCCGCAAGCTGGACACGGTCGGAAAGGAGAAGAAGAAATATCCGATGTGGGCCAGTGTTTCCCCTGACGGGAAGGTTGGAATATTCGCGAAAGGTTCGAACCTGTGGATAATGGACTCCACCAACCTTCGGAAGGCCGCCGTCAACGAGAAGGACACCACCCTCGTGGAACATAAGCTGACGACCGACGGCATCCGTCAGTTCGGCTATGGCTACGGCAACTACACCGGCGAGGTCGCCCGATTCCAGGCATTTCGCCACGATGAAATGGGATATGCGCAAGCTCAGCGACCTCTGGGTAATCAATTCCGTCAAGGGCAAGCGTCCGGAGCTGGAGACCTACAAGTACCAGATGCCTGGCGAAGCAGGGCCTAAGGGATACCTGCTGATGTTCACGCTGGACGGACTCAAGGCCACTTCAAAGGAGATCAAGTCGGAGGCCTTCAAGGACCAGGACGTCAATTTCCTGAACGCCAGGCATGAAGCGAAGGATAATTACCTTGACTACAGGACGAGCAAATGGCTGGGCGATGACAGCGGATTCTACCTGGTCAGGCAGAGCCGCGACCTCAAGAGGCTGGACCTCTGCTGGGTGGCAGTCGGAGCAGATTCAACGAAGACCATAATCTCTGAGAGAGAAAGGACTTATATAGAATACCGCAATCCTTATCTTGTCAAGGGCGGAAAGCAGCTTGTCTGGTGGTCCGAGCGCAACGGCTGGGCCAACCTCTACCTGTACGACAACGAGGGCAGGCTCCAGAAGGCTCTGACCGAAGGAGCGTTCCATGTGGAGGACGTGCTGGGAGTCAACGAGAAGGAGGGATATGTGCTCCTGAGCGCCTGCGGAGTCCTGAAGGGCGAGAATCCTTACCAGATGCATACCTTCCGGGTCCCGCTCGCGGGCGGAAGCCTTTCGCACCTGGATATGGAAGATATGGATGTCCTCTCTACGGCCAGCGACGATGCAAGGTTCTTCGTAGCAAATTATTCC
Source organism: uncultured Bacteroidales bacterium (assembly GCA_900319685.1). Taxonomy (GTDB): domain Bacteria; phylum Bacteroidota; class Bacteroidia; order Bacteroidales; family UBA932; genus Cryptobacteroides. The sequence goes on from ONPI01000186.1 coordinate 3,082, forward strand.
AGGGTGGACTGCGGACCGGCCGTCGCGCTTTACAATGCCTCCGGAAAGAAGGTGATGGACCTCGGAACAGCCGACCTCAGCCTGCTGCTCGAAGCTGGCTACAAGTTCCCCGAGAGGTTCAAGGTCAAGGCAGCCGACGGGGTGACAGACCTGTACGGAGCGATGTACAAGCCTTATGACTTCGATTCCACGAAGGTCTATCCTATCTGCGATTATGTATATCCGGGTCCTCAGGTGGAGGCCAACAACATCTCCTGGAGCAAGGGTTTCACCAGGACCGACAGGCTCGCCCAGCTCGGTATCATAGTTATCACCGTGGGTAACCGCGGAGGCCACCCGAACCGCTCCAAGTGGTATCACAACTATGGGTACGGCAACCTGCGTGACTATGGTCTGGAGGACCAGAAATATGCCATCCAGCAGCTCGGGGCAAGGTATCCGTTCATCGACCTTGAGAGGGTCGGAATCCACGGGCATTCAGGCGGCGGCTTCATGAGCACCGCAGCCATCCTGAAGTATCCTGACTTCTTCAAGGCAGCGGTTTCCTGCGCCGGCAACCACGACAACAGCATCTACAACCGCTGGTGGAGCGAACAGCACCACGGAATCCTGGAGAAGGTCGACAAGGGGGACACTACGTTCGTATATTCAATATCCACCAACCAGGAGCTGGCGAAGAACCTGAAGGGACACTTGATGCTGGTCCACGGGGATATCGACAACAACGTGCATCCGGCCAACACCATACGCGTGGTGAATGCGCTTATCAGGGCCAACAAGCGCTTCGATATGCTCATCCTCCCCGGGCAGCGTCACGGTTTCGGGGATATGAACGAATATTTCTTCTGGAGGATGGCCGACTACTATTCCGAGTGGCTCATCGGGGACTCCGAGCGCTCCCGCGTCGACATCGTCCAACTCAACAACGACTGATCCTAGCGCCCGTAGAGCTGGAGTTCGATGACTCTGCGCTTGAGGGCGCTTCCATATTCATATTCACCGACATCTATCGAATCAAGTAGGTAGAGGTCGGTGCCCTTGAATATGGTGCCTTCGGCTACGGTCCTGATCTGCAGGATCTTGTCGATGGAATCCTTCGGGACGATGAGATGGCAGGGGATGATGTAGGCTATCATGTTGCAGGCTACGGCATGGGCTACTGCACGGACTCCGCGAGGATTGTCGCAGATCTGGGCTAGCTGGCTGTAGCTCATAAGCTTGATACCTTCTTCCGGCAGGATCGGAGTCCCGTCCTCACGGTGGGTCAGATGATAGAGGTTCTTCCAGACGTTGACTTGGAAAGGGGTGCCGGAAATGTAAAGGTCCTCCCATCTGGTCTTCAGGGAAAGCGCGGCGAGTTCCTTCATGGTTATCTTGCCGACGGTGATTTCCGAAGTGGCCGATACGGGCTGCGACTGCACCATCTCGGTTATTTTGTTCAGATGCCGGAAATCAGCACAGACCGACGCGATCTTCCCGTCGATGCGCGTCACCACCCATTCGTTGTCATCCCTTTTCATTGCCGTATATTCTTAACCCGTTTAAAGTTAAGAATTTCCATCGACAACTCCAAATCATTTCCCAAGGCAGGAAAGGAAGAAGTCCTTAAGAGGAGAGTCAGAGTTGGAAATGCGGCCCTTCAGCCTCCAGATACGGTTGTAGATCACACTCTTCTCCTTGCCCATCAGGGTGGATATGGTGGTGCTCGAAAAGCCGGAGGCTGCGAAACTGTACAGCAGGAAGTCCTCTTCCTTCCATGACGGGAACTCCTCGCGGAGTTTGGTCATCACTCCGTCACAGTCCGCATCCAGAATCTCTTCCAGGTTCCTCTGGACCTTCCTGTCG